>NZ_JAVRFJ010000027.1:0-143253 GCF_031845845.1 Streptomyces gottesmaniae
GAGGTGAGGCGGGCGCGGAGGTTGCCCGGGGGGCGGGTGGGGTGGGGGTGCCGGTGAGGTTTCTCGCCCCCGCCGCCCCTTCCCGTCCCTTCCTCAAGGGGCTGCGCCCCTTCGACCCCCGGACGTCCCTCCGGTGGGTGCTGGTCGCGCAGTTCCCCGCGCCCCTGACGGGGCGCGGTTTCGTTCGATCGCAGCAGTTCTGAGTGCAGTCTGCTGAGGACCGGGCCCGGGCTCGTGCCCAGGCGGGCCGCCAGGAGGCGGCGTACCTGCTCGTAGGCGGCCAGGGCCTCCGCCGTGCGGCCGGTGTCGCGGAGGGCGCGGAGGCGGAGGGCCTGGAGGGGTTCGTCGAGGGGGTGGGTGTCGCAGAGGGCGGTGAGGTCCGGGAGGGCGGCGTCGGGACGGCCCAGGGCGAGGGCGGCGTCGAGGCAGGTGCGGTGGGCGTCGAGGCGGCGGGTCTCCCAGCGCGCGGCCTCGGCGGCACGGTCGGGGAGGTCGGCGAGGGGCGGGCCCTGCCAGAGGGCGAGGGCGTCGTCGAGGACGTCCGCGGCCTTGGCCGGGTCACCGTCGGCGAACGCGCGGGCGCCCTCGTCCGCGAGGCGTTCGAAGCGGTGCAGGTCGACGTCGTCCCGGGTGGCCGTGAGCCGGTAGCCGCCGTTCACCGAGGCGACCGCGTCCGGGCCGAGCGCCCTGCGCAGCCGGCCGACCAGCGCCTGGAGCGCGCCCGGCGCGTCGGCGGGCGGGTCGTGGGTCCACACCTCGTCGACGAGGACGGTCGCGGGCACCGTGCGTCCCGGTCGCAGCGCGAGCACGGTCAGCAGGGCGCGCAGGCGTGCGCCCCCGACGGGGACGGGGGTGCCGTCGGACTGCAGGGCCTGGGTGGTGCCGAGGATGCGGTAGCGCACGAGGTCCATTGTCTCTGTCGGGATCGAAATCGGGTTCGGGTTCCGGCCGCCGTGCCAGGGCCCGTACCGGTGCTCGGGCCGGGTGTCATGCTCGGGTTCCGGTGTCCGGTGCGTCGAGTCGGCGCTCCGAGCGGCCGTCCCGGCACGTACTCCCCCACCTTGCTAGGAACTCGGAGGCGATCGCGAGACGTTTTCGCCGTGCGCCCGGTACCGTCGGTGCGTCCATACGAGTGATCGAGTCGACATCGACCCAGCTAGGAGTGCCATGACCACCGCCGCGTCCCGCCGGAGCGACCGGAGGATCAGCCCCGTGTTCGTGGGGATCGTGGCCGTCATGGCGGTCACGGGATGGGCCACGTGGACCGGGTTCGCCGAGCAGCCCGGGCTGGCCGTCTTCCTGTTCGTGACCTCGGCGTGGATCGTCTCGCTCTGTCTGCACGAGTACGCGCACGCCCGTACCGCCCTGCACAGCGGTGACATCTCCATCGGCGCCAAGGGCTATCTCACCCTGAACCCGCTGAAGTACACACACGCCCTGCTCAGCATCGTGCTGCCCGTCGTGTTCGTGATCATGGGCGGGATCGGTCTGCCCGGTGGCGCGGTGTTCATCGAGCGGGGCCGGATCCAGGGCCGCTGGAAGCACAGCCTGATCTCGGCGGCGGGCCCGCTGACGAACGTGCTGTTCGCGGCCGTCTGCACCGCGCCCTTCTGGCTGGGCGTCACCGACGGCGTCCCGCGCGCCTTCCTCTTCGCCCTGGCCTTCCTGGCGATGCTCCAGGTCACGGCGGCGATCCTGAACTTCCTCCCGGTGCCCGGCCTGGACGGCTACGGCGTCATCGAGCCCTGGCTGTCGTACAAGATCCGTCGCCAGGTGGAGCCGTTGGCGCCCTTCGGGCTGCTGCTCGTCTTCGCGGTGCTGTGGATCCCGGCGGTGAACGGCGTGTTCTGGGACGTGATCGACGCGTTCATGCGGGGCCTCGGGATCGAGGACCGGCTGTCCGACTGCGGCTACTGGCTCTACCGCTTCTGGCGCGAGGACAGCGACATCTGCCTCACGGGGATGTGACGGCCGCCTACTCAGCCGGCGGCGGAGCGCTCCAGCTTCGCCTTCCGGACGTAGTACCAGGTCATGTTGGAGGACAGGCCGGCCATCAGCACCCACACGACACCCAGCCAGCTGCCCCGGCTGAAGGAGACCACGGCCGCGGTGATCGCGAGGAGACAGACGACGAGCGCGTAGACGGCGAGGCGGGGCATGGGGGTCGGCTCCTGGGAAGGCGGTCGGACGAGGTGGTGCGTCGTCCAGTGTCCCCCATGCCCGTACGCGTACGTACGTCGCCTCGCGTCCGGGCCTATACGTCCGTGAGCCGGATGCCCGCGTGGGCCTTGTAGCGGCGGTTCACGGAGATCAGGTTGGCTACCAGGGACTCGACCTGGTGGGCGTTGCGCAGCCGGCCGGCGAAGATGCCGCGCATGCCGGGGATGCGGCCCGCGAGCGCCTGCACGATCTCGACGTCGGCGCGCTCCTCGCCGAGGACCATCACGTCGGTGTCGATCTCCTCGATCTCCGGGTCCTCCAGGAGGACGGCGGAGAGGTGGTGGAAGGCGGCGGTGACGCGGGAGTCCGGCAGCAGGGCGGCGGCCTGCTCGGCGGCGCTGCCCTCCTCCGGCTTCAGTGCGTAGGCGCCCTTCTTGTCGAAGCCGAGCGGGTTGACGCAGTCGACGACGAGCTTGCCGGCCAGTTCCTCGCGCAGCGATTCGAGGGTCTTGCCGTGGCCGTCCCACGGCACGGCGACGATCACGATGTCGCTGCGGCGGGCGGTCTCGGCGTTGTCGGCGCCCTCGACACCGTGGCCGAGGTCCTGGGCGACGCCCTGCGCGCGGTCGGCGGCCCGCGACCCGATGATCACCTTCTGGCCGGCCTTGGCAAGACGGTAGGCGAGGCCCTTGCCCTGCGGACCGGTGCCGCCGAGCACGCCGACGACGAGCCCCGAGACGTCCGGCAGGTCCCAGGGGTCCTTGGCGGGTGCCTTCGCGGGGCTCTTCGCGGCGGACTGCTGTGCACTGTCTGTAGAGGTCATGGGCCGACTTTACGTGCGGGGCCGGCGCGCGCGACGCTCAGGTGAGTGCTGTCAGCCGAGCAGGGTCACGGGGACGCGGCGGAACGTGATCGTCTCGTAGGCGCTGAAGTCGCCTGTCTCGTAGAGCAGTCCGACGGTGTCCCGGTCGACGCGCACGAGGTCGGAGTACGCGGCGGGCAGGCCGTCGACGGTGTGGACGGGGCGCCAGGTGACGCCGTGGTCGGTGCTGGCGCGGACGGTCATCAGGGCGCGGAAGCCGGGGTCGGCGGGGCCGGAGTAAAGGAGCAGGTCGGGGTCGCGGAGCTGGAGGACGCTGCCCTCGACGACCGGGCCGACGATGCCCGCCTGCGGCCGGAACGGCTTGACCAGGCTCTCGCCGCCGTCGGTGGAGTGGGCGTCGGCGCGGGTGCCGGGGGACGGGGAGTCGTTGCGGGTGTTGAAGTAGAGCCGGCCGTCGGGGAGTTCGGTGGCGGTGGTCTCGTTGGCGTTGATGTAGCCGTCGGTGTTGTCGTCGACGTATCCGATGCGCCAGGTGGCGCCCGCGTCGTCGCTCAGCAGGCAGTGTCCGCCGTTGTACTTGGCCTCCGTGCCGTTGTCCGCGCCGGCGGGCGGGAGGGAGTGGTTGGCGGGGACGACGACGCGGCCGGTGGTGAGCTGGAGCGCGTGGCCGGGGGTGGTGGCGTACCACCGCCACTGCGGCTTCTTGGTCTGCTGGGTGATCTCCCTGGGGTTGGACCAGGTCTGCCCCTCGTCGTCGCTGTGCTGCACCCAGACGCGACGGCCGTCCGCCGCGGTGACCTCGCCGCGGCGGATGGCGTCCTCCGTGGCGTGGGCGGCGTTGCGGACGTGGACCAGCAGGATCCGGCCCGTGTCGAGGACGACGGGGGCGGGGTTGCCGGCGAGGGCGTCACCGTTCTTGGCGGCGACCTGGAGCGGGCCCCAGGTCCGGCCGCCGTCCGTCGACCGCTTCACCACGATGTCGATGTTCCCGAAGTCCTCCCGCCCGCCGACCCGTCCCTCGCAGAAGGCGAGCAGGGTGCCGGAGGGGGTGACGACGACCGCCGGGATCCGGAAGCTGGCGTAGCCTTCGCGGCCGGCCCGGAAGGGGACGCTGGACTGGGGCGTGGGGGGCATGGGGGGCTCCTGGGGGTGGGCGCGGCTCGTGGGCGCGACGGTGCGGTGACGTGGGTGTGGCTGTTCGGCCTGCGTGCCCGGCCCGGGCCAATTCGGGGTGAACACCGGGTCACGAGTGTCCGGTTGCGGCAGGACGCGGGCGCGGGGGCGCCGTACGGCTCGCGTGGGTGCGTGAGGTGCCGGCCGGGAAGGTGTGGCCGGGGGCCACGTGATGGTTCGCGGGGCGTTGCGGGGATGCGTGGTGTCGTACGGCGGTGGGCTGCTGCTCGTCGGTAGGGCCGAGTACGAGCCGTGGCATCTCGCGGCGCGTCTGGTCGACGAGGCGGTCTGGTCCGGTACGCCGGGTGCCTCACCCACGCTCGTCCGGCACCGCGCGCGGGCCTCGGATCCGGCGCATCTCGCGGGCGGGCTCGGCCGGGTGTCGGCGGCCCGGCGGGGCGAGACCCTGCTCGTGGTGGCGCCGTCCGCGCCGGGCGCCGACCTGTCGGAGCGGGTGCACGACGCGCGGCGGGCGGGGGTGACGGTGCTCTCGTCGACCAGCGGCGACCGGGAACTCGTCGCGCCGGCCCATGAGGCTCTGGCGGCGTCGGCCGCGTCCGACGTCCACCTCGACACTGTCCAGCGTCCGGTCGGCGCGGCCGCCGGTGAGCGGGGGCTCCGGCGTTACCGCGACCGCATCTCCCCCTCCCGACTGACGGACCACCTGCCCTCGCCACCCCAGACCCGCTGGTGACCGCATGCGTCCTCGGCGGCCTCAGCGGCGACCCGTCGGCCGCACCGCCCCCGGCCGGAGGGGAGAGGCGGTGCCCGGGTCGTCGGGGGAGGTCAGTCGGGGTTGCCGTTCGGGGTGGGGGTGTCGTGCCAGCGAGGGTCGTTCTCCCACTCCGCGTTGCGTTCCTGGGCCGTCTCCATGGCCCGGTGGGCGTCCTGGCGGGAGGCATAGGGGCCCATGCGGTCCTTGCCGGGGCAGTCGGGGCCCTCTTCGACCTTCTTGTGTTCCAGGCAGTAGAACCATTCACCGGGCTTGCCGGCGGTACGCCGTTTGAACAGGGGCATGACCTGAGTTCCCTTCGGCAGTCGTCACCGACATGGTCCCCCACCACCGCTGGTTAAACTCGCTGGCATGTCTGGCCAGTCGCTGCTCGCACCGGGGAAGCTCTCCCCCGTCCGCCCCGTACCGGGGAACATCCGTCGTCCCGAGTACGTGGGCAAGCCCGCCCCGACTCCGTACACCGGGCCGGAGGTGCAGACCCCGGAGACGATCGAGGCGATGCGGATCGCCGGCCGGATCGCGGCCCGGGCGATGGCCGAGGCGGCCAAGCACATCGCGCCCGGGGTCACCACGGACGAGCTGGACCGGGTCGCGCACGAGTACATGTGCGACCACGGGGCCTATCCCTCGACGCTCGGCTACCGCGGTTTCCCCAAGTCGTTGTGCACCTCGGTCAACGAGGTCATCTGCCACGGCATCCCCGACTCGACCGTGCTGAACGACGGCGACATCGTCAACCTGGACGTGACGGCGTACATCGGCGGTGTCCACGGCGACAACAACGCCACCTACCTGGTGGGGGAGGTCGACGAGGAGTCGAGGCTGCTCGTCGAGCGGACCCGGGAGTCGCTCGCCCGCGCCATCAAGGCCGTCAAGCCGGGGCGGCAGATCAACATCATCGGGCGCGTCATCGAGTCGTACGCGAAGCGGTTCGGGTACGGGGTCGTGCGCGACTTCACCGGGCACGGCATCAACTCGTCGTTCCACTCGGGGCTGATCGTCCCGCACTACGACTCCCCGCACGCCACGACCATGATCCAGCCCGGGATGACCTTCACGATCGAGCCGATGCTCACGCTCGGGTCGTACGACTACGACATGTGGGACGACGGCTGGACGGTCGTGACGAAGGACCGCAAGCGGACGGCGCAGTTCGAGCACACGCTGGTGGTCACGGAGACCGGCGCGGAGATCCTCACGCTGCCGTAGGTCCGCCCGCCCCTGTCGCGGCTCCGCCTCGTCGCAACCCGCCGCCGGCCTCGGGCCGGCGGCGGGTTCTTTCGTGCGTGGATTCCCTGGGGAAGTGGTGGTGATCCGGGGTACCGTTTTTACCGACAGGGAGTCGGGAACCTGTTGACTTAGGTAAGCCTAACTATAGAAAATGGCAGCAGGTTCTCGTCCACCTCTCATCGGCACCGGAGGCCTCCATGAACGCGTCGGTCACCTCGGACACGGCGTTCTCCACGCTCATCCGCACCGCCTCGCACGAGCAGCACACGGAGGCGGAGACCACGACGTTCATGGGCGACATGCTGGGCGGGAAACTCGGCGTCGAGGCGTACACGCGGTACACCGAGCAGCTGTGGTTCGTGTACGAGGCCCTGGAGAGCGCCGCCCCGGGGCTGGCCGACGACCCGGTCGCGGGGCCGTTCGTGCGGCCCGAGCTGATGCGGCTCGGCGCGCTGGAGCGGGACCTGGAGCATCTGCGCGGCCCCGGCTGGCGGGCGACGCTCAGGGCGCTGCCGGCGACCGAGGAGTACGCGGAGCGGGTCGCGGAGTGCGCGCGTACCTGGGCCGGCGGCTATGTGGCCCACCACTACACGCGCTACCTCGGCGACCTCTCCGGCGGGCAGATCATCCGGGACCGGGCCGAGAAGACGTGGGGCTTCGCCAAGAAGGGCGACGGGGTGCGGTTCTACGTCTTCGAGGAGATCACCAACCCGGCCGCGTTCAAGCGGGGGTACCGGGAGTTGCTGGACCGGGTGCGGGCCGACGATCTGGAGAAGCAGCGGATCGTGAGCGAGTGCAAGCGGGCGTTCTCGCTCAACACCGCGGTCTTCCTCGCTCTGGGCGAGGAGTTCCCCCTGAGCGCGTAGCCGCCGCGCTCGCCGGGGCGGGGGGTTTCGGGGCCGCTGAGGTCGTGTGCCCGGTGCGGGTTCGTGGGGGCTGGTCGGGCTGGTCGCGCCGTTCCCCGCGCCCCTGAGAAGAGCGCCTTTGCTACCAAGGCGCTCTCACCTCTCCAGGAACACCCTGCCCCCGACCTCCACCCAGCCGTGCGGCTGCGGTGCCGTCAGGAGTTGGGAGCCGGTGCCCTGGGTGATGTTCAGGGCACGGCCCAGTAGAGCGGTCAGTTGCAGGGCGGCCGCGCCGGTGGCCTCGTCCTCGTCGATGCCGTCGTCGCGGCCGGGGAACGCCCGGGCACGGACCCGGCCGGCGGCCTCGTCCTCCCAAGCCCAGGCGTAGATCCACTCGCCGGGCGGCGGCACCGGCAGGTCGTCGACCTCGGCGGCGGAGGCGTACTGGCGGAACGTGCGGGGCGGGGCCCACTCCGGCAGGGCCTCGATCCAGCTGAACTCGCCGTCCAGCCGGGCCCCTACGACTCCGGCCGGGGTGACCAGTTCGGGTACGTCGAGCAGCCAGGCGGCGCCCACGCAGGGGTGTCCGGCGAAGGGCAGGCGCAGCGAGGGGGTGTAGATGTCGATGACACCGCGCTCGGGGTCGTCCACGAACACGGTCTCGCTGAAGCCCAGTTTGGCCGCGAAGTCCTGGCGCTCGGCGCGGTCGGGCATGACGGAGCCCTCGCGGACGACGCCCAGTTCGTTGCCGTATCCGCCGCGGGGCCCGCAGAACACCCGCAGCACATCGAAGTCGGTCACCCCCGCATTGAAACATCAACCAGGCCCCGGGTCGCACCAGGTCACCGCACCGCCGGTGACCGACCGGGCCGGGCCGACCCCATCCGTGAGAGGACCAAGTGACCGTACTGGACAAGCCGGTTGAGCCGGAGAGGGCCGACGGATCCGACGGGACCGGCGGGGCGGACGGGGCGGACGGGACCGGCGGGGCGAGCGCGGCCGTGGAAGGCGCGGGGAAGAGCGGTCGGCAGCCCTCCGGTTCCGGGCGTCGTCGTGCCCCGCTGCTGCTCACCGTCGGTCTGATCGTCGCGCTGTTCGTCCTGATACCGGTCGCCGGTGGGCTCGGGGCCTATCCGATCCCCACCGGTGACGTGGTCTCCTCGGTCGCGCATCGGATCGGGCTCGGCGGGGCGGAGCTGGAACGCGTTCCCGAGTCGGTGCTGTGGAACGTGCGGTTCCCGAGGATCGTGCTGGCGTTGCTGATCGGGGCGTCGCTCGGGTGTGCGGGGGCGCTGATGCAGGGCGTCTTCGGGAACCCGCTGGCGGAGCCGAGTGTCATCGGGGTCTCGCTGGGCGCGGCGGTGGGCGCGGTCGCGGCGATCGCGTTCGGGATCACGTTCCTCGGGAACTGGACGGTCTCGGTCCTCGCGTTCGTGGCCGGGCTGATCACCGTGTTCGTGGTGTACGCGATGTCGCGGTCGGGCGGCCGGACCGAGGTCGTGACGCTGATTCTCACCGGGATCGCGGTGAACGCCTTCGCCGGCGCCACGATCGGGCTGTTCATCTTCCTCGCGGAGGACACGGCGGCCGTCAACCAGATCACGTTCTGGCAGTTGGGCTCGCTGGCGCAGTCGACGTGGCCGAAGGTGCTGGCCGTGCTGCCGTGCGCGGTGATCGGGCTGGCCGTGGCGCCGTTCTACGCGCGCAAGCTGGACCTGCTCGCGCTGGGCGAGCGCGGTGCGCGGCATCTCGGGGTGGACGTGGAGCGGCTGCGGGTCGTGCTGATCCTGGTCGTCGCGCTGCTGACCGCCGCCGCCGTGAGCGTGTCGGGTGTCATCGGGTTCGTGGGGCTCGTCGTCCCGCATCTGCTGCGGATGGCGGCCGGGCCGGGGCACCGGTTCCTGATCCCTGGCAGCGCGCTCGCCGGGGCGGTCGTCCTGCTGGCGGCGGACCTCGCGGCCCGCACGATCGTCCAGCCGGCCGAGCTGCCCCTGGGAGTCCTCACCGCCCTGATCGGCAGCCCGTTCTTCTTCTGGCTGCTGCGCAGGACCCGTCGCAAGCAGGGAGGCTGGGCATGAGGTCCACATCGGGCACCAGGACCACGACGGGCACCAGGTCCACATCGGGCACGGGGTCCCTGCGCGGGCTCCTCCGGGGACGTCTCGGCTCGGGAGCTCCCACTCCCCCGGCCCCGTCCGACCCCGGTGACGTCCTCGCCGAGGCCGACGGCGTCACCGTCCGCCTCGGCGCGCGCGAGGTCCTCCACGGCGTGTCCGTCGCGGCGCGCGCGGGTCAGGTGCTGGCGCTGGGCGGGCCCAACGGCGCGGGCAAGTCGACGCTGCTGGGCGCGCTGGCGGCGGATCTGCCGGTGGCCGGCGGGGTCGTACGGGTGCACGGGCGGCCTGTGGGTGAGTGGTCGGCTTCCGAACTGGCGCTGCGGCGGGCCGTGTTGCCGCAGTCCGCCACCCTGTCGTTCCCCTTCACCGTGGAGGAGGTCGTACGGATGGGGCGGGCACCCTGGGCGCGGCAGCCGGACGGGGACGGCGGGGCGGACTCCGACGACGTGGCCGTGGCGGAGGCGATGGCGGTGACGGAGGTGACGGGGTTCGCGGCCCGGCCCTTCTCCGCGCTGAGCGGGGGCGAGCGCGCCCGGGTTGCGCTGGCGCGGGTGCTCGCGCAGCGGGCGCCGCTGCTGATGCTGGACGAGCCGACGGCCGCGCTGGACCTCAGGCATCAGGAGCTGGTGCTGCGGGTGTGCCGTCAACGGGCGCGGGCCGGGGACGCGGTGGTCGTCGTCCTGCACGATCTCGGGCTGGCGGCGGCGTACGCGGACCGGGTGGCCGTGCTGCGCGACGGTCGGATCGCGGCGGACGGGCCGCCGGCCGAGGTCTTCGAGGAGGGGTTGCTGTCGGAGGTGTACCGGCAGCCGGTGGAGGTGTTCCCGCATCCGCGGACGGGTGATGTCCTGATCACACCGAAACGGGGTTCTTGACCGCGAAATGGGTCTCTTGAACCACCCTTGACCGGACTATGGGGGCTGTTTTGAGCCACCGTGATCGGGCCGTGCTCGTACGGCCCCGAGGAGAGGGCTTCACTGGGAACACAGCGATTGGTGAGGTAAGCCTCAGATAACTAGGGGCCCGCCTCACCTTCTCTGTGTGTCCCCTGTGCCCTTCCTTGGAGCCGAAATGCGCCCCCTCAGACGCCCCTTCAGACTCTCCGTCGTGACCGCCGCCACGACCGTGGCGGCCCTGACCGCCGTCACCGGCTGCACCGAGAAGAGCAGCGCGGGCGCGGACGGGGTCATCGCGGTGACCGCGACCGACACCGCGTGCGAGGTGTCGAAGAAGGAGTTCCCGGCGGGCCACGTCGAGCTGGACATCGAGAACAAGGGCTCCAAGGTCACCGAGGTCTACATCCTGTTCCCGGACGACCGGGTGGTGACCGAGCGGGAGAACATCGGCCCCGGCACCAAGCAGAAGGTCACCGCCGAGGTGAAGGAGGGCGAGTACCAGATCGCCTGCAAGCCCGGCATGAAGGGCGACGGCATACGGCAGGCCGTCACGGCCACCGGCAGCGGAAAGATCGCCGAGCGCGATCCGAGGCTCGACAAGGCGGTCGCCTCGTACCGCAAGTACGCGCAGGAGCAGGCCGACGAGACCATTCCGCTGGTGAAGGTGTTCGCCGAGGCCGTCAAGGACGGGGACGTCGAGGCCGCGAAGAAGGCGTACGCGCCGTCCCGTATCGGCTGGGAGCGCACCGAGCCGGTCGCCGAGTCCTTCGGTGACATCGACCCGAAGGTGGATGTGCGCGAGGACGGTCTGGAGGAGGGCCAGGACCCGGAGAAGGACTGGACGGGCTGGCACCGCCTGGAGCGCTCGCTGTGGCAGGACGGCAAACTCACCGACCGCGACTCCGCACTGGCCGACCAGCTGGTGACCGATCTGGAGGACTGGCGGAAGCGGGTCGGCAAGGCGGAGATCACCCCGACCTCCATGGCCAACGGCGCCAAGGAACTCCTCGACGAGGTCGCCACCGGCAAGGTCACCGGTGAGGAGGAGCGCTACTCGCACACCGACCTCGTCGACTTCAAGGCCAACGTCGAGGGCGCCGAGGAGTCGTACGAGCTGCTGAAGTCCGTCGCCGCCGAGAACGACCCGGAGCTGACGAAGGAACTCGACCAGCAGTTCGCGGCACTGAACACGCTCCTCGACAAGTACCGGGCGGACAAGACGGGGTACGACTTCGTCTCCTACGACAAGGTCGGCGACGCGGAGCGCAAGGAGCTGTCGGACGCGGTGAACGCGCTCGCCGAGCCCCTGTCGCGGCTCGCCGCCGCGGTCGTCAAGTAACCGGGTGAGCACGGGAGTCAGCTGATGACGGAAGCGGACAGCAACGCCCAGCCGCCCACCCGGCGCGCGCTGATCGGCTGGGGCGGTGCCGGGCTCGCCCTCGGTGCCGCCGCGGCCGGCGGCGCGGTCGCCGTGGCGCGCACCGGCGACGACGTGGCGGCCCCGGCGGCCGGGGCGGCCGTCGCCTTCCACGGCGCCCACCAGGCCGGGATCGCCACGCCCGTGCAGGACCGGCTGCACTTCGCCGCGTTCGACGTGAAGACGGAGGACCGCGACGCGTTCGTGGCGATGCTCAAGGACTGGACGACCGCGGCTCGCCGGATGACGGCCGGAAAGGCGGTCGGCGACGGCGCCTACGGCGGTCTGCCGGAGGCCCCGCCGGACGACACCGGGGAGGCGTTGGGCCTGAAGCCGTCCCGGCTGACGCTGACGATCGGGTTCGGACCGTCGCTGTTCGAGAAGTTCGGTCTGGCGGGGCGGCGCCCCGAGGCCCTCGTGGACCTGCCGCAGTTCGCCGGCGACAATCTCGACCAGGCCCGCAGCGGCGGGGACCTGTGTGTCCAGGCCTGCGCGGACGACCCGCAGGTGGCCGTGCACGCCGTCCGCAACCTCGCCCGCATCGGTTTCGGCAAGGTGTCGGTGCGCTGGTCTCAGCTCGGGTTCGGCAAGACCTCCTCGACCACCCCCGAGGCGCAGACCCCGCGCAACCTCATGGGTTTCAAGGACGGCACCCGCAACATCGCGGGCACCGAGACGGACCGGCTGCGGAAGTTCGTGTGGGTGGGCGAGAAGGACGTCGACGCGGACTCCGCCTGGATGACCGGCGGCTCGTATCTCGTCGCCCGCCGCATCCGGATGCACATCGAGACCTGGGACCGGACCTCCCTGCGGGAGCAGGAGGACATCTTCGGCCGCGACAAGGGCGAGGGCGCGCCCGTGGGGAAGGCGAAGGAGCGGGACGAGCCGTTCCTGAAGGCGATGCTGCCGGACGCGCACGTGCGGCTCGCGCACCCCGACTCCAACGACGGGGCGACGCTCCTGCGGCGCGGCTACTCCTTCACCGACGGCACGGACGGCCTCGGCCGGCTGGACGCGGGCCTGTTCTTCCTCGCGTACCAGCGTGATGTCCGCACGGGATTCATCCCGGTGCAGCGCAATCTCGCCACGGACGCGCTCAACGAGTACATCCAGCACGTGGGTTCGGCGGTCTTCGCCGTTCCGCCGGGCGTCCGGGACGCGGACGACTGGTGGGGGCGGGCGCTGTTCGAGGCGGCGTCCGAGACGCCTTCGAAGGGGGCCTAGGCCGTGTTCGCGAACTATCTGATCGGTCTGCGGGAGGGCCTGGAGGCCAGTCTCGTCGTCTGCATCCTCATCGCCTATCTGGTGAAGACGGACCGCCGGGACGCGCTGAAGCCGATCTGGATCGGTATCGGGGTCGCCGTCGGGCTGGCGCTCGCCTTCGGCTGCGTCCTCGAATTCGGCTCCCAGGAGCTGACCTTCCAGGCGCAGGAGGCGCTCGGCGGCTCCCTGTCGATCATCGCGGTGGGCCTGGTGACGTGGATGGTCTTCTGGATGCGGCGCACCGCCCGTCATCTGAAGGCCGACCTGCACGGCAAGCTCGACGCGGCCCTGCGGATGGGCACGGGCGCGCTGGTGGCCACCGCGTTCCTGGCGGTGGGCCGGGAGGGCCTGGAGACCTCGCTGTTCGTGTGGACGTCGGTGAGGGCGTCGAGCGACGGCACCGAGGGCCCGTTGGCCGGCGTCCTGCTGGGCCTGGCGACGGCGGTGGTGCTCGGCTGGCTGTTCTACCGGGGCGCGCTGCGCATCAACCTCGCGAAGTTCTTCACCTGGACCGGCGGCATGCTGGTCGTGGTCGCGGCCGGTGTCCTCGCGTACGGCTTCCACGACCTGCAGGAGGCCGACTTCGTGCCCGGCCTGACGGACAAGGCGTTCGACATCTCCGGGACGATCCCGCCGGACAGCTGGTACGGCACCCTTTTGAAGGGTGTGTTCAACTTCCAGCCCGACCCGACGGTCCTCCAAGTCACGGTCTGGGGCCTCTATCTGATCCCGACGCTCGCGCTGTTCCTCGCCCCGGTAGGGTTCGCCTCCGGGAAGGGGAAGGTGAAGATTCCTGATGAGCAGGGTGCGCGGGGTTCGGAGCCCACGAAGGCTTCGTGAGGTTCGTCCGGTTCGTACAGGCGGGGGGTTCCTCGGGCTTCGTCGCCGGGGCGGGCTTCGCGCGTACGGGCGTGGCGCGCTGGTGACCACGGCGGTCACCGCGCTGTCGTTGACGGCGAGCGGGTGCGTGGTGGTCCGGGGCGACCTGGAGGTCCTTCCCACGGCGACCCAGGCGGAGGCGGAGCGCGCGCTGCAGGACTTCACCACCGCGTACAACAGGGCGGACAAGGCGAACGACCAGTCCCAGGACGCCTCCCGGGTCACCGGCGCGCTCGCCGACATCGACGGCGGCAAGCTCCGCTCGGGCGCGAAGATCAACCCGAGCGGCAATCCGAACCATGTGCCGCTCAAGCTGGCCGACGTCACCTACACGATCCCGGAGAAGGCGGCGTGGCCACGCTGGTTCGTCGCCGACGCCACCGCCAACAAGGGCAACAAGACGGACCGTTGGCTGTTCGTCTTCACCCGTGACGGGCTGACCGACCTGTGGGAGGTCTCCTTCCTCACCATCGTGCCCGCCGCCGACATGCCCGAGTTCAAGAAGGACGAGGACGGCCACGCCCAGGTGGTGCAGCCCGACGACGCCGAACTCTCCGTGGAGCCCGCGCAGTTGCCCGACCGGTACGTGACGTACCTGAAGGAGGACAGCGCCCTCTTCGCGGACGGCCCGTACACCTCCGAGGAGCGCGCGCGGCGCCAGCGGAACGCGGAGAAGCCGGGTCTGGCCCGGCAGTACGTCGACGAGGCCCTCACCAACGGCGACTACGCGCCGGTGGGGCTGCGCACCACGGACGGCGGGGCGCTGGTCTTCTTCACCACCCGCCACTACCAGAAGCAGACCGCCGCGCCGGGGGTGAGCATCCCCGTGAACGACGCGGCCGTGCGCGCCCTGATGACGGGCGAGCCGAAGCAGTCGCTGACCCTGGAGTTCGTGAACAACCAGGCGGTCCTCGACCCGGCGAAGACGCAGTCCGACCAGCAGGTGCGGGTCGTGAGCCAGGTGGGCGGCCTGACGGGCGCCAAGGGCGAGTGACGCCCCGGGCGTCGGGCGACGCGCCGGGAGCGCGGGATCAGCCTCGGGAGGGCCAGGCCGAATGCGCGTGGTCCGACTGCTCGCCCACGTGGCGTGAGCAGGCGTCGGTGAGGATCTCCAGCAGGGTCAGGGGGTCCGGCAGCGGGTGCTCGGGGCCGCGTACCCAGTGGACGCCGAGGTCACCGGGGAGCCGGGCCGGCGGCACGAGGACGTAGGACCCCCGGCAGTGCCAGCGCAGGCCCGGGTGCTCGTCCATGGTCTCGGGGTGGCAGTCCAGCTCGCAGGGCCACCACTCGTCCTCGTCCTCGGGGGTGCCCCGGGTGAGGGTGAAGAAGAGGAGCCGTCCGTTGTCGGACTCGGACTCGAACTCCGCGACGGGGCCCACCTCGATCCCGGAGGCGAGCAGCCGCTCCAGGGCCTCACGTCCGGCGGCGAGCGGGACGTCCAGCACGTCGTGGACCATGCCGGTCGCGGTGATGAAGTTGGCCTGCGGCTGGTGCCGGGCCCAGCGCTCGATCTGGCCGCGGTCGGTGGTGGACTGCGTCTGCCAGGCGAACGACACCGGGTGCCGGGCGGGGGTGGGACAGCCGACGCGGTCGCACGAACACCGGTAGCCCGAGGGGTACGCGGCGGGCGCGAGCGGGAGTCCGGCGGCGGCCGCGGCGAGCAGCAGTTCCTCACGGCCGGTTTCGTCGGCGGCCGGGTCGAGCGGGCGGCCGGTACGACGGGCACGCAGCCACTCGGAGAACCTGCCCTGCCGACCGGTCCGGCCGCCGAACGTCGCGCTCATCTATCGCCTCGCCTCGCTGTGGTGCGGACAGCATGTCCCCATGGTCCCACCATCCTGCGCCGAGGGTGGCCGGAGCCCACATCCGGGGTAGGTGGGGCGATGCCGGGGTGCGGACAGGGATGGCGGTCTATCCCGTGTTTTGAGGGGATTTACCGCCCACAGTCCGGCCCCGCTCGATCGTCACCGGGTCGTCTTGGTCACACTCGACCGGGTGGGTCGGGTCGACCGGGTCAGCGGGGCGCGAGGCCGTACAGGGCGTACTCGACCAGGGCGTCCGTGTACTCGTGCGAGATGGGGCCCGTGTACTGCAGCCAGCGCTGGGCGAGCGGGGAGACGAAGAGTTCCAGGGCGATCCGCGGGTCGATGTCGGGGCGTACGGCGCCCTGCTCCTGGGCCGCGCGCAGACGCTTCACATACAACTGCAGCTGGGGTTCGAGCAGTTTGCCGACGAACTCGACACCCAGCTCCCGGTTGACCACTCCCTCGGCGGCCAGGGCGCGGGAGGGGATCTCGAACTTGGGGTCGAGGAGTTCGTCGACGGTGGCGCGCAGGACCGCCTTGAGGTCGGCTTCGAGGTCCCCGGTGTCCGGGATCCCGTACTCGGCCCCTTCCCCGACCGTCTCGGCCGGTGCGGTGGCCTCCGCCGCCTGGGCGCTCAGATCGAGGAACGCCTCCAGCAGCACCTCGGCCTTCGAGGACCACCACCGGTAGATCGTCTGCTTGCCGACGCCGGCGCGGGCGGCGATGCCCTCGATGGTCGTCTTCTGGTATCCGACCTCACCGACGAGGGCGAGGGCGGCATCGTAGATGGCGCGACGCGACTTCTCGCTGCGCCGGGCGGAATCAGGGACGGTCTTGTTGGCCATGCTCCGAACCTATCAGGTTGACAAGACGGTACGTCTCGCCTCATGGTGGAGAACATCGACGAGACGAACCGTCTCGTCTGCTGTCTGGCCACAGGAAGGGAGCCAGTCATGACCCGAGGTGGAGCAGGAAACATGCTGGGAGTGGGCGGCGCCCGCCGGAACCTCGGCCGCGAGGCCCTGCGCGGCGGCTCCGCGAGCGGCCGCGTCGGCGGCGGCCTCGACCCCCGGGCCCAGAAGCGGGAGCTGCTGCGCAAGCTGCAGGAGAAGCGGCAGGAAGGGCGGACGGCGGAGGGGCGGACGACGGAGGGCCGTACGGCCGACGAGTCGTCGTGAACCGGCGAGGGGGACCGCCGTCTCAGCGGTCCCCGAGGCGGTGGTGGAGCTGGACCACCCGGAGGGTGAGCCCTTCCGGGCCGGCCAGCCGCAGCGCCGGGCGGCCGCCGTCCGCCGACCACGCGACCCGGCCGTGGGCTCGGGCGGCGACCGTCTCCACGTCGTCGACGCCGACCACGACGTCCCACCGCGCCGCTCCGCCTTCGACGAGGTCGGCGTGGGGGACGCCGGCGAGGAAGTCGGCGTGGACGAGGTCCGTGCCGGTCACCTCCCGGTAGAACTCCCTTGCCCTGTCCGGCTGTCGACAGGTCAGGACCATGCGGTGCGGGGCGCCGGGGGCGCCCGGAGAGAACGCCCATCCACTGAACCGGTGGGGCTGCCACAGGGAGACGGCGGCACCCACCGGGTCGACCAGCGTGGCCACGCGCCCCTGGTCCCCGGCGTCGAACGGCGGGACGACCAGCCGCGCCCCGTTCGCCACCGCCGTGGCGGTGCGGCGGTCGACGTCGTCGACGGCCAGGTAGAAGGCGATGTGGGCCGGGGTCTTCGGCGAGTAGAGGGGATGCGCCAGGTCGCTCGCCCCACCGACGCGATGGCCGTCCCCCGTGGTGATCTTCGTGGACCGGCGCGGGTCCTCCTCGTCCACCGTGAGGTGCCAGCCGAGGGTGGCGGCGAAGAAGGCGGCGATGCCGGGCAGATCGCGGGTCTTGACGTCCATCCAGCAGAACTCGCCCGGGGAACCGAGGCGGGCCGTCATCCGGTCGGCCCCGGTCCGATCGGCTCCAGCACGCCGACCGTCTGGCCGCCGCTGGTCTCCCCCGTCGTACGGAAGCCGAGGCCGAGGTAGAAGGCCTCCGGGCCGTCGGGGCCGGGGTGCCAGGTGACGAAGAGGCGGTCTCCCCCTCGGCGGCGGATCTCGGCGGCCACGGACTCGACGGCGAAGCGGCCGTAGCCCCTGCCCTGCTCGTCGGCGGCGATGTTGAGCCGCCAGAGCCCGGAACGGATGTCGGTGCCCGAACCGTCGCCCTTCCAGTCGATGTCGAGGAAGGCCATCAGAAACCCGACCGCACGCTCCCCGTCCATGATGAGCCGGGGCCAGGCGACCCCGGGGTGGACGTACGCCTCGGCCAGCGACTGCACGACCGGCTCCACGAGGTGTTCCTGATCGGGGCGGACGCGTACGCCGAGCGCGGCGTCGAGGTTGGCGGGGGATATCTCGGCCAGGTGCGGTGTGAGGGACATGATCGATGAGATAGCCGGAGACCGGGTGGGCGGCGCAACCGGATTTCGAGCCGATCGGGTCGACGCTGTGCGCCGTCCGGGCGGGATGGCTCGACCGCCTACGCCGGGAGGCTCTCCCGAGCCGAGGTGCGCCCACCGGTGTCCGATGAGCCGTCGCCGGGCGAGGTGCTGCGGGTCGCGCGGTGAGGGTCGGGGGCTCCCGGTCCGGCCATGGCGTCCGTGCGGCGTCCCGTCGGCGATCGCGGCCCCTCGGTGGCCGGCGTCAGGGCGCCCCGTCGTCGTCCGCGGGCGGCGGCCAGGCGTCGCCCCACTCCGCGTCGCGGGCCGCCCGGTAGAGGAGGCCGTGGCGCTTGGTGACGGTAGTGCGGGTGAGGGCCGGCTCGGGTTCGCAGAGGTCCAGGAGGACCTGGCCCTTGCGGATCTGGGGTCTGCGGACGATGCGGTGGGGGGCCGGGGCCGGGGGGACCCGGGTGGCGGCGACGTAGCTGAACTTCTCGTCCTCGTACGGCAGGGAGCCGCCCTTGACCTGGCGGTGCAGGGAGGAGCGGCTGACCCGGGCCGAGAAGTGGCACCAGTCCTCGCCGGGGACGATGGGGCAGGCGGCGCTGTGCGGGCAGGGGGCGGC
The DNA here is from genome assembly GCF_031845845.1 of Streptomyces gottesmaniae. NCBI lineage: Bacteria > Bacillati > Actinomycetota > Actinomycetes > Kitasatosporales > Streptomycetaceae > Streptomyces > Streptomyces gottesmaniae. The sequence continues at coordinate 18,387 of NZ_JAVRFJ010000027.1, forward strand.
GATGTGGAAGCCGGCGGCGATCAGACGGTCGCGTGCCTCGATGACCCGGGCGTAGCCGTCGGGGGTGCCGGGCTCGATGATCACGACGGCCCGCGCGGCGGTCGCGGCCGACTCGACGACGGCCGCGCGGTCGGCCGTGGTCAGCTCGCCCAGGACGTACGAGACGGTGACGAGATCGGTGCTCTCGATGGTGAGCGCCGATCCGATGCGGGAGCGCTGCCACTCGACGCTCTTCAGTTCCGGGTTCGCCGCGGCGATCTCCCGTCCGAGCGCGAGCGCCGGCTCCGCCCAGTCGAGCACCGTGACCGGCCGCACGCCCTCCCAGGTGGCGTTCACCGCCCAGGTCGCCGCGCCCGTGCCCCCGCCGACGTCCACATGGCCGCCGGGCACCCACCCGGGCACCGCCGCCGCGAACGCCTCCAGCGCCGAGCACACCGCCTCGAACGTCGCCGGCATCCGGTACGCCGCGTACGCCACGACGTCCGACCGGTCCCGCAGCACGGGCGCGTGCGTCGGCGTCCGCCCCCGGTAGTTCGCGATCAGCCGCTCGACCGCCTGCGTGGCCGACTTCGGCGGCAGCCCGTCGAGCAGACCGGCGAGGGCGGTGCGGAGGGTGTCGGCCGAGGAGGCCGGAGGGGAGGCGGGGGCTTTCACGGGGCCGATTCTACGAGGGGGCGTGAGCGCGTCGGCCGCCTCGGCTCCGGCCCCCCGTCCGGGTCGGCGCGTAGGGTGCCGGGATGATCGAGGTACCCGACGCGTTCGTACGGAGCACGGTCGAGCGGGAGGGCGAGCCGGGGGCGGTGTGGCTCGCCGAACTGCCGCGGATCGTGGCGGAGTTGCTGGACCGGTGGGGGTGCGAGCCGGACGGTGAGGTCGTGCACGGCGGGGTCGGGGTGATCGTCCCGGTGGCGAGGCGGGGGGAGCCCGGCGCGGTCCTGAAGGTGTCGTTCCCGCATCCCGGCAACGTCCATGAGCCGGACGCGTTCGAGACGTGGGGCGGGTGCGGGGCCGTACGGCTGTACCGGCGGGACGACGAGCGATTCGCGATGCTACTGGAGCGGGTCCGGACGTCCACGCTGGCGGAGCTCGGCGACGAGGACGAGATCGTGCGGGTCGCCGGGCGACTCAGCCGGCGGCTGGCCGTGCCCGCGCCGGCCGGGCTGCCCCGGCTGCGGGAGCGGACCGGCGCCTGGGCGGAGGAACTGCGCGCGGACGCGACGGAACTGCCGCACGCGCTGCCCCGCCGCACGGTCGACGCCGCGCTGGCCACACTGCGGGAGCTGGGCCCGGACCAGCCGGACACCGTCGTGCACGGCGATCTCCACGCCAGGAACATCCTGCGGGCCGAGCGTGAGCCGTGGCTGGCCGTCGACCCCAAGGGGCTGGCGGGGGACCGCGCCTACGACGGCGGCACGCTGCTGAAGTCACGGGCGTTGAGCCTCCTCGCGGCGGACGACCTCGGCGCGGCCGTCCACCGGGTGCTGGACGTCTTCGCGGAGGCCGCCGAGATCGACATGGGGCGGCTGCGGCGCTGGGCCCAGGTGGAGGCCGTCCGGGCCGCGTTCCACGCCCGTCGGCACGGGTTCCGGGTGGCTCGCGGCGGACCACGCCTGGAATGGCTCATCGCGTTCGTGGACCGCCTGGCGGAGCACCTGACCGACCCGGCCCGCCCCCGCTGAGCCACGACGGGCCGCGCTCATCCCGCGGCGCCCGGGGCCGTCCGCGGGGCAGCGGCCGGTCACATCCCCCGTACCGCCCGGGCCAACCGGGTCCCCGCTGCCGCCCGCGCCCTGTTGATCGGGTCCCGGCGGCGGGGGTGGACCGCGTTGGTGAGGAGGATGAGGAAGGTGTCCGTCGCCTGGTCCAGGACCAGGGACGTGCCCGTGAAGCCCGTGTGGCCGGCCGCTCCCCGGCCCGCCAGCTCGCCCATGAACCAGCGCTGGTCCAGGGCGAAACCGAGGCCCGGCGGCGTCAGCATCAGCTCGACGAAGTCGGGGCCGAGTATGCGCGCGGGACCGTAACTGCCGCCGGCCAGCAGGGTGCGGCAGAAGACGGCCAGGTCGCGGGCGGTGGAGAAGAGCCCCGCGTGGCCGGCGACACCGCCGAGGGACCAGGCGTTCTCGTCGTGGACCCGGCCGCGGATCATGCCCCGGTCCGCCTTCGCCCAGGGGCGGCGCTGGTCCTCCGTCGCCGCGGCGGCCGGGCAGGGGCCGAACGTCGTCGACACCATGCCCAGGGGGTGGGTGATGCCGTCGCGGATCAGCACGTCGAGGGTCCGGCCGGTGAGGCGTTCCAGGACGTGCTGCAGCAGCAGGAGGTTCAGGTCGGAGTAGACGTGGGCGGTGCCGGGGGCCGCCGCCGGGGCCTCCGAGCGGAGCATCGCCAGCCGGGCGGCCGGTGACGGGCAGTCGTACAGCGGGAGTTCCGGGCGGAGCCCGGAGGTGTGGGTGAGGAGGTGGCGGACGGTGAGGCCGTGCGCGGCGGCGCCCGTGAAGTCGGGGAGGTACGCCGCCACCTTCGCGTCGATGCCGAGGGTGCCGCGCTCCAGCTGCTGGACGGCGGCCACGGCGGTGAAGAGCTTGGTGAGGGAGGCCAGGTCGAAGGGGGTGTCCGGCCGCACCGGGACGCGGGAGCCGGGCGGCAGCTCCACTCCGGTGTCGGCGCGTTCGTCGTAGGCCTCGTAGCGGACGGCCCAGCCCGCGGCCTCCTCCACGGCGATGACGGGGCCGCGGCCGGCGAGGACCACGGCGGCGGGGGCCCGGGGGCTGTCGCCTTCCGTCAGCGCGCGCACCTCTCGGCCGAGATGGCGCAGTTCCTCGGGGTCCAGTCCGGCTCGTTCCGGGGTGTCCGTGCGCAGTCTCGGCGCGCTCAGCTCTCCGCTCCCTCCACCGTCGTACTCGTCGAAGTACCCACTGTCGTACGCCTGTTCCAAGGACGGCACAGTGCCACGAAGCAGACCGCGGCCACCAGTGTCGCGGTCAGTTGGACGACGGCCATGGGGACGGCCGTGTCCTCGCCCGCGACGCCGACCAGGGGGGACGCTATCGCGCCGATCAGGAAGGACGAGGTACCCAGCAGGGCCGACGCGGAACCCGCCGCGTGGCGTACCCGCATCAGGGCGAGCGCCTGGGTGTTGGGAAGGGTGACGCCCATCGCGGACATCAGCACGAACAGGGCCACCGAGACCGGGCCGAGGCCGACCTCGCCGAAGACGCCCAGGGACATCAGCAGCAGCGCGGTCGCGGAGACGGCGACGACGGTGAGGCCGACGACGAACACCTTGTCCAGGCTGACCCGGCCGACCAGGATCTTGCCGTTGATCTGGCCGACGACGACGAGGCCGACGGAGTTGACGCCGAAGAGCAGGCTGAAGGTCTGCGGGGAGGCGCCGTAGATCTCCTGGATCACGAACGGGGAGGCGCTGATGTACGCGAAGAGGGCGGCGAAGGCGAAGCCGCCGGCGAGCGTGTAGCCCATGAAGACCCGGTCGGTGAGCAGGCCGCGCATGGCGTGCAGCGTCTCGCCGATGCCGCCGCTGTGGCGTTCGGCGGGGGCGAGCGTCTCGGGGAGCTTGGCCCAGACGACCGCGAGCAGGGCGATGCCGATGGCCGTGAGGACGACGAAGACCCCGCGCCAGTCCGTGACGCGGAGGATCTGGCCGCCGATCAGCGGCGCGACGACCGGGGCCACCCCGGAGATCAGCATCAGCGTGGAGAAGAACCGGGCCATCGCGTCGCCGTCGTACAGGTCGCGGACCACCGCCCGCGCGATCACGATCCCGGCCGAACCGGCGAGGCCCTGCACCAGGCGGAAGGCGATGAGGGTCTCGATGGTGGGGGCGAGGGCGCACAGGGCGGTGGCGACGATGTAGACGGCGAGGCCGAGCAGGAGGGGCCGTCTGCGGCCCCAGCGGTCGCTCATCGGGCCGATCAGCAGCTGTCCGAGCGCCATGCCGGCGAGGCAGGCGGTGAGGGTGAGCTGGACCGTGGTGGCGGGGGCGTGCAGCGAGGTGGTGACCTCCGGCAGGGCCGGGAGGTACATGTCCATCGCCAGGGGCGGGGTGGCGGTGAGCCCGCCGAGGATGAGGGTGACGAGGAGGCCGGTGCGGCGCAGGGCGGTGGAGTTCGGCTTCGACCGCGCCCGTCGTGGCGTACCGGGCCGTCCCGCGGCACCGGGCTGTCCCGCGGCACCGGGCCGTCCCGACGGTCCCGGCCGTTCCGACGGTGCCGGCCGTTCCGCCGACCGCTGTCCCGCCGCCGTGTCCGGCCCCGTGTGCTCCCCCATCGACGCCACCGTGTTCGACTCGGCCGATGCCGAGCCGGGTATGTGCCCCTCGGGCATGTGCCCCTCCCTCGCCGTTCGTTCCGCCACCTATGCTCTCAGCTCGTACGACGTGGGTGGGGTCACAGCCCCGCCCCGGGGCCGAGGACAGGGGTGGCGATGTCGAACGACGGACGTGTGCGGTGGGGAATCCTGGCGACCGGAGGGATCGCCGCGGCCTTCACGGCCGACCTCGTCGACCTGCCGGACGCCGAGGTCGTGGCGGTGGCCTCACGCAGCGAGGACTCCGCGAACGCCTTCGCGGAACGCTTCGGGATACCGAGGGCGTACGGCGACTGGCGCGCCCTCGCCGAGGACACGGACGTGGACGTGGTGTACGTCGCCACGCCGCACTCGGCGCACCGGACGGCCGCCGGGATGTGCCTGGAGGCCGGGCGGAACGTGCTGTGCGAGAAGCCGTTCACGCTGAACGTGCGCGAGGCGGAGGAGTTGGTCGCGCTGGCGCGGGAGCGCGGGCGGTTCCTGATGGAGGCCATGTGGACGTACTGCAATCCGGTGGTGCGCCGGCTCGCGGCGATGGTGCGGGACGGCGCGATCGGTGAGGTGCGCACGGTGCACGCCGACTTCGGCATCCTCGGGCCGGTCGCGCCGTCGCACCGGCTGCGGGACCCGGCGCAGGGCGGGGGCGCGCTGCTCGACCTGGGTGTGTACCCGATCTCCTTCGCTCATCTGCTGCTCGGCGAGCCCTCGGACGTGACGGCGAAGGCGGTGCTCTCGAAGGAGGGCGTCGATCTCCAGACGGGCGCGCTGCTCTCCTGGGAGAGCGGTGCCCTCGCGTCGGTGCACTGCTCCATCGTCGGCGGCACCGCCACCACCGCGTCGGTCACCGGCTCCGAGGGCCGGATCGACATCCCGGACGGCTTCTTCTTCGCGGACCGTTTCGTCCTGCACCGCGTGGGCCGCGAGCCGGAGACCTTCGCCGCGGACCCGGCCGACGGGCCCCGCAACAGCTTGCGTCACGAGGCCCGGGAGGTCATGCGGGCCCTGCGCGCCGGCGAGACGGAGTCCCCGCTCGTCCCGCTCGACGGCACCCTCGCCGTGATGCGCACCCTGGACGCGATCCGCGACCGTATCGGGGTGCGCTATCCCGGCGAGGACGACCGTCGGGGCGACGCGCTGGTGACTACGCCGGTGTGAGTCCGGGCCGGCCCGCCTCCACCGCGAACGACGCCACCGTGGAGATCCCGGCGCCGGTCGTCGTCACGTACGGCACGGCCTTGAAGTCGGCGCGCGCGGCCTCGCGGTCGAGAGCGACCGTGAGGTACCCCCGACGGCCGTGGTAGAAGCGCATGTGGGGGTTGGCGGTCATGTAGGTGTCCCAGTTCGCGGGCTTGTCGGAGCCGTTGCCGCCGCTGCTGACGGAGGTGGCGACGAGCTCCGTGCCGACGGTCCGCGACGAGCGGTCGTCGAAGTCGCGCTTGATGTCGAAGGCGTAGCCGACGTGGACGTCGCCGGTGAGGACCATCAGGTTCTCGATCCCGGTGGCTTCCGCGCCGGCGAGGAGGCGTTCGCGGGAGGCCGGGTAGCCGTCCCAGGAGTCCATGGACACTCGGTAGACGTCACCGACGGCGTTGCGGCGCTGGGAGAAGGTGACCTGCTGGGGGACGACGTTCCAGACGGCGTCGGACGCGGCCCAGCCGTCCAGGAGCCAGCGCTCCTGCGTGGCGCCCGTCATGGTGCGCGCGGGGTCGGCCGACTCCGGGCCGGGGATCTGCCAGCCGTCGCCCTGGGCCTGGTTGGAGCGGTACTGGCGGGTGTCGAGTATGTCGAACTGGGCGAGGCGGCCCCACCGGAAGCGGCGGTAGAGCCTCATGTCGGGCCCGTCGGGGCGCTGGGGGCGGCGCAGCGGCTGGTTCTCCCAGTACGCGCGGTAGGCGGCGGCGCGGCGCAGCAGGAACTCCTCGGAGGGCTCGCCGCCGTCGGGGTGGTCGCCGGCATAGTTGTTCTCGGTCTCGTGGTCGTCCCAGGTGACGACGAAGGGGTGCGCGGCGTGGGCGGCGCGCTGGTCGGGGTCGGTCTTGTGGAGGGCGTACCGCAGTCGGTAGTCCTCCAGGGTGACCGTCTCGTGGTTGAAGAGGTCGGGCAGGACGCGGTCGGTGTAGTTGCGGGCGCCGCCGACGGAGTTCACGGCGTACTCGTAGAGGTAGTCCCCGAGGTGGAAGACGACATCGATGTCCTCTTCGGCCAGGTGCCGGTAGGCGGTGTAGTAGCCCTGGTCGTAGCGCTGGCAGGAGACCGCGGCGAAGGAGAGGCCGGTGGCGCCGGTCAGGTGGGCGCGGCCGGGGGCGGTGCGGGTGCGGCCGGTCTCGCTGATCCAGGTGCCGGCGCGGAAGCGGTAGTAGTAGACGCGCCCCGGGGCGAGGTGGCCGACCTCGACGTGGACGGTGTGGTGGAACTCGGGGTGGGCGGTGGCGGTGCCGCGTCTGACGATCCGTCGGAATCTGTCGTCGTGGGCCAACTCCCACCGCACGGCGACGCGTTCGGCGGGCAGTCCGCCGTCCGGCTGGTAGGGGGCCGGGGCGAGCCGGGTCCACAGGAGCACGGAGGTGGACAGCGGGTCGCCGGAGGCCACGCCGAGGGTGAAGGGGTCCTCGGTGATCCGCCGCGCGTCGAGCGTGGCGGCGGCCGCGGCGCCGGCCGCGGGGAGGTTGGTGGCGAAGGCGAGCGCGGCGGCGGCCCCCGTGACGGTGAGGAAGCGGCGGCGGTCGAAGTGGCGGGCGGCGGCGCGGAGTTCGGACGCGTGGGACGAACGGGACGGCGTCGGCCCCTGGGAGTTGCGGGCGTTCTGGGCTGTGGGTGTCATCTGGCCCTCGTCTGACGGGAGTTGTCTCTTGGCATTGGAGTGGCCAGGTTCGACGATCTTCTGTCACGTACACAACACCCAGATGGCGGACGAATGAGTTCCGCATGGCGGGCGCTTTCTGCGCGGCCCGGCGCGCCCCCTCCTTTACGCTGCGGGGCCATGAACGCTATGCGAACCAAGATCGCGATCGTGACGGGTGCGGGCTCCGGCATCGGCCGCGCCGTGGCGGTGGAGCTGCTGCGCACCGGCTGGTCGGTGGCGCTCGCGGGCCGCCGCGAGGACAAGCTCGCCGAGACCGCGGCCGGCGCCCCGGAGGCGCTGTGCGTCCGTACGGACGTCTCCCGCCCCGGTGACGTGGACGCGCTCCTCGCCGCCGTGCGCGACCGGTTCGGGCGGCTGGACCTGCTGTTCAACAACGCGGGCACGTTCGGTCCGGGCGGGGTGCCGGTGGAGGAGCTGGACTACGCGGCTTGGCGGCACGTCGTGGACACCAACCTCAACGGGGCGTTCCTGTGCGCGCAGGCGGCGTACCGGCAGATGAAGGAGCAGGACCCGCGGGGCGGGCGGATCATCAACAACGGCTCCATCTCCGCGCACACGCCCCGCCCGCACTCCGTCGCCTACACCGCGACCAAGCACGCCCTGACCGGCCTCACCAAGTCCCTCTCGCTGGACGGGCGGTCGTACGGCATCGCGGTCGGCCAGATCGACATCGGCAACGCGGCGACGGACATGACCGAGCGCATGGCGAACGGCGTCCTCCAGGCGAACGGGCAGCTCGTGCCGGAGCCCGTGATGGACGTCGCCGACGTGGCCCGGACCGTGCGGCACATGGCGGAGTTGCCACTGGAGGCGAATGTGCAGTTCGCGACGGTGATGGCGACGACGATGCCGTACGTGGGGCGGGGCTGAGGCAGCCGAAACGGTTACACACGGCACTCGTCCACGGCTCAACCTACACAAACGGAAACTGATGCTCCGGTCCATAGGAGCACGTGACAGGCATATGCTCAGGACTCGTCTCCACGAGAGCTTCACACTTGGAGGCGACGGCTTCCGTGGCCAACCCGAGGGGGAGGCGGCAGCCGTTCCGCGTTCCGGAAGGGGGCGGACCTCGCGTGGGACCGCGAGGTAAGCACCGGAGCACGGAACGGCTGCCACCACATGTCCCTTGTCCGGGCGGTGTCCGAGCCGCTTCTCCTGGCAGGGCGGCTGTTCCGGCGCGGGCAGCGCCGCCGGCGATCAGATCGCCGGGGGTCATGGCGGTCGGCGCGCCTCCCGGATGCGGCCGGTCGACGCCCCTGCGCAGCGTGAACCGACCCACGCCCCCTTCACGGAGACCCACGAAGCGACCCAGGTACGGGTTCACCCGCGTGACGGCGCCGACCGCGCCTCCACCAGTGGGCCGGACCGACCCGGCTGCGCGCCGAGCGGGTCGGCTTCGTCCTCCCGGCGCTCCACCTCGTCCCCACGCTCACCGCGCGGGAGAAGGTCGAGACCGCCCTCGTCCCGCTCGGCGTCAAGCGGGCCGGACGACGCGAGCGGGCCGGGCGACGCGAGCGGGCCGGGCGAACGCCTCACCCACGCCCCGTCCGAACTGTCCGACTGTCGCGGCGGCAGCGAGTCGCGATCGTCCGCGCCCTGGTCAGGCGGCCGAAGGTGCTCCTCGGCCGACGCGCCCGCCGGCAACCTCGACGAGGGCACCCGCGGCGAGATCATGGCCCTGCTCGTGGGCCTGAACCGCGAACAGGGCTCGCTCCCCTACGTCCTGGTCACGCGCTGCTCGTCGATCGCCCCACAGGCATCCCGGCCCACCACCATCGAGGCCGGGCGACTGACGGCCGACGCTCACGAAGCGGGAGCGCGACAGCCGCCCGGGCCGAGGTCTGCCCCGGGCGCCGTCGTCCGGGCCGCTCACCGCCCCAGGATCAGGTCGATCTCGGCCATGCGCTCCGCGGGGAGCGGCCCCTTCGCGAGGGCGCCCGCGTTCTCCTCGGCCTGGGCGACCGAGCGGAAGCCGGGGATGGGCACGGTGTGGGGGCTGCGGGCCCAGATCCACGCGAGGGCGCCCTGCGCGAGCGTACGGCCCTCGCCGGTGAGGATCTCGCGCAGCGCCTCGACCCGGCCGAGCCACTCCGGGTCGGCGCCGCCGTCCGCGTGGAAGCCGGGCAGCCAGGCGGGCGGGGTGCTGCGGATGTCACCGGCCTCCAGGGCGCGCCCGCCGGTGTGCTTGCCGGTGAGCAGACCCATGGCCAGGGGGCTGCGGTTGATGCTCGCGAGGTTCGACTCCGCGCACAGCGCGAGGAGTTCGGGGGCGTCCTGGAGGATGTTCAGCCGGTGCTGCACGGCCGCGCAGTGCGGGCCCTCGGCGAACACGGCCGCACGGTCCGGGTCGTCGGTGCTCCACGCGTACGCCCGGATCAGGCCCTCCCGTACGAACTCCTCGCAGGTGTCACGGAGTTCGGCGGCCCGCTCGGGGTCGGCGTCGGAGATGTGCAGCTGGTACAGGTCGACGTGGTCGGTGCCGAGACGGTCGAGGGAGGCGGTGAGGGCGCGGCGGGCGTGGGCCGGGGTGTCGTCCTGCCCGGTGCGGGTGCGGGTGGCCTCGTCGAAGAGGTTGCCCCACTTGGTGGCCACGACGACGTCCGCACGGCGCTTGCCGAGAGCCCGGCCGAGGACGCGTTCGCTGTGGCCGGCGCCGTAGGTGTCGGCCGTGTCGAAGAAGGTGACGCCGAGGTCGAGGGCGCGGTGGACCGCTCGTACGGACTCCTCGTCGTCCACCTTGCCCCAGCCCAGCGGCTGTCCGTCGGTGTCCTGCCACTCGCCGCCGATGGCCCAGCAGCCGAAGCCGAGGGCGCTGACCTGGATGCCGCTGCGGCCGAGGGTGCGGGTGTACGGCTGCGTGCTCGTGTGCGAGTTCGTCTGCATGACCACGGACGTTAGGAGTTGGAGTGCACACTAGGGCAAGCCCCGGGGGCGAACCCGTCGTTCAGGCCTGGCCCGTCTCGAACCGGCTGATCCTGCCGTCGTCCGACACGGTGAAGCGCCACGCGGTGCGCATCTCGCCCCAGGTGTCGTTGCGGTAGTTGGCGACCAGGGCACGCCCGCCCGCGGATTCGCGCTGGACCTCGATGTGGCCGTGGGAGGAGAAGATCTCCCGGTCGGTCCAGTCGGCGACGTCACGGTCGGAGCCGTCGTCCGACATCGTCGCGTCCTCCGTGAGGAGCGCGAAGAACGCGTCCTCGTCATGGGCGTTCACCGCGGCGACGAAGGCCCGGACGGCCGGGTCGCTGAGTTTGGCGGGTGCGATCGTCATGGCGGCCAGCCTCACACCGTTGCCCGGGGTGCGCCACCGGAGGCGCACCCCGCACGCGGGGCCACCCGAACGGCGGTCCGGCGCGGGTCGGGCAGGTGTGATCGGTGCGACGGTGGATACGCGGGAGGGGACTCGACGCACCGGCTGCCCGGGAGAGCTCATGACCTCATTCGACCGACGTGATCTGGGACTGCTGCTCCTACGGCTGGGCACGGGCGGTGTGCTCGCCGCGCACGGGACGCAGAAACTGTTCGGCTGGTTCGGCGGACACGGCCTCAAGGGCACCGGCGCGTTCATGGAGTCCGTCGGGTACACCCCCGGCAAGGCCAGCGCCACCGCCGCCGGCCTCGCCGAGACGGGCGGCGGCGCACTGCTCGCGCTGGGCCTCGCGACACCCGCGGCCGGTGCCGCCGCGGCGGGCGCGATGGGCGGCGCGACCGCGATCCACGCGCCCAACGGGTTCTTCAACGCCGAGGGCGGCTACGAGTACGCCGCGTCGCTGGGCCTGGCCGCCGCCGGCCTCGCCGTCGCCGGGCCCGGCCGGCTCTCCCTCGACCACGCGTTCCACCATGTCGTCGACCGGGGCTGGATGGTCCCGGCGGCGCTCGCCGGTACGGCCGCGGTCACGGCGGTGGTCGTGGGTCTGCGCAACCAGCGGGTGCGCAAGGAGAAGGAGGGCGAGCAGGAGGCGTTGTTCGAGGAGTGAGCGCCGCCGTCGCGGCGGATCCGCCGTCGTTGTCACAGGGGCGTGGCAAGCTGCGCCCATGAGCGAGCAGACCCACTCCCCCGACGACCTCTGGCAGTCCGTCGCCCTCCTGCACGCCTGGCTGGAGGCCGAGCAGCCGCACGGCGGCCAAGAGGGCCTGTTGCTGCGGATGTTGAAGCTCCAGGAGGAGGTCGGCGAGGTCGCGCAGGCGGTGATCGGCGCGACCGGGCAGAACCCGCGCAAGGGCACCACCCACACCTGGGACGACGTCGGGTCGGAGCTGTGCGATGTCGTCATCACGGCTCTGGTGGCGCTGCGCACCCTGACCCCCGACGCCCGCGCGGTCTTCGCGGCCCATCTGGCCGGGGTCACCGCACGCTCGCTGGGCTCCCGCCATGGCTGACAACGCGTTCTGGATCGCCGCGCTCACCGCCGGCACGGCCGTGCTGGCGAGTTGGGTGACGAGCAGGGGCACGGCGCGGGCGGCGCGCATACAGGCGGACACGACGGCGGGCGCGCAGCGGGTGGAGCGGCTGCGGGAGGCGCGGCGGACGGCGTACGCGGGGTTCATCGAGCAGGCGCAGCGGCTGAACGACGTGCACTGGAAGGTGTCCGACGTGGTCCGGGGCGCCGAGGGCGGGCTCGGACCGGAACAGGTGGAGGAGCTGCGGGAGTTGCGGGAGCTCCAGCGCGACGAGTACGCCACGCTGCGCAATCTCACCTGGATCGTCTCGCTGGAAGGCCCCGAGGAGGTCGCGGACCTCGCCAACACCGTCCGGCGGGCGACGAGCCCCTTCCACAAGGCGATCGAGGCGATGATCGAGGGGGACGCCGGTGCCGTGGCGCGCTTCGACGCCTGCTACACGCCGTTCTGGGACGCGCTGAAGGTCTTCATCAACGCCTCCCGCGACACCCTGCACACCATGTAGCCGACGGGGTGCCCCACCCCGGGCCGCCCCCCCGGCCGCTTCCCGGTCATCCCCCCGGCTGACCCGGCGGTGACGGTGTACTGCGTTCTGAGTACGCGCGATTGTCGGCAGCCGCACGACGACGGGACGGGGCCCGCGAGGGGAGTCTTGGCGGACATCCGAGACTTCTGACGTGGAGACCTGCGACCCATGGCAACCTTCCTTCATCGGCTGGGCCGGCTGGCCTTCCGCAAACGCTGGTACGTCATCCTGATGTGGCTGGCGGTCCTGGGCGCCGTCGGTGCCGGCGCCCTCAAGGCCCCGGGAGCCTCCGACGAGGGGTTCGCCATGCCGGGCATCGAGTCCCAGAAGGCGTTCGACCTGCTGGAGCAGCGCTTCCCCGGGGTCACGGCGGACGGCGCCACCGCCCGGGTCGTCTTCGTCGCCCCGAACGGCGAGAAGGTCACCGCCGCCGAGAACAAGAAGGCCGTCGAGGAGACCGTGGCCGATCTGGCGGACGGCTCGCAGGTGGCGAGCGCCGTCGACCCGTTCCGGGCCCGGGCGGTGAGCGAGGACGGCTCGACGGCGTACGCGACCGTCACCTACAAGGTCGCCGCGAACGACCTCACCGACGCCAGCAGGGCCCACCTGGAGGACGTGCTCCACGCGGCGCAGGGCTCCGGGCTGACCGTCGAGGCCGGCGGGACCGCGATGGAGGAGCAGGGCGGCGCGGGCGGCATGGCCGAGGTGATCGGTGTCGCCATAGCCTCCGTCGTGCTGCTGATCACCTTCGGGTCGCTGGCCGCCGCCGGACTGCCGCTGCTGACCGCGCTGGTCGGTGTCGGCCTCAGCATGGCCGCGATCCTCGCCCTGTCCGACGCGTTCGGGCTGTCCACCACGACGGGCACCCTCGCGATGATGCTGGGCCTCGCGGTCGGCATCGACTACGCCCTGTTCGTCGTCTCCCGCTACCGCGAGGAGCGCGCGGGCGGCCGTACGCCCGAGGAGGCCACCGCCCTCGCCACCGGCACGGCCGGGTCGGCGGTCGTGTTCGCCGGGCTCACCGTCGTCATCGCGCTCGCCGGACTGTCCGTGGTCGGCATCCCCATGCTGACGAAGATGGGGCTGGCCGCGGCGGGCGCGGTCGTCGTGGCCGTGCTGATCGCGCTGACCCTGGTCCCGGCGGTCCTCGGCTGCTGGCCGAACGCCGTGCTCTCGCGCAAGGCCCGCGGGAGCGGCCGTATCGAGGGCGACGTCAAGGACAACGGCGGCACCCGGTGGTCCCGGTTCGTGCTGCGCCGCCCGGTGCCGGTGCTCCTCCTCGGCGTCGTCGGCCTCGGCGCGCTCGCGATCCCGATGACCGACCTCCAGCTGGGCATGCCCGGCGACGAGGCCAAGTCGACCTCGACCACCGAGCGGCGGGCCTACGACGCGCTCGCCGAGGGTTTCGGGCCCGGCTTCAACGGGCCGCTGACGATCGTGGTCGACGCCAAGGGCACCGACGACGCGAAGGGCGCCGCCGACGCGATCGCGAAGGAGATCGGCGCCACCGAGGGCGTCGTGTCCGTCTCCCCCGCGCGCTTCAACGAGGCCGGTGACACGGCCGTCTTCACGGTGGTGCCCGCCACCGCGCCGACCGACGAGAAGACCAAGGACCTGGTGACCACCATCCGGGACGAGCGGCCCGGCATCGAGTCCGAGACGGGGGCCACGATCGAGGTCACCGGCACCACCGCGCTGAACATCGACGTCTCCGACAAGGTGCAGTCCGCGCTGGTCCCGTACCTGCTGGTCGTGGTCGGCCTGGCCGTCGTCCTGCTGCTGGTCGTCTTCCGCTCCCTGCTGGTCCCGCTCAAGGCGGCCGTCGGCTTCCTGCTGTCGGTGCTCGCCTCGCTCGGTGTGGTCGTCCTGGTCTTCCAGCAGGGCCACGGCGCGGAGCTGCTGGGCGTGGAGCAGACCGGCCCGATCATGAGCCTGATGCCGATCTTCCTGGTGGGCATCGTGTTCGGTCTGGCCATGGACTACGAGGTGTTCCTGGTCTCGCGGATGCGCGAGGCGTACGTCCACGGCGACTCGGCCGACGAGGCGATCACCAGTGGCTTCCGGCACAGTGCCCGGGTGGTGGCGGCCGCCGCCCTGATCATGATCGCGGTGTTCGCCGGGTTCATCGGCGAGAGCGACTCCATGATCAAGATGATCGGGTTCGGGCTGGCCTCGGCGGTCCTGTTCGACGCGTTCGTCGTACGGATGGCGATCGTGCCGGCCGTGCTCGCGCTGCTCGGCGACAAGGCGTGGTGGCTGCCGAAGTGGCTGGACCGGACGCTGCCCCACGTCGATGTGGAGGGTGAGGCCCTGACCCGCCGCGCCGAGGCGGATCCGGCTCCGGCCGAGACCGCCGAGCTGGAGGTGACGCGCGCCTGATCCACCCGCCCATCCCCACCGGGAGCCGTCCGTGGCGAAGGACACGGACGGCCCTCGGGGCGTTTTTTTCCCCCCGCGTCGACCACGATTGGTCCCAGTCCACCGACCGGAGTCACCCATGACCCTCAGCAGCCCCAGCCGGGAACGGCGCTACGCGGACCGGCTGGAGGAGTTCTCCGACCGCCACCACTTCCTCGTCGACCTGGTGCTGGTCTCGGCGCTGCTGGGCTGCGCCTCCCTCGGCAGCGCGCTCACCCTGCCCGGCGCCCGGCCCCCGGACCAGGACCGGGTCGGGATGGCTCTCATGGGCGTGTCCTGTCTCGCGCTGCTGAAGCACCGCACCCACCCGCGCGCCGCCCTCGTCGTGACCGCGATCTGCACGGTCGTCGCGGTCGCCCTGGGCTATCTGCTCACCCCTCTGCTGCTGGCACCGATCATGGCGGCGCTCTACTGGCTGGCCGCGCTCACCGACCGCAGGACCACCCGCGCCTACGGCTGCACCACCATCACGGCGATGACGCTCGCGGCCGTGGTCTCCGACTCGATGGACCATCTGTCGCTGCTGCTCAGGACGATCGGCCCGGTCTTCTGGCTGCTGCTGCCGCTCGTCGCCGGACGGGGGACCCAGGTGCGCCGCGCCTACCTGAAGTCGGTGCATGCCCGCGCCGAGCACGCCGAGCGCACCCGGGAGGAGGAGGCACGCCTCCGGGTCGCCGAGGAGCGGATGCGCATAGCCCGCGATCTGCACGACGTGGTCGCCCACCACCTGGCCCTCGCCAACGCCCAGGCGGGCACCGCCGCGCACCTCACCCGTACCGATCCCGAACAGGCCCACCGCATCCTCACCGACCTGACGGCCACCACGTCGTCGGCGCTGCGCGAGCTGAAGGGCACGGTCGGGGTGCTGCGCAGGCCCGACGACCCCGAGGCGCCGCTGGCCCCCACCCCCGGACTCCACCAGCTCCCGGAGCTGACGGCGGCGTGCGAGTCCGCCGGTCTCGCGGTCACCGTCACCACCGACGGTGTCCCCGGGCCGCTGGACCCCGGCGTGGACCTGACCGCGTTCAGGATCGTGCAGGAAGCCCTCACCAACGTCAGCAAGCACGCCGCCGTGGACGCCGCGCGGGTCCGCCTGGTGTACGAGGAAGGGCGTCTGACGATCACGGTCACCGACGACGGAACACCCCGCCCGCGGGAGACCTCCGTGCCCGGCCGCGGTTTCGGCCTCATCGGCATGCGCGAGCGCGCCCAGTCCGTCGGAGGCTGTCTGAGCGCCGGCCACCGTCCCGGCGGCGGCTTCGAGGTCACCACCGACCTGCCGCTGCGGCCGTACGCCTCTCGCCCCACCGCACCGGTGCCGAACGCGGGCCCGGAAACGGCCCATGATCAGCGGAAGTAGAACAGCACCATGACCATTCGCGTCCTGCTCGCCGACGACCAGGCCCTGCTGCGGGCCACTTTCCGGATCCTGATCGACTCCTGTCCGGACATGGAGGTGGTCGCCGAGGCCACCGACGGTCAGGAGGCGGTCGACCTCGTCCGCGTCCACCGCCCCGACGTGGTCCTCATGGACATCCGGATGCCCGGCACCGATGGGCTCACCGCCACGGCCGTGATCTGTGCCGACGAGGAACTGGCCGACATCCGCGTGCTGATCCTCACGACCTTCGAGATCGACGAGTACGTGGCCCAGGCGCTGCGCTCCGGCGCCAGCGGCTTCCTCGGCAAGGACGTCACCGCCGACGTGCTCCTCGACGGCATCCGCACGGTGGCCGCCGGCGACACGCTGCTCTCCCCCGCCGCCACCCGGACCCTCATCACCCGCTTCCTCGCCACCCCCACCCCCGGCAGCCGTCTCGCCGCCCCCGACCGGCTGACCATCCTCACCACCCGCGAACGCGAGGTCATGTCCCTGGCCGCCGAGGGCCACTCCAACGACGAGATCGCCGAGAAGCTGTACGTGAGCCCGCTGACGGTACGGACCCACGTCCACCGGGCGATGACGAAACTGGGCGCCCGCGACCGGGCCCAACTGGTCGTCATGGCGTACCAGTCGGGCCTGGTGCGGGTCACCCCGCCGGAGTAGGGGGACGCGCGTCCCCCTACTCCACGACTCCTACTGCTCAGCTCCTCCTACTGCTTGGCTCCTACTCCTTGTAGAACGTGGCGTCCTGCCGGTCGAGGGTGGTGCTGACCGGCTGGGTGTAGAGCAGGTTGTTGTAGTGCCGGATGTACCGGCCGGGGAAGTTGTACGACTCGTAGGAGACGCCGGCCGCGGTGTCGGCGAGACCGGCCCGCTGGTGGAACGAGGCGTCCGCGTCGAACAGGGCCGTGCCGTCGTCCTTCTCCACCCACAGTTCGTTGTTCTTGTGGCGGAGGTAGTAGCCGGGGAAGTTCGCCGACTCCAGCGAGACCGTGCCGCTGCCCGTCAGCCCGGTGACGATCCGGAACTGCGAGTCGGCGAGGTTGGTGACGTTGCTCTCCAGCTTGGCGCGGTACTCCCAGTGCCGGATGAACTTGCCCGGGTAGTTGAACGAGGAGAGCCGGACCGGGGTCGCGCCGTCGGCGACGGGGATGCCGAAGTTGGGCGTGCCGTCGGCGTTCCAGTACAGCTTCTGGTAGCGGGTACGGCGGTTGGGGTCGTTGAGCGGGTCGCCGCTGATGTCCTTGTAGTTGCGGTCGTGGTAGACGAGGACGTCCGACTTTCCGTCCTCGGACGTGGTGAAGGTGTTGTGGCCGGGGCCGTACTGGCCGGTGGCGGCGTTGCTGGTGAAGACGGGGGTCGTGGTCTTCGCCCAGGAGGCGGGGTTCATCAGGTCCGCCGTGGACGAGGCGGTCAGCAGACCGAGGCAGTAGTTGGCGTCGGTGGCGCTGGCCGAGTAGCTCATGAAGACCTTGCCGTTCTTCTGGATGACGGCCGGGCCCTCGTTGACGCGGTGGCCGATCGTCTCCCAGGAGTACTCGGGCTTGGAGATCATCACCGGGCTGCCGCTGATGGTCCAGGGGTTGGACATCCTCGCCAGGTACAGGTTGGTGCCGGTGCCGACCGCCGGGTCGTTCTGCGCCCAGCTGAGGTAGCGGGTGCCGTTGTGCGTGAAGGTGGTGGCGTCCAACGAGAAGGTGTCCAGCGGCAGCGCGATCCGGCCCTTCTCGGTCCACGTGCCGGTGAGGGGGTTGGCCGCGCTGCTCTCCAGGACGTACGGGCGGATCTTCCAGATGTCGTTGGAGGCACCGGCCGCGAAGTACACGTACCACTTGCCGTCGATGAAGTGGATCTCCGGCGCCCAGATGTGGGCGCCCATGTCACCGCTGGCGTGCTTGGTCCAGATCGTGGTCTCCGCGGCCGTGGCGAGGCCCTGGAGGGTGGTGGAACGGCGCATCACGATCTTGTCGTACGCCGGGACGGTGGCCGTGAAGTAGTAGTAGCCGTCGGTGTGCTTGTAGATGTGCGGGTCGGCCCGCTGCTCGGCTATCGGGTTGGTGAAGGTGACGGCCGGGGATGCCGGGGCGGCCGCCTGGGCGGGGGTGGTCACGGTGGTGAGCACGGCGAACGCGGCTGCCGCGGCCACGACGACCCGTCTGACGAGGTGTCTCATGTTCTGTCCGGGCCTTTCGGGATCAGGCGGTGGTGGGGACGAGGCGCCACTGCTGGCAGTTGTTGTTCAGCCAGGACCACTGGCGGACGTCGGTGCCGTTGGCGGTGCCGCAGTCGGTGACGTCCATGACCTTGCCGGTGGCCGCGTTGACGATCCGGACGTAGTCGTTGCCGAGGTAGACCATGCGGAACTTCTGGCAGTCGTTGTTCAGCCAGGACCACTGCCTGATGTCGGTTCCGTCGGCGCTCGCGCAGTCGGTGACGTCGGCGACCTTGCCGGTGGCGACGTTCACCAGGCGGCTGGTGTCGTCGGCGCGGTCCTCGATCCGCCACTTCTGGTTGGCCCCGCCGTTGCAGGTCCACTGGGCGATGTTGGTGCCGTCGGCCGCGTTGCCGCCGGTGACGTCCAGGCACTTGCCGCTGTTGCGGTTGACGATGGTGTACGCGGTCGGGGTCGTCGCGGTCTCGCCGGAGGGGCCGGCGATGGTGGTCCCGAGGGCGACCGGGGTGCCGAAGTTCGGGGTGCCGTCGGCGTTCCAGGTGAACTTCTGCGCGCGGGTCGTACGGCCGTTGTCGCACCCGTCGCTCGCCGCGTCGTTGGCGTGGTAGACGATCCAGTTCTCGGTGCCGTCGGGCGAGGTGAAGAAGCCGTTGTGGCCGGGCGCGTACACACTGTTGGCGTCACTGCGCTGGAAGACCGGCGTCTGCTTCTTCGTCCAGGAGGAGGCGAGCAGCGGGTCGGACCCGGTCAGCTCCAGCTGCCCGAGCTTGTAGTCGGGGCCCCAGCAGGCGCTGGCGGAGTAGATCAGGAACGTACGGCCGTTGCGGTAGAGCGGCTCGGGACCTTCGTTCACCTCACCGCTCTGGGTCTCCCAGCTCAGGGTCGGGCTGGAGATGACGGTGAAGGTGGAGCTGGCGAGGGTGTACGGGTTGCTCAGCGGCGCGATGACCAGGCTCTGCTTGCTGCCGCCCGCCGAACCGCTGCCGAGCAGGTACAGCTTGTTGTTGTGCTTGAGCACGCTGGCGTCGATCAGCCAGCCGCCCGGGTTGAGGTTGGACCCGGCGAGCTGGTTCTTGAAGGTGTACGGCCCCATGGGGTCGGACCCGGCGCTCTCCAGTACGTAGGTGCGCTGGTCGTCGCAGCAGGCGGAGGCGCGCGGCCCGGCGGAGTAGTAGAGGTACCACTTGCCGTCGACGAAGTGGATCTCGGGGGCCCACATGTTCCAGTTGCGGGTGGAGGTGGTGTCCGACCACACCTGCACACTGGGCGCCGTGCTGAGCCCGGCCAGCGTGGGCGACTTGCGCATGGTCAGCTCACCGGTGAACGAGGTCGTCACCAGGTAGTAGTTGCCGTTGTAGTACTCCAGCCACGGGTCGGCGCCCTTCTGCGACTTGACCGGGTTGGTGTACGGCTTGCCGTCGGCCGCGGCGGCCGACTGGGCGGTGTGGACGGTCTGCACGGAGAGAAGCGAGGCGAAGAGGGCCAGTAGCGCCATCGTCAGCATCACACTGCGGCGAGGCGTCGACCAGCGACGGGCGCGGGTGGGGAACACGACAAGTCCCTTCCGGGAGAGCGGCTCGTTGCCGGGCTTCCTGACCTGCCCGGATGTTCGACATTGCGAACACTGTGCGTAACTTCGGCCAGAAGGTAAAGCTGAGGCGGGAGAGACGTCAATGGATGTGACAGATTTTCGTCGTCGCAGCTGCGCGGGAGGTTGCCGCCGGACGACCGCGAAAGCGAAGGGGTCGGCTGTGCGTTGCGCACGGACCCACCCATGCGCATCTCACGCCGGGCCGATGACAGACGTTCGATGTCCCGGCCGCCGTGCTCTGCCATGGTGGGAAGGAAGGCCAGGACACCCGCAGGGATGACGACCCGCTCGGGAGGTCCCCGTGGACAAGCGGTACGAGGTCTACTGCCTCACCGATCCGCACTTCTACGACGCCCCTTCGTCCCACGGAGGGGCACACGGTCGGTTCCGCCAGGCCCGAGGCCCGCTCCCCGCGTCGTGGACGCGCGAGAGGGTCGGCGACTGGCTGGCCTGCCGCCCGGACGGCGTTCGGCTTCCCCCACAGGGCTGGAAGATCCACGTCTCGGCCTGCCTGGACAACGCCCAGTCGATCCTGGACGACGTCTGGGACCACTGCGTACCGCGCGGTGTCGCCTTCAAGTTCCTCCCGGACCTGGAGACGCTGTTCCTCGCCAACGCCAAGTACGCCCACCGGGGGTCCAGCGGGAAGTTCGTGACCGTCTACCCGAGGGACGAGGCCGAGTGCGAGCGCCTCCTCACCGAGCTGGACCGTGTCCTCGGCGGCCGCCCCGGACCGTACATCCTCAGCGATCTGCGCTGGAGGGACGGCCCGCTCCACGTCAGGTACGGAGCCTTCGCCGACCGGTACTGCGTGTCGGCCGACGGAGTGGTGGAACAGGCGGTGGCGGACCCCTCCGGGCGCCTGGTTCCCGATGTGCGCGGCCCCACCTTCCGGGTACCGGAATGGGTGGACCTCCCCGGCTTCCTCGAACCCCACCTGGCCGCGAGCCGCAGCACCACCGTCGCCGACCTGCCCTACCGGATCGACAAGGCACTGCACTTCTCCAACGGCGGCGGCCTGTACGCCGGGGTGGACCGGCGTACGGAGGAGCGTGTCGTGCTCAAGGAGGCCCGACCGTACGCCGGGCTCACCCCGGACGGCGCGGACGCCGTCACGCGGCTGGAACGCGAGCGGGAGGCCCTTGAGCGACTGCGCGGCCTGCGCTGCGTCCCGGCCCTCCGCGACCACTTCGAACTGGGCGGGCACCGCTTCCTCGTCGAGGACTTCATCGAGGGCAAGCCCCTGCACCAGCTGATCGTCGAGCGCAGTCCGCTCGCGGCCCTGGACCCGGACCCGGCCGCCTTCCCCGAGTACACCGCCTGGGCCCTGGACGTGCTCGGCCGGGTGCGTGACGCCGTCACGGCGGTCCATGAGCGGGACATCGTCATCGGTGATGTGCACACCTTCAACGTCATGGTCCGTCCCGACGACACCGTGGTCCTGATCGACTTCGAGGGCGCCTCGGACGTGGCACACGCCCACCACCAGGTCCTCGCGGCCCCCGGATTCCACGCCCCGAGCACCGCGACCGGTTTCGACATCGACCGGTACGCGCTGGCCTGCCTGGAGATCTGCCTGTTCCTGCCGCTGACCGGACTGATCGAACTCGATCGCGGCAAGGCGGGCCGGCTCGCCCGGGAGGCCGCCCGGCTGTTCCCGGTCCCCGACGGCCTTTTCGACGAGGCCGTGCGCACGATCACCGGGGGCGAGGGGACGACCGTCGGGACGCGGACCGCGAGGACCAGCGTGAACGACGACGAACCCCGCTTCGAACCCGACCACGCCGGCTGGCTGCGCGCCCGCGAGTCGATCACGTCCGCGATCCTCGCCTCCGCCACCCCCGACCGCGACGACCGCCTCTTCCCCGGCGACATCGAGCAGTTCGCAGCTCCCGGCGGCGGCCTCGGCATGGCCCACGGCGCGGCCGGGGTGCTGTACGCGCTGGACGTGACGGGCGCCGGACGACACCCCGACCACGAGGACTGGCTGATCCGGCACGCTCTCCACCCGCCGCCCGGCACCCGCCTCGGCCTCTACGACGGCCTGCACGGCGTCGCGTTCGTCCTGGACCACCTCGGCCACCGCGAGGAGGCCGTCAAGGTCCTCGACATGTGCCTCGGCGAACGCTGGGAGAACCTGGCCCTCGACCTCAAGGGCGGACTGTCCGGCATCGGTCTCGCCCTGCTGCACTTCGCGGACGCCACCGGCGACGCCGCCCATCGCGCCGCCGCGCAGCGGGTGGCGGAGACCGTCGCCGACCGGCTGGGCCCCGCCGACGGCGTACCGGAGACCAGCGGCGGCGCCCACCCGAGAGCAGGGCTGATGTACGGCTCGTCCGGCCCCGCGCTGCTGTTCCTGCGCCTCCACGAGCACGACGGCGATCCGGCGCACCTCGACCTCGCCGCCACCGCCCTGCGCCAGGACCTGCGGCGCTGCGTGGTGCGGGAGGAGGGCTCGATGGAGGTGAACGAGGGGTTCCGCACCATGCCGTACCTCGCCGACGGCAGCGTGGGCATCGGCATGGTCCTGGACGACTGTCTGGCCCTCCGCGCGGACGAGGAGTTCGCGACCGCCGCCCACGCGATCCGCGAGGCCTCCCGGGCGTCGTTCTACATCGAACCCGGGCTGTTCGACGGCGTCGCCGGGATGATCCTCCACCGCGCCCGCGCCCACCCGCCCGGCACGGCCGCCGCACGCGACCCCGTGGTCGCCGCCCACATACGCCGACTGGCCCGCCACGCCTGCCTCCTGGACGGCCGACTCGCCTTCCCCGGCGAACAGTTGATGCGGCTGTCCATGGACCTGGCGACCGGCGGCGCGGGTGTCGCGCTCGCCCTGGGCGCCGCCTGTCACGGCACACCCACCGGACTGCCCTTCCTGACACCGGGCCGGTCCGCACCGGACATTCCCGTCCCCGACCACGTACGCGAAGGGAGGTGAGCACGTATGTCACTGCTCGAACTTCAGGGCCTGACCATCGAGTCGGAAACCGGTCTGAAGCCGCCGCCGGGCAGCCGGGCAAGCAAGGGCTGCATCGTCGGAGGAGGAGGAAGCATCTTCAGCCTCCTCTTCTGCTAGCGGCCGGTGACTCCGACCACGACGGCGGGGGCACCTCCGGTGCCCCCGCCCCCTCCGCCGAAACCGACTGTGAGGGGAGCGGCCGTGGACCGACGTGAACGGCCGGAGGACCGACGGAAGCCGTCGGGGGGTCCCGTCCAGGAAGATTCGCAGGAACCACAGGAGCCGCCGCAGGAACGCCAGGGACCGTCCGGGGACCGGCGCGACACCTCCGCCGACCGGCGCGACGCCTCGGGAGACCGGAGCGATACCCCGGGAGACCGGCGCGCGGCGGACCGTCTGCTGCTGACGGTGGTCCGGCGGGGCGGCGTCTGGGGTGCCGTCCTGGCCGCCACGTCCCTGCTGCTCGCCGGGATCTACGTCGCCCTGCCGGCCCTCATGGGCCGTACCGTCGACGCCGTACTGGGCTCCGGTGACACCGCCCTGTGGCTGACGCTGTCCGTCGTCGCCGTCGCGCTGCTCATCGTGTGCGACGCGCTGGACGACTACGCCGGCGCCGTCGCCAACGCCCGCTCCACCGCCTGGCTGCGGCACTCACTGTTCGGGCACGTCCTCGACATGGGCCCCCGGGCGACCCGCCGCCACACCCCCGGCGACCTGACCGCGCGTCTGGTGGGCAACACCAGCCGGGCCGGCAGTGCTCCTTCCGGTCTGGTGTGGGCGGTGACCGAACTGATCCCACCGATCGGGGCAGTGGTGGCGCTGGCCCTCATCGATCCCTGGCTGTGCCTCACCTTCCTCGCGGGACTTCCGCTGATCGTCCTGATGGTCCAGGCCTTCGCCCGCGACGTGTCCGACGTCAACGACCGCTACTTCGCGACCCAGGGCCGTATCGCCACCCGGCTCGCGGACGCCGTCACGGGAATCCGCACCATCACCGCCGCCGGGACCACGGCCCGCGAGGCCGAACGCGTCCTCGCCCCGCTGCCGGAACTGCACCGCCACGGCCGGGGGACGTGGCACGCCCTCTCCCGGGTCTCCACCCGGGACGCCGTGGTCGTCCCCCTGCTGGAGATCGCCGTCCTGGCCGTGGCCGGACTGGAACTCGCCCGGGGCCGCATCACACCCGGTCAACTGCTGGCCGCCACCGAATACGTCGTCCTGGCCACCGGCGTCAGCTCCCTGGTCGCCTCCGTCGGCAAACTCGCCCTCGCCCGGGCGACCGCGGGGCGGGTCTGCGAGATCCTGGACCAGCCCCCGCTGACGTACGGCCGGGCCCGGCTGCCCGTGCGCGGCGGCGGGCGGCTGGAATTCCGCCGCGTCACCGTCCGCGCTCCCGAGGGAACCTCGGTCCTGGACGGCGTCGACCTGGAGATCCCGGAAGGCACCCTGACGGCCGTGGTGGGCCGCTCCGGCTCGGGCAAGTCCCTGCTGGCCGCGCTGGCCGGCCGGCTCACCGACCCCGACGACGGCGAGGTACGGCTCGACGGGGTGCCGCTGCGCGACCTGACCCGCACGGACCTGCGGCGGGCCGTCGCCTACGGCTTCGAACGGCCCGCACTGCTGGGCGAGACCTTCACCGAGGCGATCGCCTTCGGTCCTTCGGCGGAGCGGCTGCCGGCCGAAGCGGTACGGGAGGCCGGGGCCATCGCCCGCGCGGACACCTTCCTGCGCACCATGCCCGACGGCTACGACACCGCCCTCGCCACCGCGCCGCTGTCCGGCGGCGAGACCCAACGGGTGGGCCTGGCCCGCGCGTTCGCCCAGTCCGGCCGGGGCGGCCGTCTCCTCGTCCTCGACGACGTCACCGCCAGCCTCGACACCGTCACCGAGCACCACATCACCCAGGTCCTCACCGGATCCGGCCCCCTCGCCGGACGCACCCGGCTCGTCGTCACCCACCGCGCCTCCACCGCCGCCCGCGCCGACCTCGTCGTCTGGCTCGACGACGGCCGCGTCCGCCGCCGAGGCACCCACCGGGTGCTGTGGAGGGATCCGGGCTACCGGGCCGTCTTCCGCACGGACGGCGGCGAGGGAACGCGTCCGGGCGCGGTGCCGGGCGGCGACCAGACGCGCCACCCCGCACCAGCTCCCCCTCCCACTCCGCCTCCCACTCCGCCTCCCACTCCTCCTTCCACTCCGCCTCCGCCTCCCGGAGAACAGCGGAATCCCTTCCCCACGGCGCACCCCGACCGCGTCCCGGAGGCAGCCGCCGACCTCGCGCACCCGCCGTCACGGCAGCACGGAGGCACGCGGTGAACAGGGAGGCGCGTGGCCTGCTCCGCTCCACCCTCCGCACGCGGCGCCGTCAGTTCGTCCGGCTGGCCGGCTGGTCGATGGTCCAGGCCGTGCCCGCTCTGCTGTCCGGCCTCCTGGTCGCCCGGGCCGTCGACGACGGGTTCCTCGCCGACCGGGTCCCCGTAGGCCTCGGCTGGCTCGCGCTGCTGGCCGTCGCCACCCTGATCGGCGCCTGGGGCACCCGGCAGACCACGCTCCGGCTGGCCGACGTCGTCGAACCCTTCCGCGACGACCTGGTCGCCCTCGTCACCCACGGCACTCTGCGCCGCTCCGCCCGCCTCGGCCGGCCCCCCGACACGGCCGGCGTGGCCCGGCTGACCGAGCAGGTGGAGATCGCCCGGGAGTCGTACGGGGCGGTCGTGATGTTCGTGCAGACCTTCGCGGTGACGGCCGTGAGCGTGCTGTTCGGTCTGACGGCGCTCGACCCCGCGCTCCTCCTGTTCGTCGTACCGCCCCTCGCGGTCGGTCTCACGCTCTTCCTCGTGGCCCTGCGCGCCATGGCGGCCCGGCAGCGGGCCGTCGTGCTCGCCGACGAGGCGATCGCCCAGCAGGCGGGCGCGGTGGCCGAGGCGCTGAGGGACGTCACGGCCTGCGGCGCGGAGCACGTCGTACGCGACCGGGTCGACGCCCGCATCGACACGGCGGCCGGGGCCGCGCGCGCCCTGGCCCGCCTCACCGCCCTGCGCACCGCCGCCCTGGGCATCGGCGGCTGGCTGCCCTTCGTCCTCATCCTGGCCGGCGCCCCCTGGCTGCTGCGGGGCGGAGTGACGACGGGCGCGATCCTGGGCGCCCTGACCTATCTCTCCCAGAGCCTCCAACCGGCCCTGCAGAACTTCGTCCGGGGAATCGGCGGCAGCGGCCTGTGGCTCCTGGTCACCACCGCTCGCATCCTGGAGACGACGACGGCCGGGCGTACGCGGACGGAAGCGCCCCCGACGGCGCCCGCGTCCCCGACGGTGCCCGCGTCCCCGACGGCAGCGGCATCCGGAAGGTCCGGAGCCGCTGCCCTGCCGACCGAAGCCACGCCGGAGACACCCCATGCGCATCGGGAGCCGTGGGCGGAGGATGGCGGGGCCGGGAACGGCGGGGTCCGGGACGGCAGGCCCGAGGACGGTGAGCCCGGCGGTGGCGGGGTCGAGGGTGGCAGGGCCGAAGGTGGCAGGGCCGGCGGTGACAGGTCCGGCGGTGGCGAGACCGAGAGCGGCAGGCCCGGCGGTGGCGGGGCCGAGGGCGACGGGGTCCTGGACGGCGCGGTCGAGCTTCGCGATGTCACCTTCGGTTACGCGCGCTCCGCCGAACCGGTCGTCCGCGACCTCGATCTCACCCTCGCGCCCGGCACCCATCTGGCGGTGGTCGGACCCAGCGGCGCCGGAAAGTCCACCCTCGCCGCGCTCATCGCCGGCGTGCTGGAGCCGCAGACGGGCCGGATCCGGCTGGGCGGGGCACCGGTCCGCTCCCCGAGCCCGGAGCCGGGCCCCGCCCCGGATCCGGGCCGGTTGTCACGATCGCGCGTACTGATCCCGCAGGAGGCGTACGTCTTCACCGGCACGCTCCGCGAGAACCTCACCTATCTCCACCCCACGGCCACCCCCGCCGCCCTCGACTCGGCGGTCGACGCCATCGGCGCGACCCTGCTCACCGAACGCCTGGGCGGCTACGACGCCATGGTGGACCCAGCCCTGCTCTCCGCCGGGGAGCGCCAGCTGATCGCCCTGGTCCGCGCCGTGCTGCCTCCCGCCCGGCTGGTCCTGCTGGACGAGGCGACCTGCCACCTCGACCCGGCCGCGGAGGCGGTCGCCGAGCGCGCCTTCGCCGCCCGCCCCGCCACCCTGATCGTCTGCGCCCACCGGATCAGCTCCGCCCTCCGCGCCGACCTGGTCCTCGTCCTGGACGGCCCCCGCCACCACTTGGGCACCCACGACCACCTGATGGCCGACTGCGCCCTCTACCGCGACCTGATCGGCCACTGGGACCCCATGACCCTCGACGCGAACGACGCGCACCGCGACACGACCGACACGGACGACACGACCGACACGGACGGCACGACCGGCGGCACGGACGGCACGCCTGCCGCAACCGGCAGCACGACCGGTGCGACGGGTGTCCGGTCCTGACCACAGCCGACGCCTCCGCGGGAAGAGGGTGCCGTGCTCCTCACAGCCACCCCGACTCCCGGGCGATCCGGATCGCGTCGATCCGGTTGCGCGCCCCGGTCTTCCGCGAGACGGCGTTCAGATGATTGCGGACCGTCCCCACCGACAAGGACAGCCGCTGGGCGATCTCCCGCGTCGGCGCGCCGTCGGCCGCCAGCCGCAGCACTTCGAGTTCCCTGGCGGTCAACGGGTTCTCCGCCGACAGGAGCGCGAGCAGGGCGAGTTCCGGGTCGAGGAACCTCTCCCCCGCGGCCACCTTGCGCACTCCCTCCGCCAGGAGGTCACTGGGCCCGTTCTTGCCGACGAGGCCCGCGACCCGCCACGCCAGCGCCTGTCGGAGGAACCCGGCGGTCGCCGAGTGGGTCACCAACAGCGTCCGGCACTCCGGCAGCCGCAGGGCCAGCTCCCGCGACGTATCGAGCGCTCCGCTCTCCCCACCGTCACTGTCGATGACGACGACATCGGGCCGGTGGGCCAGCGCCCGCGTCACCGTCTGCTCGTGCCCCGGCAACGCCGCGACCACCTCGATGTCCTCCTCACGGGCCAGCAAGGCGGCGAGCGCCCCACGTACCAGGTCCGTCTCCTCGACAAGAAGCACCCGGATCACCATCGCTCCCGCCGGTCGTCAGCGGCCCCCATCGCACCCACCGTGCCTCCGGGACCGGGACAACACCGTACGACGTATCGCCCTGCTTCTCACTTATTGCCGGTATTACGGGCTTGCTCCAGGCTTGCGGCGGTTCGTCGGGGGCGTGAGCAGAACGATGGCTCAGGTCAAGCCCCCGGACGAACCGCACGCCGTCACCGCACGCCGTCACCCCACGCCGCGAACGAAGACGTCCCCGATCAGGTTGTTGTCCTCGGGCACGAGCCCGGGGTGGTACGACTCGAACACGACCGTCGACTCGTCCCCGCTCAGCGCCGCGTCCCCCACGGTGACGGGCTTGCCGTCCTGCCCCGGCGACAACAGCTCCTCGGTCCCGGTGCACAGGTCGCGCAGGATGAGCCCGAGGGACGTACGGTTCGCGTCCGCCGTGTTGAGCAACAGCTTCGAGCCGTCGGCGGACAGGTCGGACAGCAGCGTGAGATCGGTGGGGGCGTGGCCGTCGTACCGCTGGAGCTCACCGGTCCGCAGATCACGGACGAAGGCGTTCACGCCGTTGTTGGTGTCGGCGTCCGGGACCAGGTTGACGGCCGCCGAGTTGAACCCGACCTTGGAGCCGTCGCCGCTGAGCACGGGAGCGAAGGACGAGGTGCTCGCGGGCGACCCGTCGTGGGTGGCGTCGGCGTGGACGGTACGCCCGCTGCGCCGGTCGTAGACCAGAATGTCGCCCTGATCACCGCTGCCGGGCCCGGTGTATCCCTCCAGGTAGGCGACCTTGCGCCCGTCCGCGCTCATCGCGACCTGCTCGCACCGATAGGAGGTCTTGGAGCCGTCGGACTCCCGACTGACCCGCCGCACCTCCTGCGTCTTCCGGTCGAGCAACATGATCCGACACGGGTACGCCCCCTGCGGCTCGGCGGCGTACCGGGCGACGAAGGCGACGTACCGCCCGTCGGCGCTGACCGGCGCGATGCCGTACGACAGCTGGTAGCCGTCGACCGTCGCGGGCGTCAGGCGCTCGATGGTGCCGGTGCTCAGGTCCATGACATGAACGGAGGAGGTGGCGGTCGCGGTGGAGTACGACCCGAAGGTCAAGTACCGCCCGGACTCCGACAGTTGAGGCGTGGAGGTCGTCTCCCCCGGCACCACCACACGCTGCAACGGCTCCCCGGGCCCCGTCCGGTAGTAGACGCTGTTGCGCACATCGGTCCCCGGCCCCAGGTTGGTCGCGGACGACATGAAGGCCACGACCCGCCCGTCCGCGCTGACGACGGGGTCGGTGGAGTGGCCGTTGCCGCCGGTGACGCCGTCGGGGGCCACGCTGATCCGCTCGGTACCCGGCACGACGGCCGGCGCCTCGTCCTGACCGGCGGCCTGGGCGGGCCAGACGGAGCACATGACAACGCCCGCGACCACGACGGCGTTCGCGAGCGTGCGCAGGGTTCGGTGGGTGCGCAGGGTGCGGTGGGCGCGCAGGGCGCGGTGGGCGCGGTGGGCGCGTAAGGAAGGTCTCTTCAACTTGCTCCCCCTTCGACCGAGGACGACCCCAGCCGTCCCCCGTACCCCGTCGCCCCCGGCCCGGCGCAGAGGACCCACGAGGATGCAGGCGATGAAAGCGTGCAACCGGTGCGGGGTCAATGCCTGCGACCACCTCGCTTCCCTTCGCACCACCGTGCATTCCCTGTGCACTACCGTGCGGTGGTGGACCTCTTCTCACACTCCTGGTCGGCCCTGCGCGCGACGGTCGCCGACCTCGACGCCCAGGACTTCGAGCAGCCGTCGGGCTGCGCCGGCTGGCTCGTACGGGACCTCGTCTGCCACCTGGTCATCGACGCACAGGACGTCCTGATCACGCTGGCCACCCCCGCCGGCACCGCGCCACCGACGGCCGACGCGGTGACGTACTGGCAGGCCACGCACGAGCCCCCGACCGGCGAGGACCCCCTCGCCGCCCTGACGGTCCGCCTGGCGGCCGCGTACGAGGACCCGGCCCTCCTCAAGTTCCACCTGGACGACGTGGGCTCGGCGGCCGGCCGCGCGGCCCGACTCGCGGACCCCACGGCCCGGGTGAGCACCCAGGACAAGATCCTCACGGTCGCCGACTACCTCACGGCGTACGTCCTGGAATGGACCCTCCACCACCTGGACCTGACGGCCCACCTCCCGACCGCCCCCGGCCCGTCCCCGCAGAGCCTGTCCCACTCCCGAAGGGCGCTGGAAAGGATCGCGGGCGGCACGTTCCCCGCGTCCTTCACGGACGAGCAGGCCCTGCTGACGGGCACGGGCCGCAGGGCGCCGACGGCCGGTCAGCGTGCCGAACTGGGCTCTCTGGAAGCGAAGTTGCCGCTGGTACTCGGCTGAGGCGAGGGGAGCCGGCTCAACTCCACGCGCCAAGGAACTCCTTCGCCTTCTCCGGGCGGCCGCCGTCCTGTTGCAGCACATACAGGTGGAGCCCGTCCTCGCGGTCGGGGTTGGCAGGGGTGTCCTTCATGGCGATGGCCGCCCCCGCGTCGAGTTCCTCAATGCGAAACGTGGTGAACGACCGCGCGTCAGCGGATTCCGACGAGGACACGTCACCCTGTCGTCGCAACTGCTCTCCTGCGCGGCAAGAAGGGGCTGCGCAGGCCACGCACGTCGCCGTAACCGAGTGGGCGCCACTTCTCCGTGCACTCGCCGAGTTTCGGGTACATGGTGAGGTTGCTGGGGCTGGAGCCCTCGGCATGGCGCATCGTCAGCACCTTGCAGCTTCTCGATCGCCGCGCTGTCTTCGATCAGGTCACCGCAGAGCGCGTTCTCCGTATACGCCACCAAGATCCAGGACGCCCTCGACGCCCGGGACACCCTCGCCACCGCACTCACCCGGGCCGACATCCAGCTCCCCGCGATGCACGTCCGCACTCCCTGGGCGGACGACCACGAGGAGGACGCCTACAACAGTGACCCCCGGTCCGCCCTCGTCCCCCTCGGCGTCTGCTCCGCCCCCGTCCCCCTCCTGCTCGCCGACGTGATCACGAAGGGAGCCGCCGGATGACAAACCACGCCGACGGAACCCTTACCGCCAGCGAGACCGTCCATGGCACGACCCACGACCGCATCGGGCAGGTCATGAGCCACGAGGGCCCCTACGTCCAACTCCGCCCACTGTCCGGCGGACGCGAATGGGACGCCGACCCGAAGCACTTCCGCCCCCTCACCCCGTCAGAGCTGCTCAGCACCCGCGTCGCCACAGCGAACGCCCGCAGCAGACAGCCGAGGTGACAGCGGCATCCTCGGGTGCACGCGTCCCCTCCCCTTGATCGACACCCTCGCCTAGGATGACCAGAACCATCTCAGCGGCCCGACGGGCTTCCTGATCCGCCTCGCTTGAGCGCGCGGTGGACACCGGAGGACATGCCCCCACCCGCACGAGTCTTCTTCGTGCTGCCTGGGGGCAAGTTCTTGCTGTTCCGTGAGTCCGCGTCGTCCGTGGCCGCTCGCATCCTGGAAGGATCGCTGGCGCTGCATCTGACCGAGAACTTCCGTCATCTGCATGGCCGGAACGCCGGACAGTCGGAAATAAAGTCCTGGGAACGCAGCCTCCCGGCGCTCGTCAACGCCCTCATGGACGCAGGACTCGGCGATGTCGAGGTCCTCATCGAGTACGGTCTGCCCCTCACCAGCAAGCGCGCCGACGCCGTACTCGCGGGTGCACATCCGACCACGGGCGAGCCGTCGTACGTGATTGTCGAGCTGAAGCAGTGGAGCGCGGCCTACCCGGAGGAGGACGAGCCGCTGCTGTGCCGGATCGATGCGTATCCGGCCCCCGTACTCAACCCGATCGAGCAGGTCAGGGGCTACTGCGAGTACCTGTTGTCGTTCAACGGCGCGCTGGAGCGGATGCCGAGGGCCCTCGCCGGCGTGGCGTTCCTGCACAACGCGACCGAATCCCGGATCGGGGACCTGCGAAGCGTCAAGGAGGACCCGCACGGCCGCCTGTACACCGGTGACCAGCGCGGCGCCTTCATCGACTTCCTGCGCTCGCGGCTCGCCGCGAAGCCTGGCGCCGAGGCGGCGGACGTGCTGCTCGGCGGCAAGATCCGGCCGTCGAAGCAGTTGATGGCCGTCGCGGCGGCCGAGATCCGTGACCGCGAGCAGTTCGTACTCATCGCCGAGCAGCGGGTCGCGTACGAGAAGGTCCTGTCCGCCGTCCGCAAGGCCAAGCGGTCCAACCACAAGCAGGTCATCGTCGTGACCGGCGGACCCGGCTCCGGTAAGAGCGTCGTCGCGCTTTCGATCCTGGGTGAGCTGTACCGGCGTGGGGTGACGGCACTGCACGCCACCGGGTCCGCGTCGTTCACCAAGACGATGCGCAAGGTCGCCGGCGCGCGGAAGCCCGCCGTACAGCAGTTGTTCAAGTACTTCAACAGCTTCATGGACGCCGAGCCGAACGACCTCGACGTACTGATCTGCGACGAGGCCCACCGGCTGCGCAAGACCTCCGCCAACCGCTACACCAAGGCGGAACTGCGCACCGGGCGGCCTCAGGTGGCCGAGCTGATCGACGCGGCCCGCGTACCCGTGTTTCTGCTGGATCAGCACCAGGTGGTGCGGCCCGGCGAGATGGGCACCAAGGCTGAGATCCAGCGGGCCGCCGCCGCGCAGGGACTCGAGTGCACAGTCGTTGAGCTGGACGGCCAGTTCCGGTGCGGCGGCAGTGACGCGTACGAGAAGTGGGTCGTCGACCTCCTCGGTCTGGAGGGCGGCACGCCCAGCCTCTGGGAGCCGGACGGCAAGCTGGAGCTGCGGACCGCCGAGAGCCCGCAGGAGTTGGAGGACTTCCTCGTCGCCCGGCGGGCGGAGGGGTACGGAGCTCGGATGTCGGCCGGCTACTGCTGGAAGTGGACCAGGGAGATCACCCGGGACATGGCCGAGCTGCCCGCCGACGTCGTCATCGGGCAGTGGGCCCGCCCCTGGAACGTGTACGGCGACCGGTCCGTCCTCGGCGCACCGCCCTCGCCCCTGTGGGCCACCGACCCGGGCGGCTTCGGCCAGGTCGGCTGCGTCTACACCGCGCAGGGCTTCGAGTACGACTGGTCCGGCGTCATCATCGGCCCCGACCTGGTGTGGCGGACGGACCGCTGGGTCGTCGATCGCACGGCGTCCAAGGATCCGATCTTCACGAAGGCCACTCCGGACAGCGAGATCGACCGGCTGATCCGCAACACCTACAAGGTGCTGCTGACGCGGGGCATGGTCGGCACGATCATCTACTCGACGGACCAGGAAACGCGCGACAAGCTGCGCTCGCTCGTGCATCCGAGGTCCGGTGCGGAGAAGGGTGCTGAGGCACCCGCCCTCGCGTAGTCAGGCCTGTGTCGGCCACGGGACTCCACCGGCGATCTTCTGGGACCCATGCGCGTCCAGCTGACGCGCGCGCAGCCAGCAGCAGGGAGCGGGATGTCCGGCGTCTTCTGGGTGAGGCTGTGACGTTCCCTGCTCACGCGGGAACCTGCTCGCCGCAAGGAAATGGTTCGCCATGGAGAATCGGGTTCTGCCCTCCCCGCGTGCCACATCACCAGAGGCGACAACCGCGGCCCGGAACTGGCCAGTGCAGGCCATGCCACGTCCTGCCCCAGTCGTGTCGGCCCTCGGCAATGGAAACGTAGCGGTGGGGCGGCCACCTCCACCGGCAGCGGACTGGAACGTGCAGGAAAGCGTCTGCTCACTCCTCGTCGCGTTCCTCCTCGTCCCCACGTCGACGGCGCGCTCGCTCGGCGATCCCGCTGGCCAGCTTGCCCTTTGCCGAGCTGGCCCGGTCGAAGGTCTCGTTGCCGAGGCTTCTGACGGCATCGACGCCCTTCGCGCCGGCCTCAAGCGCCTTGTCCCTCACCTCCACCGCCGCAACCGCCCATCGTCTCGTCTCCGACGGCCGGCGACCGGACTCGATCCCGAGCCGCCCGTGGAAGTCGTCGACACCAGCCAGGACATGGTTGCTCGACTGGACCACGGCCGGGGACTTGGTCGGGTGCAGCAGCACCTTCGCGTTGGCCGCTTCGGCAGCCGCGTTCATCCGGGCTACCAGACGCTCGGTGCTCCGCGAGATGAGGTCCAGCCGATTCTGCCGGGCAACCCGAATCCCGAGGCGATGCCGGTCCAGCTCCTCCGGAGCCGCGTCCAGCACCCGGTCGAGCTCGAGCACGGCGATCGCGTCCTGCAGTTGGAAGCAACGAGCCAGAACGGCGAGCCACTCCTGAGCCTTGGACTCGGCTTCCCTGGCCGCCTCGGCCAGATCACCGATCTTGGCCTTGCGCTCCATTTTCTCCGCGAGTGCGTCGAGTCGACGCAACGCGTACACCTGGGTCGTCGCGATCGTCCCCGGCGTAGCCTGCGCTTTCGACCACGTGATCTCTGAAACCCGGCCCACCTGCTCCCGGATGGCCATGGCCTCCTCGATCACGAACTCCGCTCCGATCATGTTCGCCACCGCGGCGTCCTCCTGGGCGCGGAGCACGTCGTCGACCTTCTCGTCGATCGTGGCGAGATAGTCGGTGATCTCGTCCATGGTCTGCTGCATCGCGAGCTGCGCCATGATCCCCGCAGCGCGAGCGAGAACCGCCGGGTTACCCAGAAGCGATCGGGGCCCGCTCGCGAACTCCACGAATCCCTTGATCTGGCCCTTCGGCCCCTTCACCACACCAGTGCTGAGCCCTGTCTTCGAGCTTTCCCTCAGCCCGTACTTCTCGACGATCTGCGCCGACTCCCGGGTCAGCTTCACCCAGCAAGCGGATTCGGCCGCAATATCCGAACCCGCCTGCGCTGTCACAGCCCCGGCACCGGCGACGAACTTGAGCTGTCGCAATCCGACGTCCTTCGACGACAGCCCTTCCGAGACGAGGAAACGTTCGACATCCGTCTCATGCCCGATGACCGTCAGTCCGTCACCGTCGCTGATCAGCTGAATCTCGTTGTCCACCCGGCCGATTCTTCACCAGTCGCTGGCTCAGCCCGACCGATTTGCGGAAGCCCCAGCAGCGTTGCTGCCGACAGTCCCTCCCCCGGCGAGACACAGACCCACTGCCCCGCGCCTTCGGCGCGAAGGGCCGGTTTCCGTGAGAGCACTCGTCCACCGGTTGTCCACCGACTCCCCTGAGCGGCGCCCTCGGCCCGGTCAGACGCAGCGAGACCCGTTCTCGCAAAGCGATAGACCCAGGTCAACGACTGTTTCGACTTGGGTCGAAAAAGAGCCGCCTTCGGGATTCGAGCCCGAGGCCTACGCATCGCGAGCGCACCGGCCCGGCGCCAAGGAGACACTGCACCAGCAGGACGTCAGGGACTCTTCGCTCTGCCTGAGGGCCGTTTCGCCGCCTGACACGGCAAGTCCCCTCAAGACTGGAACGGGACCTCCCAGACGAGAGGCCCTTTCCACAGCCGCAAGCAGCGGCAGACGAGTCGGGCTGTACGCCGGGTTCTGTCGCCGGTCGACCTCGCGGTCGGCCGGGAGACGGCCATCCATCTAGGGCCGGCGTTGCCACCGGCCTCGTGCGGTCTACCCGCGGACTCGGGCGGGCAGCCCTCGAACGTCCGCGCAGGGTCGCTTCTTACGGCGGCCCCTCTTGACCTTGCTCCGGGTGGGGTTTACCTAGCTGCCCAGGTCACCCTGGGCACTGGTGGTCTCTTACACCACCGTTTCACCCTTACCGAGGCCCGTACGGATACGGTCCCCGGCGGTTTGTTTTCTGTGGCACTGTCCCGCGGGTCACCCCGGGTGGCCGTTAGCCACCACCCTGCCCTGTGGAGCCCGGACGTTCCTCGGGAAGCCCCCTAGGGGGACTCCACGCGGCCGTCCGCCCGGCTCGTCTGCCGTGTGGACCATGCTACCGGGCGCCCGCCGGTCCTCGGTCCCGATGGCCCCGACGCCGCCGTCGCCAGGAACGAGCCCGCCAGGATCAGGGCGAAGGAGACGGCGATCGCGGGAGTGAGGCGCTCGTCCAGGAACAGCGCTCCCGCCGCCACCGCCACCGCCGGGTTGACGTACGTGAAGACCGTCGCCCGGGTCGGGCCCACCTCCCGGATCAGTTCCAGGAACGCCACGAAGGCCAGGGCCGTGCAGATCACTCCCAGGGCGGCCAGGGAGATCAGGGCCGGGGTCGACGGGAGGGTGGGCGGGCGGGTCACGGCCGCCGCGGGGGCGTAGACCAGCGCCGCCAGGAGCAGGACCGGGGCTATCAGCTGGAGCGTCGGGACCTGCTTCAGGTGGCGGGCCATGATCAGGGGAGCGGTCGCGTAGCCGATCACCGTGATCAGGACCTCGGTGAGGGAGAGGACGTTCCCGCCGGTGAGGTGGGGGACCGTGAGGACCGCCACGCCTCCCAGGCCGAGGCCCAGGCCCGTCATCCGGCGGGCTCCCAGCCGTTCCGCGTCGCCGAAGAAGCGGGCCAGCAGCACGCTCACGATCGGGACGCCCGCGATCAGGAGGCCGGCCGTGGAGCTGGAGAGGTGGCGCTCCGCGTCGGTCAGGGTCCACCAGGGGCCGATGACCTCGATCACGGCGAAGGCGAGCATCGGGCGCCAGTGCTGTCGGACTACGCGGGTCAGGTCTCCCTGGCGGATGGCGAACGGGAGCAGGAGGGCCGCGCCCAGGGCACAGCGTACGAAGACGACCGTGGACGGGGAGACCTCGTCCACAGCCACTTTGATCATCAGGTAGGGGATGCCCCAGAGGACTCCCATCAGGGAGAAGAGGAACCAGCCGCGTGCAGTCATGCGGTGAGTCTCGGGCAGGTCAGCGGTGTGCGTCTTGAACGCTGTTGCGGTACGCCGCCGGGGTGACCCCCAGCACCTTCCTGAA
The DNA here is from genome assembly GCF_031845845.1 of Streptomyces gottesmaniae. Classification (NCBI taxonomy): domain Bacteria; kingdom Bacillati; phylum Actinomycetota; class Actinomycetes; order Kitasatosporales; family Streptomycetaceae; genus Streptomyces; species Streptomyces gottesmaniae. The sequence goes on from NZ_JAVRFJ010000027.1 coordinate 54,973, forward strand.
CCACCGCGTCATGTGCGCCTGGTCCGCGAAGCCCACCTGCCCCGCCACGTCCGCCGGGCGGGCGCCCGCCTCCAGCAGGCCTCGGGCCCGGCTCACCCGGTGCTGGGCCAGCCACGCGTACGGGGGCATGCCCATCGTCGTGCGGAAGGCTCTCAGGAGCTGGTAGCGGGAGAGCCCCAGGTCGGTGGCCAGGTCGGCGAGGGAGGGCGGGGCGAGGAGTTCGTCCGCCAGGCGGTCGCGTACGGCGAGGGCGATCTTGTGGGCGCCGGGGAGTCTGTCCGAGGTGAGGCGGGACGTCGAGTGCCGGCGCGCCAGGGCCGTGAGCAGCCAGGGGAGGCGGGACTCGGACTCCAGCGGGTCGGGGCAGGTGCTCAGCTCGGTGTGGGCGGTGCGCAGGGCGGCGGCGAGTTCGGGGTCGTGCAGGAGGGGGTCGCGGAAGTGCGGGGTGCCGCCGAGGATGCCGTCGGCGAGGAGTGCGGGGGCCGGGTAGAGGGCGCGGTAGGCGTAGGTGCCGAATGCCGATTCGCCGGTGTGGACCTCGCCTGGGGCCAGGACGACGATCGATCCCTCCCCCACCGTGAGGGCACCGCCCCGGTAGTCGATGCACGAGGCGCCCTGGACGCAGATGCCGATGCTGAATTCCTCGTGGGTGTGCGGGGCGTAGCGGTGGCGGTCGAAGCGGGCGGTGAGGAGGTCCAAGGGGTGGTCGGGGCGGCCGAGGGTGGTGCGGGTCCAGCGAGTCTCACCGTGTGTGCTCACCTCGGCCTCCCCCGTCGTCGGCCCCCAGGCTACGCCCGGCGGGGTCAGAGGAAGTCCGAGGTCTCCAGGGCACATGATCCCGGTCACCGTCAGTCACCCGGCCCGAGGCTTGACCCTGCCGCAGCGTCAACGTTTCTACTGGTCGTATGCGGATCGGAGAACTCGCCGCGGCCGTCGGTGTCACGCCGCGTGCCGTGCGGCACTACCACCACCTCGGCCTGTTGCCGGAGCCGGAACGGCGGGCCAACGGGTATCGGGACTACACGTTGCGGCACATGGTCGTGCTCGCGCGGATCCGGCGGCTGACGGAGCTGGGGCTCGGGCTGGCCGAGGTACGAGACGTGCTGGCGGACGACGCCGGGCGTGAACTCGTCGAGGTGTTGGGCGAGTTGGACGAGGATCTGGCCCGGCAGGAGGACGAGATCCGGGAGCGGCGGGGGCGGTTGCGTGTCCTGATGGAGGAGGCGCGCGCCGGGCGGCTGCCTGCCGAGGGGCCCGTCTCACCTGAACTCGCCGCTCTCTTCGGCAAGTTCGGGCCCGCGCCGCACTCTCCCATGGCCGCCAAGGACCGAGAGGTGTTCGCCCTCCTGGAGACCACCGCGACACCCGAGGTACGGGCGGAGATGCTCGCGGGGCTGGAGAGCATGATGTCGGCTCCGGGCGCGGTGGAGCGGGCGCACGAGGCGTACGCGCTGCTCGACGCCCTCGCCGACGCCGAGCCCGACGACCCCCGGGTGGCGGAGGCCGCCCGCGTGCTGGCCGACCTCATCCCGCCGGAGATGGTCCCGCAGGACACCGGCATCGATCTCGACCACAGCGGGGGCGACGGCGGCACCGGCAGCTTCCTGCGCGCCTTCTACGCCGACTTCGCCCCGGCCCAGGCGGAGGCCATCCGCCGCACGCTCCGGATACTGAGGGAGGACCGCCCGTGAGGACGATCGGAACCAGTGGGAGAGGTGGCGCGTGCAGGGTCGCCTGTTCTCTCGTGCGCCATGAACTCCTGCTGCTGGCGAGCCTGTTGCGCTGGGTGGCGCGGCGGCCGTACGGGGTCGGGGAGGAGGGTGCGCGGGCGTACGGGTACGCGCGGGGGCAGGGCGCCATGATGTTCGGGTTCGGGTTCGTGTGTGTCGTCGAGACCGTGACCATGTCCGTCCTGCTGCGCGACTTCCCGCTCGTGCACTCGGTCTTCCTCGTCCTCGACCTCTATACGATCCTCATCGTCGCCGGGCTCCACGCCGCCTCCGTGACCCGTCCCCACGTCCTCACCGGCACCACCCTGCGGCTGCGGCGCTTCGCCACCGTGGATCTGCGCGTCCCGCTGGGCGCCGTCGCCTCCGTCCGTCGTGAGCTGCGTACGACGCACGAGAAACGGGACGGGGAGCTGAACATGGAGGTCGGGTCGCAGACCACCGTCACCATGGAACTGGCCGAGCCCGTCGCCTACTCGACCTTCTTCGGCCGTCGCAGGGAAGTGCGCCTGGTGCGTTTCCACGCCGACGAGTCCGATCAACTCGTACGAGAGATGGGGAAGTTCACGCCGGAACGAAACGCACCTTCGCCGCTCCCGGCTCGGCCTGCGTGAGCCGTACCCGCAGCCGCTCCCCCAGTGGCAGCCGGTCGCCGGGGGTCCCCGCCAGTCGGCCGATGACCGCCGGGGACTCCAACTGCACGGTACCGGCGGCTGGTTGCCCTTCCTCCACGTCCACCACGCACCCCTCGAACACCTCCCCGACCCGGTCCTTCAGCAGCGCCGCCTCGACGAGGTCCACGCACTCGCGCTCCGCGCGGCCTGCCCGCCGGGTGCCCTCGGCCATCTCGTCGGGGAGGGTGTCGAAGGCGGTCAGGACCCAGTCGGGGGTGGGGCTGTCGGCTGCCGCCGCGAGGCAGATCTCCGAGGCGTAGCGGTCGACGAGGCGACGCAAGGGGGCCGTGCAGTGGGCGTAGGGGGCGGCGACGGCGGAGTGCGTGGTGATGTCGGGGAGGTCGCCGTCGCGGAAGGGTGTGTAGTGGGCGCCGCGCAGCAGGGTCGTGCACTCCAGGAGGAAGGCCGCGTGATGGGGGTCGTGCGGGTCGAGGGAGCGGACGAGGTACGCGTACGAGACGTGGTGCGGCCAGTCGATGCGCAGGGCGTCGGCCGTACGACGGAGGCGGCCCACCGCGCCGTCCGGGGCGGCCGGGAGCGTGCGCAGGACGCCGGTGCCGTGGGCCAGCATCAGGTCGGCCGCGGCCATGCCGGTGAGGAGCGAGATCTGGGCGTTCCAGCGTTCGGCGGGGAGCGGGGCGCGGTACGTCAACTCGTAGGTCACATCGGCCGTTTGAGGGGTGGAGGGGGCGGGGAGGGCTGCGGCTCGGTCGGCGGGGGCGGCGTGCTCGACGATCTCCTGTTCCGGGATGCCGAGGGAGATGCCGCCGCGTTCGACCTCCAGGTGCTCGCGTAGCCCGCCGATCTCCCGGAGCAGGGCGAGGGGTTCCTCCGCGGTGCCCTCGTCGATCTTCTTCTGTGCGTCGGCGTAGCTCAGCTTGGCCCGGCTGCGGACCAGGGCACGGCGGACGTCGACGGTCTCGGTACGGCCGTCCGCGTCCAGATCCAGGGTCCACAGGACCGCCGGGCAGGTGTGGCCGGGCAGCAGGCTGGCGGCGCCCTCGGAGAGGCAGGCGGGGTGCAGGGGGACCTTGTCGTCGGGGAAGTAGAGCGTCGTCACCCGGCGGTGGGCCTCGGCGTCGAGTGCGCCACTGGGGGTGACGAAGGCGGCGACGTCGGCGATGGCGTAGCGGACGCGGTAGCCGCCGGCTCCCGTACCCGCACCCGAGGCCGAGCCCGGCCTGCGTGACAGGTGCATCGCCTGGTCGAGGTCGGTGGCGGTGGGCGGGTCGATGGTGAAGAGGGGGAGGTCCGTGGCGTCGTACGACGGCAGGCGCGGCGATTTCGCGGCGTGCTCGGCCTCGACGAGGACCTGGAGGGGGAAGGCGCCGGGGACATCGAGTTCCGCGCGGAGTGCGCGCAGGGCCGTCCGCAGGGGAGCCTCGGGGGCGCCCTTGACGCGGAGATGGCGGCGGGGCATGGGACGAGCGTAGGGCGGGGTGGGCCGGGTGGCATCTCGACGGCAGGGGTTTCCCGGCGCCGGGTGGCATCCCGAGTGCGGCCTTCCCGGAGCCGGGTTGCCTTCCGACGGCAGGTGCTTCCCGGCCGAAGGTTGCCTCCCGACGCAGGTGCTTCCCGGCCGAAGGTTGCTTCACGTCGGCAGACTTCCCGGCCGGGGTTGCTTCCCGACGACAGGTGACATCACCCCGGAAGGCGTCGTCCGCACGGCAGGCGGCCGGGGCGCCGTCGGTCGTTCCCGCACCCCGTACGCTGTCGCGGAGCCCCGAGAACAAGGAGTACCCGTGCTCGTCCTGCTGCCCCCGTCCGAAGGCAAGGCCCCCTCCTCGGGTGGCGCTCCCCTGAAGCTGGAGGGGTTGTCGCTGCCGGCGCTCACCGGGGCGCGGGAGGCGGTCATCGGTGAGCTGGTGGAGTTGTGCGCCGGTGACGAGGACAAGGCGCGTGAGGTGCTCGGGCTGAGCGAGGGGCTGCGTGGTGAGGTCGCCAAGAACGCGGAGCTGCTGACGGCGGGCACCCGGCCGGCCGGGCAGGTCTACACCGGTGTGCTCTACGACGCCCTCGACCTGGCCACCCTGGAGACCGCCGCCAAGCAGCGCGCGGCGCGCTCGCTGCTGGTCTTCTCGGGACTCTGGGGCGCGGTCCGGGTGACGGACCGGATCCCCTCCTACCGTTGCTCGATGGGCGTGAAGCTTCCCGGCCTCGGCGCGCTCGGCACGCACTGGCGTACGCCGATGGCGACGGCACTGCCCGAGGCCGCCGGAGACGGGCTCGTCCTCGACCTGCGGTCCTCGGCGTACACGGCGGCGTGGAAGCCGAAGGGCGAGGTGGCGGGGCGGACCGCGACCGTACGGGTGCTGCACGCGCCCACGCGGAAGGTGGTCAGCCACTTCAACAAGGCGACCAAGGGCCGCATCGTACGGAGCCTGCTGTCCGCCGGCATCGCCCCCAAGGGCCCGGCGGAGCTGATGGAGGCGCTGCGGGACCTCGGGTACGTGGTGGAGGTGGAGCCTCCGGCAGGAGCTGGGCGGGCGTGGACCCTGGATGTGCTGGTGGACGAGGTCCACTGACCGCCATCACCCCCAACCTCCTTCATTGCAGCATGCGCAACGCTCGTTGTGCATGCTGTTCACCCCGGGCAGGATTGACGGCATGCCCTCGTCGCCGCCCCCGCCTCCGCCCCTGCCTGCGTCCCAGTCCCAGCCCCCCTCCCCGCCACCGTCCCCGTCCTCGCGCGTCTCCGTCCTCGACCTGGCACCCGTCCTGCCCGTGGTCGTCGTCGACGATCCCGCCGATGCCGTGCCGCTCGCGCGGGCGCTGGTCGCGGGCGGGCTGCCGGCGATCGAGGTGACCCTGCGGACGCCGGGCGCGCTGGATGCCGTACGGGCGATCTCGGCGGAGGTTCCGGGGGCGGTGGTCGGCGTGGGTACCGTCATCACCCCCACGCACGTGACCGACTCCGTCGCGGCGGGCGGGCGCTTCCTGGTCAGCCCGGGGTGGACGGACATGCTGCTGCGGGCGATGCGGGAGTCCGGGCTGCCGTTCCTGCCCGGGGTCTCGACCGCGTCGGAGGTCGTGGCGCTCCTCGAACGCGGGGTGCGGGAGATGAAGTTCTTCCCGGCCGAGGCGGCGGGCGGTACGGCGTACCTGAAGTCGCTCGCCGGGCCACTGCCCCACGCGCGCTTCTGTCCGACCGGCGGGGTCGGGCCGGTCAACGCGTCGGAGTACCTGGCCCTCCCCAACGTCGGCTGCGTGGGCGGTACCTGGATGCTGCCGGCCGATGCCGTGGCCGCGCGGGACTGGGCCCGGATCGAGGCGCTGGCGCGGGAGGCGGCGGGCCTGGGTGGCCGTCGTTCAGCGCAGGTGTGACGTGTCGTTGAGGAGGCGGAGCGTGGCGTTGCCGTCGGCGTAGTACGCCAGGGCCGACAGGGATGCCGCCGAGAGTTCCATGCGGAACAGGGACTCCGGGGGCGCGCCGAGGGCCAGGCGTACGAGGGTCTTGATCGGGGTGACGTGCGTGACGAGCAGGACGGTGCGGCCCCGGTGTGCCGCGACCAGGTCGTCCCTGGTGGCGGCGACGCGCCGGGCCACGGCCTCGAAGCTCTCGCCGCCGCCGGTGGGCTCGGCGTCCGGGGAGGCCAGCCAGGCGTTCATGTCGTCCGGGTAGCGCTCCCGCACCTCGCCGAAGGTCAGGCCCTCCCACGCGCCGAAGTCCGTCTCCCGCAGCCCGTCCTCGACGGTGACCCGCAGACCGAGCCGGGCCGCGACGATCGCCGCCGTCTCCCGGCAGCGGGCCAACGGCGACGACACGACGTCCTGGATCGTGCCACGAGCGGCGAGGGCCGTGGCGACCCTCTCGGCCTGGTACCGGCCGACCTCGGAGAGGGACGGGTCCGAACCACCGCTCCCCGAGAACCGCTTCTGGGGGGTGAGGGGCGTCTCGCCGTGGCGCAGCAGCACGAAGGTGGCGGGCGTGCCGAGATCAGGGGCGACGGAGGCGACGTTCCTGGCGGCGCGGAGGTCGGCGGCGTTCCTGGCGGCGGTCCGAGCCCCGCTCCTGGCGACGGTCCCGGCTTCAGAAGCCGCGCCCTCTGCTTCAGCCGCGCCCTCTGCTCCAGCCGCGTCGTCGGCTACGGGAGCGCCGGGGGCGGAGGAGGCCCTTGCAGCCGAGGGAGCCGCGGAAGCCGAGGGAGCCGCGGAAGCCGAGGGGAGAGCACCCGGCGAGGGAGTGTCGGCTGAAGCGCCCCTGCCCCCCGCCAGCGCCGCCCTCGCCCTCGCCGCACCCGCTGCCGCGTCCCCGGGCGGACCCGACGGGTCGGGCGCAGCGGTGGCCGCTGCGGAACGTGCCCCGCGGGTGTCCAGGTCCGCCGTGGACCCGGCGGCTGACCACTGTTCGCCCCGCTTGCCCGCGTCCATGGCCTCGTTGGCCAGGCGGTCGGCGTGCTTGTTCTGGTCGCGCGGGATCCACTCGTACGTCACACGGCCGGGCGGGAGGATAAGCGCGGCCTCGGCGGCCAGGGGCTTCATACCGGGGTGTTTGATCTTCCAGCGGCCCGACATCTGCTCGACGACGAGCTTGGAGTCCATACGGACCCGGACGGAGGCTTCCGGGTCGAGCTCCCGCGCCGCCTTCAGGCCCGCGATGAGGCCCCGGTACTCGGCGACGTTGTTCGTGGCGACGCCGATGTACTCGGCGGCCTCGACCAGCGCCTCGCCTGTCACGGCGTCGAGGACGACGGAACCGTAGCCCGCGGGCCCCGGGTTGCCCCGGGAACCGCCGTCGGCCTCGACGATGAACTCCCGCACGCCGAAAGCCCCTTTGCCGCTTCTAGAGGCCCGACTCGGACGTACGCACCAGGATGCGGCCGCAGTTCTCGCAGCGGAGGACCGTGTCGGGCGAGGCCTTGCGGACGTCGTTGAAGTCGGTGATCGACAGCTCCTGGCGGCAGCCCTGGCAGGTGCGCTGGTACAGCCTGGCCGCGCCGATGCCGCCCTGCTGGTCGCGCAGCTTGTCGTAGAGCTTGAGGAGGTCCGCGGGGACCGAGGCGGAGATGACCTCACGCTCCTTCGTCACCGTCGCCACCTCGCCGTCGATCTCCTCGAACGCGGCGTCCCGGCGCGCGGTCGCGTCGTCGATCTTCCCCTGGACGGCACCGACCCGCTCGGTCAGCTCGGCGACCCGCTCCTGCACGGACTCCCGGCGCTCCATGACCTCCAGGACGATGTCCTCCAGGTCACCCTGCCGCTTGGCGAGCGAGGCGATCTCGCGCTGCAGGTTCTCCAGGTCCTTCGGGGAGGAGACGGCACCCGAGTCCAGGCGCTGCTGGTCGCGGACGGCACGCTGGCGCACCTGGTCCACGTCCTGCTCGGCCTTGGTCTGCTCGCGGGCGGTGTCGCTCTCCTCGGTCTGCGCGGCCACGAGCAGGTCGCGCAGCTGGGTGTGGTCCTTCGTCAGTGATTCGATCTCGGTGTGCTCGGGCAGCGACCTGCGCTTGTGCGCGAGCTGCTGGAGGCGTACGTCCAGGGCCTGGACGTCGAGGAGGCGGATCTGGTCGGCGGGCGCGGCGTTCAGTTGGGGGCTCCCAGTGTTTCGGTGGCGGTGGAGGACGCCGCGTGGGCGGTCCAGGGGTCGGTGACCGTCTTGGAGACGTGGACGCGCAGGTCCCATCCCTCCCGGTCGGAGATCTCGTCGAGCTGGGCGGCGGCCAGCTCGCACCAGGGCCATTCGGTGGCCCAGTGCGCGGCATCGAGCAGCGCGAGAGGTGTGTGGGCGGCTTCCGTGGTGCGGGCGACAGCCTCGGAGGCCGGGTGGTGGCGCAGGTCCGCGGTGAGGAAGGCGTCGACACCGGCCGCGCGTACGTCGTCGAAGAGGCTGTCGCCGGAGCCGCCGCTGACGGCGACCGTGCGGACGAGCGCCTCGGGGTCGCCGGCGACCCGGATGCCCTGCGCGGTGGCGGGCAGCCGCTCGGCGGCCCGCGCGGCCAGTTCCCGCACGGTCAACGGGTGGTCCAGCTCGCAGACGCGGCCGAGCCCGCGCCGCCCGGCGGGGTCGGCGGGGTCCGGTACGAGGGGGCCGACGACCCGGAGGTCCAGCGCGCCGGCGAGGGCGTCGCTGACACCCGGGTCGGCGGTGTCGGCGTTGGTGTGGGCGACGTGCAGCGCGATGTCGTGCTTGATGAGGGTGTGCACGACACGGCCCTTGAAGGTGGAGGCCGCGACCGTCGTCGTACCGCGCAGATAGAGGGGGTGGTGGGTCACCAGCAGGTCGGCGCCCAGCTTCACCGCTTCCTCGACGATCTCCTGGACCGGGTCGACCGCGAACAGCACGCGGCCGATCTCCTGGTCGGGGTCGCCGCAGACCGTGCCGACCGCGTCCCACCCCTCGGCCCTCTCGGGCGGCCAGAGGGCGTCGAGCGCGGCGATGACTTCAGACAGACGGGGCACGCACAAAGGCTACCCGCACTCCTCCTGTCCCCGACCGGCCACGGGTCACTTGACCAGCGACCTCGCGACCAGCACATTCGTCGCCGTTCCCTCAGGCGAATCGCCGGACGAGCACCCTTATGTGTGAAGGGGGCGCGGGTTGTCCCACGTCTGTGCGTACGAAAACTACCTTCGTCGCCGGAGGTGATCGAACGATGACGGCCTGTACACCCCCCTCCCCCACCACGGGCCACGGGAACGACGCGGGACGGGAGAACGACGGGAAGAACGCCGGCTCGGGAAGCGGAGAGAGCGGAGGCGACGGCTCGGACGGGCACGACATCAGGGGCGGCGGCCCGGGCGGAGGCGGTGTACTCGACGAGCCCGCGCCGCCCGGTTGTGTGATCACCGCCGACGGGACGTACGCGGCGCGGCTCGCGCTCGACGGCGAGTCCTGGTTCCCCGAGCGCTGGACCCTCGACGGCCATGAGCCGTACGCCGTCCCCCTGCCCGGCAACCAGCCCGAGGAGCCCGGCACCGAAGTGCTCCCCCTGACCGACGGCCGGGTCCTCATCCACCGGCTGGCCGCCGACCTGCACCTGTTCTCGCTCCTCTACCCCACCGGACCCGGCACCGGCGAACTCCCGCTCGGCGCGGTCGAATGCCCCGCCCCGACGACCCGGATGCGGCTGTTGCCGCCCTCGCCGTGCGGGGAGCGGGCCTACGCCCTCGCCCTGAGCCCGACCGCGACGGCGGTGTGGCTGGTGGCGGGCGGAACGTTCGGGCCGGAGCTGCTGGCGCAGGTGCCGGGCCGCTGCTCGGGCGGCGTCTGGCTGGACGCGGAGGGCCGGCTGCTCGCCCTGGACCAGGAGTCGGGCGGCCGGACGAAGTCGGTGGTCGTCGATCTGGAGGAGGGCGGCGCGATCTCGCCGCTGTTGCAGATCGCGGACGACAGCAACGACCGGGTGCTGCTCGCCGACCCCGACAGCGGACTGCTCCTTATCCGCTCGGACGCGCCCTCCCCCGGCCACGACCGGGTCGGCTGGGGTGTGTTGGGCAGTACGCTGCCGGTCCGTTTCCCGGAGTGCCTGCGGGTGCCCGAGGGCCATCGCCTCACCCCGTTCGCCATCCAGCCGGGCCAGATCCTCACCCCCGAGAGCTGCGCGGTCGCGTTGCGCGTCGACGGCCCGCGCGGCAGCTGGGTCGGCGTCTGGCGCCCGGCCGCCCGCCGGCTTCTGCATCTTCCCGCGCCGGAGGGCTGGTTGGCGGGGGCCGGGCTGTGGAGCCGAGAGGGTGTGCTGCACCTGCCGTACGCGACAGGGGTGGTGCCGTGCGGGGTGGCTCGGGTGGGGGTGCCCTGGGGGGAGGAGCCGGAGGAGGTTCCGGAGGAGTCCCGGGAGGGGGTCGGGGACGGGGCGGGGACGGCCGGGGCGGGGGCATCGTGTCCCGGGACCGGACCGTCGGCCACCGGACCGTCGGGGGCGAGACCGTCGGGTGCCGGAACCTCGGGCGCCTGCCCGTCGGGGGCCGTGGCGGCCGGAGCGCAGTCGGTCGATACGCAGTCGACCGGTGCGCAGGCGACGGGTGCGCCGTCGGCCGGCGGGGAGCCGGCCGTGCCGGTCGTCGCCCGGCCCGTGCCCTTGCAGCAGGCACCGTTGGAGGGGCGCGTGCCCGAGGAGGTGACCGTCGGGTGAAGGTGGTGCGGGGGCCGCGGGCCAAGTGGAAGGGGCACGGGCGACACGCGCTCGGGCGGCTTCGGGACGAGCGGGACGGCCCGTTAAAATCACCCGCCGGTAAGAAGATCATTCGACGGGGAACACTTCCAATGAGCGACGTGCACACCACCCAGCCGCCCACCGCCGACCCCCACGAGGCGGAAGGCCACGGCAGGCACCGGGGTCAGATCTCGGCCCACGAAGCCGAGAAGACGAGCCCTCGCGGACGCCACCGCAAGCCGGCCGAACACACGGAGGCGACGACGTCCGCCTGAACGGCGACGGAACTCCCTCCCGGTCACTTCTGGAGAAACGTCAATTCGACACCGGAACCGACCACACGATGGCGTCTGCCCCGCCCGTCACCCACGGGCGGGGCAGACCCTGTTCGGGACACGGGGCCTGCCAGTCCGGACCTCCCCGGCCGGGCGCGGTTCCGTCCCCGTCATGGGCGCGGTGACGGGGCGGTCGGCCCGTGCCGCAGTCCCAGCACCTCCGCCGCCGCGAACGTCTCGCCCTCCGGTCGGTCCATGTAGTACGGCGTCAGCAGGCCGTCCAGCTCGTCGTACGTGAACGCGTCCTGCTTGGTGTCGAACTTGGCCTGCACGCGCGGGCGTTCGACGATCGCCACCATGCCGCCGTGCACGACGAAGAGCTGGCCGTTCACCTGGGCGGCGGCGGGCGAGGCGAGGTAGCCCACGAGGGGGGCGACGTGTTCCGGGGCCAGCGGGTCGAGGCCGGCGTCGGTGCCGTCGGGCGCCCCCGGCAGACCCGCGAAGACGTCCTCGGTCATCCGGGTGCGGGCACGCGGGCAGATGACGTTCGCGGTGACGCCGTACTTGGCGAGGGCCAGGGCCGTGGAGGTGGTCAGCCCGACGATGCCGCCCTTCGCGGCGGCGTAGTTGGGCTGACCGGCGGACCCGGCGAGGAAGGCCTCGGAGGAGGTGTTCACCACCCGCCCGTACACAGGCCCGCCCTGCCCCGACTTCGCCCGTGCCCGCCAGTGGGCGGAGGCGAACCGGATCGTGTTGAAGTGCCCCTTGAGGTGCACCCGGACGACCGAGTCCCACTCGTCCTCGGACATGGAGAAGACCATCCGGTCGCGCAGGATGCCCGCGTTGTTGACGAGGATGTCGAGCTTGCCGAACCGGGCTACCGCCAACTCGACCAGTTCTCCTGCCTGTTCGTGGTCGGCGACGTCCCCGGTGTGCGCCACCGCCTGACCGCCGGCCGCGCGGATCGATGCCGCGACCTCCTCCGCTGGCCCGGTGGACACCTCACCGGAACCGTCCCGTCCCGGCCGTCCGTAGTCGTTGACGACGACGGCCGCGCCCAGCCGGGCCAGTTCCCACGCCTCGGCCCGGCCGAGCCCACGCCCCGCGCCGGTGACGATCGCGGACAGTCCTTCCAGAGGCAGTGCCACTGCCGAGTCCCTTCCGCCGAAGCCGATTCGATCGTGAGCCGGAGTCATGCGCCGGGTGGTCGGAGCCGTTCCGCCCGGCTCCGTGACCGACGCGCTCCGGACACCGTCAGATCTCGATACAGGTGCGGAGCGAGACGCCTGTCCGCATCTGGTCCAGCGCCTCGTTGATGTCGGTGAGCGGCACGCGGTGGGTGATCAGCCCCGCGAGGTCGATGCGGCCGGCGCGCCAGAGGGCGATGGCCCGCTCGTAGGAGCGCAGGACGTCTCCGCCGCCGTACATGGAGGGCAGGATCCGTTTCTCGTCGAAGAACAGCTCGAACATGCTGAGCTGGAGGAAGTCGTCCAGCGCGCCCGCGCCGACCACGACGAGGGTGCCGCCGCGCCGGGTGGCCTCGTAGGCGGTGCGGGCGGTGGCCGAACGTCCGACGACCTCGAAGACGTAGTCGAATCCCTCACCGCCGGTGACCGACTGCTTGGCGTCGGCCAGCTCCTCCGGCGAGATCGCCTTGGTGGCCCCGAACTTGAGGGCCGCCTCGCGTCGTGAGACCACGGGGTCGACGGCGACGATCTCGGCGGCGCCCTTGAGCCGGGCCCCCTGGATCGCGGAGATGCCGACGCCGCCGCAGCCGATGACCGCGACCGACGAACCGGCCTCCACATCAGCGGTGTTGAGGGCGGCGCCGAGCCCGGTGGTGACGCCGCAGCCGATGAGGGCGGCGATGTCGAAGGGCACGTCGTCCGGTATCGGCACGGCACAGCCCGCGTCGACGACGACCTCCTCGGCGAACGTGCCGGTGCCCGCGAAGCCGAAGACGTCCCCGGCGGGCCGTTTGAAGTTGGGCGTGCCGGCGTTGAGGAATCCGGCGAGGCAGAGGTGGGTCTGGCCGCGCTTGCAGGCGGGACAGGTGCCGCAGGCCGGGAGCCAGCACACGACGACCCGGTCGCCGGGCTTCAAGTGGCCCACGCCGTCCCCGACTTCGACTATCTCGCCGGCGCCCTCGTGCCCGGGGACGAACGGCCCGGGCTGCGGCAGCACCCCGGCCATGGCGGACAGGTCCGAGTGGCACAGCCCGGTGGCCCGCACCCGGATCCTCACCCTGCCCGGCCCGAAGCCCACCGCCTCGACGTCGTCGAGCACGTCCAGCTTGTCCTGGCCGATCTCGTGCAGTACGGCTGCGCGCATGGTGCAGCTCCCCTCAGGAGTACCTGTGATCTGCTGATTCGCTGCTCATGCGTGTTCGACGAGCGTGTCCGCGAGGGCGGGGGCGTCGTCCCTCCCCCACTCTCGGCTTCGCTCGTGCGGGGGGACCCCCATGCCGGCGGTCACCGTCACCCGCACCGCGTGGTCGTCCGTCCGCCACATCCGGATGCGGAGGGTCTCCCCCGGGAAGACGACGCCGGCGAAGCGCGTCTCGTACGAGCGGACCCGGCCGACGTCTCCGCCGAGGACCGTGTCCACCACGGCCTTCAACGTCATCCCGTAGGTGCACAGCCCGTGCAGGATCGGCCGGTCGAACCCGGCGCGCGCCGCGAACTCCGGGTCGGCGTGCAGCGGGTTCCAGTCGCCGGAGAGCCGGTAGAGCAGCGCCTGGTCCTCGCGGACGGTCCGCTCCACCTCCTTGTCGGGTGCGGTCGTCGGCGGTTCCTGCCGGGCGGACGGGCCGCGCTCGCCGCCCCAGCCACCCTCTCCCCGTACGAAGATCTGCGCCTCGTTGACCCACAGCGGGCCCTCGGCGTCGGCGACCTCGGTCCGCATCACGAGGACGGCCGCCTTGCCCTTGTCGTACACCGCCGCCACGCGTGAGGTCGCCGTCGCCCGCCCCTCCACCGGGATCGGCCGTCGGAGCTCGACACGCTGGCCGCCGTGCAGGACCTTGGCGAGGTCGACGTCGACACCGGGTGCGTTCAGTCCGCCGATCACATCCGGTGACCCGGCGCCCGCGACGGTCGCGAAGCTCGGCAGGACGTGCAACCGCGACTCCAGCGTGTAGCGCAGTTCGTCGGGGTCGGTCGCGGGGGTGCCCGCGCCGATACCGAGGTGGTAGAGCAGGACGTCCTTCCGTGTCCACGCGATCTCAACGGAACGGGGGTCTGCCGCGAGCGCCTTGGCTGCGTCGATGGGCATGGGGCTCCTGGGCGGTCCGGGGCGGATGGCCTGGGCTGAGGAACCTCGGTACGACCGTCCGCACCAGCGGCCGCACCGAGGTCGTCACGGCCGACCCGGAACCCGCCCACCTAGAACGCGTTCCAGTCCGGCGACCCTCTGTATAGCCCAGCCTCGTGCACAAGTGAAGACTCCTGACAGCACGTCAGATCGAGTCGGCGGGAGAGAGGGACAGAGGGGCACCGGGGGGTCACCCCGTCACTTTCGCCGACTCGTACTCGACCCCCTCCGGCGCCAGCGCCACGAACCAGCTCGCCCGGGCTCCCTTCGGGTGGACGATGCGCGGGTTGCGCAGGTCTGCGTGCCAGCCGTCGTCCCTGTCCCGCTCGACGTCGACGAAGGTGCCGTCGGACCAGGTGACGCGCACTTCCTGGGCACCCGGGGCGACCTGGCCGACGACCAGGCGCTTCGAGGTGTCTCCTTCGCCCCCGGCGCCGGTGGGCAGGACCGTCGCGAACACCTCCAGGTCCGTGCCGGAGAACAGGTCCGCCTCGCCGTCGAGCAGCGTGTCCGTCCTGTCCTCGTCCACGGTCAGACGAACGAAGTGCCAGCTCTTGCCCACGAGGTCGGCGGCGCCGTCCACCCCCGTCGGCACGTCCCCGAAGAGGCCCGCCGCGGCGAGTTGCCGCGCGGCCTCCGCCTTGTCCCTCGGTGCCTCCCAGACGTCGATCGACACTCGCCAGACCGTGTCCCGGTCCCGCCCCTCGGCCAGCGTGCTCCGCCAGGGTTGGTCCGTCCTGCGGGCCTCGGGGGTCGCCGGGGTCGCCGCCGGCACCAGGCGCCCCCCGCCGTCACCGCCGCCCGGCACCCCGGCCAGCGCCAGTGTCCCCGTGGAGCCCGCGATCACCACGGCCGCGGCGGCGGCGACCGCCCAGCGGCGGGCCCTGCGGCGCCTGCCACCCCGTATGACCGCCTGACAGGGGGCTGCACCGATCTCGACTTCGTGCGCCGCGCCCGCCAGGAGCTGGGCGATCTCTCTCTCCACGGGGGTGGCGTACGTGAGGTCGTGTGGAGTGAGGCCGCCGCCCGCACCACCGCCGTACGTGCCGCCACCCCGCATACCACCGCCGTACGCGCCGCCACCGCCGCGTGTGCCGTCGCCGTGCGTGCCGTCGTGCTTCATCCGCTGCTCCGCCTTCCCGTCCCGACCGCCCGTGCCACCTGCGCCGCCCTTGCCGTCCCCGCCTGCGCTGCCGTGCCCGGCGCCTCTGCCGTCCCCGCCGACTCCGCGCCCCGCGCCGTCACCCGTGCGCCCCGAGCCGTCCGCGTCTCTCACGTCCGACTCCCCTGGGTCGCCATCTCGGCCAGTCCCGGTATGGCCCTGAGCTTCGCCAGCCCCTTCGACGCGTTGCTCTTCACCGAGCCCACGGAACAGCCCATCGCCTCGGCGGTCTGGCTCTCGCTGAGGTCCTCCCAGTACCGCAGGACGACGGCTTCGCGCTGGCGCGGCGGCAGCTGCGACAGGGCTGTCAACAGGGCGCCGCGGTCGTCGGCCTGGGCGATGCGGTCACCGGTGTCGGGGAGCTCGGGCACGAGGTCCCCGTCGCTGCGGGGTGCCAGGAACTCCTTGAGGCGTCTGCGGTGCTTGCGCGCATGGGCGTTGATCATCACCCGCCGGACGTAGGTGTCCGGGTCGTCGGCCGAACCGACGCGGCGCCAGGCCACGTACACCTGCTCCAGTGTCGTCTGGACCAGGTCCTCCGCGGCGTGCTGTTCCCCCGTGAGCAGGAACGCCGTCCGCATCAGCCGAGGCCAGCGGCCGACGAGGAAGCTCTGGAACCCTTCGTCCCGAGCGTCCCTGGCCTGCTTCCGATCCCCCATGAGCACCTCCTAGATGCTTTTAACAGTCCATGAGGGCCCGAATCCGTTGCCTCGACCCGCGCGGAAGTCACGAGCCCGACGGCTCGCCCCTGACGCGCCGTCACTTCCCCATGGCCAGGTCAAGATTTCCTTAGTCACCCGAAACAACGGAATAGTTGCCCAGGCGCACGAGGTTCAGATGGCACGCACCCCACCCGGCCAGGAGGCCCCGCTCCATGACACAGCCGCACACCCCGCCGACCTATGAAGGGCCCACCACACGCGCCGGCGGAGCGCTCGTCCCGGTGCTGGCCTTCGCGGGAATCGTGGTCGCGGTGATGCAGACCCTGCTGGTCCCGGTGATCAAGGACCTCCCCCAGCTGCTGGACACCTCTGCCGGCAACGCGACCTGGGTCATGACCTCGACCCTCCTCTCCGGCGCCGTGTCCACACCGATCATGGGCCGCCTCGGTGACCTCTACGGCAAGCGCCGTATGCTCCTCGCCAGCCTGGCCGTGATGGTGGTCGGAGCGCTGATCAGCGCTTTCACCAGCGCCCTCGTCCCGATGATCGTCGGCCGTACCCTGCAGGGCTTCGCCATGGGCGCGATCCCGCTGGGCATCGGCCTGATGCGTGACGCGCTCCCCCGCGAACGTCTCGGCTCCGCCATGGCCCTGATGAGCTCCTCCATAGGCGTCGGCGGCGGACTCGCGCTGCCGCTGGCCGCCGCGGTCGCCCAGAACACCGACTGGCACATCCTCTTCTTCGCCGCCGCCGGCCTCGGTGTGCTCGCCATCGTCCTCACCCTCGTCGCCGTACCGGAGACGAGGACGCGCGCGGAAGGCACCTTCGACCACCTCGGCGCGGTCGGCCTCGCCCTCGGCCTCGTTCTCTTCCTCCTGCCGATCACCAAGGGCGGCGACTGGGGCTGGACCTCCGCGACCACGCTCGGGCTGTTCGCCGCGTCCGCCGTGGTCCTGCTGCTCTGGGGTGTCCTGGAACTGCGGATCGCCGCGCCGCTGGTGGATCTGCGGACCACCGCCCGCCGCGAGGTCCTGCTCACCAACCTCGCCTCGATCATGGTCGGCGTCTCCTTCTACGTCGTCTCCCTGGTCCTGCCCCAGCTCCTGCAACTGCCCTCCGCCACCGGTTACGGCCTCGGGCAGTCGATGGTCGTCGCGGGTCTGTGCGTGGCCCCGCTCGGGCTGACGATGATGTTCACGGCGCCGGTCTACGCCCGGATCTCCGCCAAGCACGGGCCCAAGAGCACCCTCATCCTGGGCCTGCTGATCATCGCGATCGGCTACGGGGCCGGACTCGGCCTGATGAGCGCCGCGTGGCAGACCGTGGTGGTGTCGGTGGTGCTGGGCGCGGGTATCGGCCTCGCCTACTCCTCGCTCCCGGCGTTGATCATCGGCGCGGTCGACCCGTCCGAGACGGGAGCGGCCAACGGTCTCAACACGCTCATGCGCTCCATCGGTACGTCCATGTCGAGCGCCGTCGTCGGCATGGTGCTGGCGAATACCGCGAACGAGGTCGGCGGGGTCGCGATCCCCACCATGCACGGCTTCCGCGTCTCCTTCCTCATCGCCACGGGCGCGGTCGCCGTCGGTCTCCTGCTGGCCCTCTTCCTCCCGAGCCGCCGTCCGGTCACGGGCCCGACACTGCGTGCGAGCAGCGCGGACGGGCTGACGGGCGAGGCCGTGAAGACCGTCGCGGCCCCCAGGGAGAGCACGACAGCCACCGCCCGCTGAGCCTCCGCCCGCTGAGCCGCCCCCGCGTCACGAGGCCGGGCGGACCTGCATGGCAGCATGGGGCGCCCCCAGTGGCGTGCGGGTCGGACGGCTCGGGCCGTGGGGGTCAGTGCGTACGAACTACACGGAGGACCCATGTCCGCGGCACCGAACCCGAACCCGGCCGTGCCGGCGCCCAAGCCGGAGATCCTTGAGGCCTTCGAGAAGGCCAAGGGGTTCATGCCGCTCGGGGAAGGGCTGGCGTTGTACGCGGCGGCGGTGGAGGCGGGGCGGCTGGGGCTGCCGTTGCTGGAGGTGGGGACGTACTGCGGCCGGTCGACGATCCTGTTGGCCGACGCCGCCCGTGCGGCGGGGGTCACGGCGATCACGGTCGACCACCACCGGGGCAGCGAGGAGCAGCAGCCGGGCTGGGAGTACCACGACGAGTCCACCGTCGACCCCGAGGTGGGCCGCATGGACACGCTCCCCACCTTCCGCCGCACCCTCCACAAGGCGGGCCTGGAGGACCACGTCGTCGCGGTCGTCGGCCGTTCCCCGCAGGTCGCCGCGTTCTGGGGCACCCCCCTGGCGTTCGTGTTCATCGACGGCGGCCACACGGACGAGCACGCCACCGCCGACTACGAGGGCTGGGCCCCGCACATCGCCGCGGACGGTCTCCTCGTCATCCACGACGTCTTCCCCGACCCCGAGGACGAGTTCACCGGCCAGGCCCCGTACCGCGTCTACCTCCGCGCCCTGGCCTCAGGCGCCTTCACGGAGGTCTCGGCCACGGACTCCCTGCGGGTGCTGCGGCGGACGAGGACCGGGACGACGACGGGCGCCGGGACCGGGACCGGGACGGGGACCGTGGCCAGGACTCGGAGCTGACCCGCACCGGTCCCGCGCCACCGCCCCTCCTCCTACACCGCCGCCCCTCCTACGCCACGTCTATGCCGTAGTCCTGGACCAGTTCCTCCAGACCGCCCCGGTACCCCTTCCCGCCGACGACGAAGTCCCAGTCGCCGCCCGCGCGGCGGCGGAAGGAGCCGAGGGTCAGGGCCGTTTCGGCGGCGCGGCCGTCGGAGACGTCCAGGCGGCCCTGTTCGGCGCGGGAGGGGTCCAGGAGACGGATGCCGGCGTCGGTGAAGCCGGAGAGGTCGGCGTCGGGATTCGCGGCCGGGTCGATCGCGGCGACCAGGACGACACGGTCGGCCTCCGCGGGCAGCGCGTCGAAGGCGACCTGGATCGCGGCCTTGTCGGGTGCGGTCGGCGGGACGGCGCGGACCGTGCCGTCGGGGGTGCGGAGGTTGTTGTAGAACACGAAGTGGTCGTCGCTGAGGACCCGGTTGCCGTGGCAGACGAGCGCGCAGACGTCGAGGGCGACGCCGCCGGTCCAGTACATGCCGAGCACGCTGTGGTCCTCGGAAGGAGGCGCCGGGTCCGTGTCCGGGCCCGGGGCCGTCCGTCCCGTCGCGTCCGGTGAGGTCCGCTGGGCGGGCAGCGCGGGCAGCACCACCGTGGGATCGGTGGACGACACCGGCGCGGGGCGTTCGCCGGTGCCCAGACGCCCCCGTAGCCCGTGCCGGTGGAGCAGGTCGACGAGTTCGCGGCCCGAGATCAGCTCCAGCGGTTTCCCGTTGGCGAAAGTGTGGGAGCCGGGCCCGAACTTGGACGTCGTCACCAGGACGCCCTTGTTGGCGCCGGCGTCCTGGACCGTGCCGTAGAGGTCCCGGACGGCGGTGGGAGGGACGGTGTTGCGGTAGCGCTTGACCTGTACGACGATCTTGCCGCCGCGGATCGGGGTCGGGTCCAGGGCGTCGACGTCCACCCCGCCGTCGCCCGAGCGCTGGGTGGTGACGGCCTGCATGCCCATGGCCCGGAAGAGCTCCGCGACCAGCGACTCGAAGGCGAGGGGGTCCATCTCCAGGAGGTCGGGCTCGTCCTCGCCGCCGTGGGTGACGACGCCGTCGCCCACGTCGTCGGGCCTGCGGCCGGGGCGGACGGGGGTGCGCTGGTCCGGCCGGGCGGACAGTTGGCCCCGGAGGGCGTCGGTCAGGCAGTCCACGGCGCTCACCTGCTCCAGGTGCAGTGCGGCGAAGACCGGCCGGGGCACCATGACGGTCACCAGGAAGAGCTGGGCGCGGCGCCCGGTGGCCGGGTCGTGGTCGTCCACGAACCCGTTCAGAACGACCGACTCCAGGGCGCCGAACTCGTCGGCGGCGAACAGGTCGTGGAGCACCAGGAGGGTGCACTGCGCGAGCACGTCGCGGTAGAGGGCCCGCCGCTGGGTGACCGGGCGCGGGCGCTCCTTGTCCTGGTCGACGCTCGGCATGTAGACGACGGTCTTCGTCTCGGGGACGACGTCGTACCTGGGCAGCTCCCAGTCCAGGACCAGTTGCCGCGCCGCCGGGTCGTAGGCGGCGCTGACGCCGCGGGGAAAGCCTTCGGGCCAGGCGGACGAGGCGTAGAGGGCGGCGGAGAAGTAGTCGACGGCGGCTTCCGGGTCGCCGTCGCGCAGTGCGCTCGCCATCTGGGCGAGTCCGGCGTTGTGCCGCCGGATCTCCGTCCGCTGTCCTTCCGCCCACTGCTCGTACTGCCGCTGGTACCGGGCCAGTTGCTGCTGCCGCTGGGCCTCGGCGGCCTGGGCGGCGTGCCAGTCGTGCTCGAACCGGGCCCGTGCCTCGGCCTGGGCCTGTGCGCGCCGCTGGGCGGACCAACCGCCCTGCGCCTGATAGTGGTTGGGGTCCGGCATGGGCACGGGCTGAGCGAGGGGGCCCGGCGAGAACGGCTCCAGGCGTTCGGAACGGGTGAGGGAGGCGGCCCTGAACACCGGGGCCCGGCAGCCCTCGGCCAACAGGCCCTCCAAGGCCCGTACGCGCGCGTCCAGTTCCTCGGTACGCCGACGTGCCTCCGCCTCGCGCTGCTGCCGGTAGGCCGCCTGCTGCTCGCGTTGGCTGCGGGCCACCTCCCGCTGGTAAGCGCGCTGTTGTCGCTCGTACTCGCGCTGTTGCCGGGCCCGCTCCTCCGACTGACGTTGCTGCTGACGTTGTGCCTCGGCCCAGATCCCGGCCAACCCGTTGGAGCGACGACTCATGCGCTACAGGCCCTCCCACCGGGGCCCCGACCGCACGCGAGGCCCCGCCCCCACAACCGGACGTAATCGCACGACTTTATCCCGCGACGGCGCGTGCGCCTACCGCTGGTCAGCGGGTGGAGCTCCCCTAGCCGACGTATCGAACGATCAGGTAGGCCGTGATCAGCACCGCACCGGCCAGCCCCAGTGCGAGCGCGGTGCGGAGGGGGAGTTCGCCCTCGTCCCCGGCCCACAGCCGCCTCGACAGACGCCTCGGCCGCGCGGGCCCGCGCACGGGAGGTGTCCCGCCGGGCTCCGGTGCACCCCACCCCGCCGTGAAAGGGCTGACGATCGGCGCGACCGGCGCGTGCCAGTGCTCCTCGCCGTCGGTACCGGGCGCCCACGGCTGCAGCTGTCCGGTCGCCAGCCGGCGCCAGCGGCGGCCCGAGGTGTCCGTGAACTCGACGGAGCAGAGGAGGGGCGAGGGCGGTGAGCCGGCGACGGAGGTCGTCGGGAGGTCGACGGTGAGCGCGCCGCCGGCGGGCAGGACCTCGCGGCCGTCGAGGCGTACGCCGTCGTAACGGACGGCGACTTGGACGAGCGGCTGATTGCTGGTGTTGACCGCGTCAAGGTGCCACCGCGTGTACCCGTCCGCGAGCGCCGAGGGGCGGCTGACCATCGCCACGTGCAGCATGGACGACTGGATCAGCTGCTCCCGCTGGTCCGCCTCGCGTTCCCGGTCCTCGACGCGTCGCTCCCGCTCGGCCAGCCGGGCGGCCTGACGGACGTTGTGACGGTGCCCGGCGATACTCACGACGAGCGCCGAAGCCCCCACCACGGCCCCGAGGACCGCGATCACCACCTCGATCATCCCCGTACTCTGACCCGCCGGTGAACGACGGGTCCAGTCCGGGACGGGCCTCGACACCCCTCCGCGGGCCCGGTGGGGGTCTGGTCTTTCAGGGGTGCGGGGAACCGCGCGACCCGCCCCCACCGAACCCGCACGCGACAACCGACGCCGTAAGGTGGCACGCGTGTCGTACGTAGGCCCGGACTTCGATCCGCCCCAGCCCCGCCGATCAGCCCTTCGCCGTCCGCTGACCGTGGCGGTGGCCGCGGTCGTGGTGGGGGCGGTGGCCGGGTGGGGGGTCTGGCAGGCCGTAGGGGACTCCGGGAGCGGGGACGGCGGGTCGGCCGACGCGGCGGGCCCGCAGACCCGGTCGGCGACCACTCCCCCGGCGACCGGAGAGCCGACCGCCTCGGGCGACGGAGGCAACGGTGACAGCAACGGGGCCGCCGGCGAGAAGGCGAGCCCCTCCGGCTCCTCCTCCGCGCCCGCCGCCACCGGCTCCCTCAAGGGCAAGGTCGTCGTCATCGACCCGGGGCACAACCCCGGCAACTTCCGGCACACCACCGAGATCAACCGCAAGGTGGACATCGGGACGCACGCGAAGGAGTGCGACACGACGGGGACGACCACCAACGACGGCTATCTCGAAGCCGAGTTCACGCTGGACGTCTCCCGCCGACTGCGCACGCTCCTCCAACAGCAGGGCGCCACGGTGAAGTTCACGCAGGACGACGACCGGGCCTGGGGTCCGTGCATCGACGAGCGGGCGCGGATCGGCAACGAGGCGAAGGCGGACGCGGTGGTGTCGATCCACGCGGACGGTTCCGGGTCCGGCAACCGCGGCTTCCACGTCATCCTGCCGGGCTCGGTGCGCGAGGGCGCGGCGGACACCCGGCCCATCGTCGCCCCCTCCCGCGACCTCGGCGAGCGCATCGCCGGCTACTTCGTCCGCGCCACCGGCAGCGCCCCCTCCAACTACGTCGGCGACGGCACCGGCCTCGTCACCCGCACCGACCTGGGCGGCCTCAACCTCTCCACCGTCCCGAAGGTGTTCATCGAGTGCGGCAACATGCGCGACAGCGAGGACGCGTCCCTGCTCACCAGCGGCACCTGGCGGCAGAAGGCGGCCCGGGGAATCTCGGACGGCATCACGAGCTTCCTGAAAAATTGAACAACTTTCCCTTTCGGGGAAACAGCCGGGACTCCGGGCGCTAAGCCGGAGTACCACGGAATGACGAGCGCGCGGTCTCAATCTGTCAACGGTTGCCGCCGAGTTCGCCGGGTGCGCGTGTATACGCGATATCCATGACAGGGCGCCGCTGACCAGCGGTGCCTGGCGGACAGGAAGCGCGCAGGGGAACCTCTGAGGGAATCGTGAGTTTTCTGCGCGGGTAGGGGGCGGGTCGTGATCGTCGCGATGATCCCGGCGGACACCCACGTCGGTCGGACGATAAGGTCGTCCCTACGATGAGGGGCCACCCCCGCGCTTCCCACCACGGCCTGACGGCGACATGGTGACGGCGACGCCTCCACCGATGACGAGACGACTGACGAAGGACCTGAAGTGAATATCCGCTCCCTCACCAGAGGCGACGGCGTCGTGATCGGAGCAGCGGTATTGCTGTTCATCGCGTCGTTCCTCGACAACTACTCCATCGACGGGATTCCCGACAGCATCGAGCTCCCGATCCTCTGGGAGAACGGGCCGGTACTGCTCGGCGTCGTCCTGGCGGGGCTGATCGGCGCCGCCTTCATCGTCATCGCCAGGGGTCTGCCGCAGGCGCCCAAGATCGCCGGTATCGACCTCGGCCACTTCGGCATCGCCTTCACGGTCTTCGCCGCGTGGAGCGCGCTGGGCAACGTCTTCGACCCGACCGGCGGCGGTGACAACTTCGGCGACTCGAGCGGCAGCAGCACCGACGCCGGCATGGGCCTCATCCTCGCCCTCATCGCCACCCTCGTCATGGCCGCCGCCGCCATCGCCACCCCCCTCGTCCCCGCCCTCAAGGCCGCCCTCGTCGGTGCCCCACGGCCCGCCGCGCCTCAGCCGTACGGGGCCCAGCCGCCCGGTGGTTACGGGTACCCGGGCGCCGGTGCGCCGGGGCCGTTCGGGGCGGGGCAGCCGCAGCCCGGACAGCCGCAGCCCGGGCAGCCGGGGCAGCCGGGGCCGGGGGCGCCGTTCGGTGGTGCTCCGCAGCAGCAGGCTGCGGCGCCGCAGCCGCCGGCCAGTGACTTCTCGCCGTTCTGGTTCGCGGTGCCGGTGGCCCGTCCGCTGTTCGCGGAGGACGGTTCGCAGTCGGCGATCGCCGAACTGGCGCCGGGCACCTGGTACTTGGCGGTCGAGCAGCGCGGCCCCAACCTGGTCGCCCAGACGCAGGACGGTCGTCGCGGTGTCCTCCAGGACACCAGCGGCATCCAGCGCGGCTGACGCCGAACACCTCACCGCACAGCCGTACAGCGGCCCCTCGCTCTTCCGGGCGGGGGGCCGTTGCCGTACAGTCGCCTCCCGCCCCGTAGAACTGACGATCCGTCAGGAGGCAGGCATATGCGGCTCGGTCTGGCACTCGGTTACTGGGGGCGCGGGCCCTCGGCGGACCATGTCCCGCTCGCCCAGGAGGCGGAGCGGCTCGGGTACGACTCGGTGTGGACCGCCGAGTCCTGGGGCTCGGACGCCTTCACGCCGCTCACCTGGATCGCGGCGCACACCTCCAGGATCAAGCTGGGCACGGCGGTCGCGCAGATGGCGGCCCGGTCGCCCACCACCACCGCGATGCACGCGCTGACCCTGGACCACCTCTCCGGCGGGCGGGCCCTGCTCGGGCTCGGGCTCTCCGGGCCGCAGGTCGTCGAGGGCTGGTACGGACGGCCGTTCCCGAGGTCCCCGCTGACCGCGACCAGGGAGTACGTCGACGTCGTACGCCAAGTACTCAGGCGTGAGGCCCCGGTCGAGCTCGACGGACACTTCCATCCGCTCCCGTACGACGGGCCGGACGGTTCCGGCATCGGCAAAGCGCTGAAGCCCATCACCCACCCGCTGCGGGCCGACCTCCCCGTCCTGCTCGGCGCG
Source organism: Streptomyces gottesmaniae (assembly GCF_031845845.1). Classification (NCBI taxonomy): domain Bacteria; kingdom Bacillati; phylum Actinomycetota; class Actinomycetes; order Kitasatosporales; family Streptomycetaceae; genus Streptomyces; species Streptomyces gottesmaniae. Next base: position 79,577 of record NZ_JAVRFJ010000027.1, read on the forward strand.
GAGGGGCCGAAGAACATCGCGCAGACGACCCGCATCGCGGACGGCTGGCTGCCGTTGTACTGGTCGCCGTCGCGGACCGATGTCTACGAGGCCTCCCTGACCGACGTGCCCGACGGCTTCCTCATCGCGCCCATGGCACGGGCGAGGGTCTGTGCCGACGTCGCCGAGGGGCTGTTGCCCGTGAAGGCCATGCTCGGCTTCTACATCGGCGGGATGGGGCACGCCCGGCACAACTTCCACGCCGACCTCATGGCCCGCATGGGGTACGAGGAGGAGGCCCGGCGCATCCAGCGGCTCTTCCTCGACGGGCGGCGCGAGGAGGCCGTGCTCGCCGTACCGGACGCCTTCGCGGACGAGATCTCCCTGGTCGGGCCGCGCGAACGGATCGCGGAACGGCTGGAGTCGTGGCGGAAGGGGCCGGTGACGGACCTGCTGGTGCTGGCTCCCGATCCGCATACGTTGCGGGTGCTGGCGGAGCTCAACTCCTAGGCCACGACGGGGCGTCGAGGGGGGCGGCGAGGAGGCGTCGAGGGGGATCGCGGAATCGAACGAGGTTTCGTCGGGGCCTGACGGGAAACCCGTCAGGCATGTCTCGATATAGCGGTTCCAATCAGGCGGGCCGGGTCATCGCGATCGTCGCCGATGTCATGGCGTTCATCCTCGGCCTGTGGATCCTGATGTACCTGCTGGGCGCGAACGGCGCGAACGACTTCGTGCAGTTCGTCCATGACGCGGCCCGCTGGCTCGCCGGCTGGTCGCACGACCTGTTCACGTTCGACGAGCAGTGGGCCCGGGTGGTGGCCGGTTATGGCCTGGCCGCCGTCGTCTACCTGTTCGTGGGCCACGCCATCGCCAACCGGATGCACCGCCACTGAGCGTCGGCGGTCCCGGTGGGGGTCCTCAGCTCAGCAGCACTCCGCGTCCAGCCCACGCGGCAGGCGCTCCCCGCCGAAGACCGCGCACGTGGCCTCGTCGCCTCCCAGCGCGGCCACGGCCAGCAGGAGCGAACCGGCGGTCCAGGAGGTCAGCTCCTCGGGCCAGACGGCCCGGTCCTCGAAGACGTAACCCGTCCAGTACAGGCCCGACTCGGGGTCGCGAAGGTGCTGGATGGACTGCAGTATCTCCAGGGCACGGTCGGACTCGCCCATCGCCCAGAGGGCCAGGGCGAGTTCGGCCGACTCGCCGCCGGTCACCCACGGGTTGGGGACCACACAGCGGACGCCGAACCCGGGGACGACGAAACGGTCCCAGCCCTCCTCGACCCGTGACTTGGCCTCAGCGCCGGTGAGCGCGCCACCGAGCACCGGGTAGTACCAGTCCATCGAGTAGCGGTCCTTGTCGAGGAACCGCTCGGGATGCCTGCGGATCGCGTGCCGCAGCGTGCCGACCGCCAACTCCCAGTCGGGCTGCGGCTCCTCGCGCTGCTCGGCGATGGCGAGGGCGCAGCGCAGGGCGTGGTGGATGGACGAACTGCCCGTCAGCAGGGCGTCGTCGACCGGAGTGCCGTCGTCCTCGCGCTTCCAGCCGATCTGGCCGCCGGGCTGCTGGAGCCGCAGGACGCATTCGATCGCCGCGTAGACGGCGGGCCACATGCGGTCGAGGAACGTGTCGTCGCCGGTGGCCAGGTAGTGGTGCCAGACGCCGACGGCTATGTACGCGACGAAGTTGGTCTCGCGGCCCCGGTCGGTGACGTCGTGGGCGTCACCGTCGGCGTACGCGGCGTACCAGGAGCCGTCCTCGTTCTGGTGGCGGCGCAGCCACTCGTAGGCGCGCTCGGCGGCCTCGTGCTCACCGGCCGCGTCCAGGGCCATGGCCGCCTCGGTGTGGTCCCACGGGTCGAGGTGGTGTCCGCGGAACCACGGGATGGCCCCGTCCGCGCGCTGCACCGCGAGGATGCCCCGCACGGTGGCGTCGGCCTCCTCCGCGGTGAGGACCCCGGGCAGGACCAGGTGTTCTGTCCGGGGGGTCGTCACTTGGCGTCCGCCGAGGCAGCGGCGGCAGCGGCGACGGGCAGGTGCGGCTTGGTCGCGTACGCCACGAAGCTCTTGCCGATCAGCGGGTTCAGCGCCTCCTCGGCGACCCGCGTGGCCAGGGGCTTCTTCATGATGTCCCAGACCAGCAGCTTGTGGTACGCCCGCACGGGCAGCGCCTTGTCGTTGTCGACGCCGAACGCGCACTTCAGCCACCAGTAGGGCGAGTGCAGGGCGTGGGCGTGGTGGGTGCCGTACGGCTTGAGGCCCGCCTCGCGGATCTTGGCCAGCAGTTCGTCGGCCTTGTAGATGCGGATGTGGCCGCCCTCGACCTCGTGGTACGCGTCCGAGAGCGCCCAGCAGACCTTCTCGGGGCCGTAGCGCGGGACGGTGACGGCTATGCGGCCGCCGGGCCTGAGCACCCGGACCATCTCGGCGAGTACGCCCTTGTCGTCGGGGATGTGCTCCATCACCTCGGAGATGATGACGACGTCGAAGGACTCGTCGGGGAAGGGCAGCGCGAGGGCGTCGCCCTCCATCGCGGTGGCGCTGGCGCCCTCGGGGGCCTCGCCCGCCTCCTTCATCGCCGCGAACCACTTGGCGACCTCGCGGATCTCCTCGGCGTTCTGGTCGAGGGCCACGACCTGGGCGCCGCGCCGGTAGCACTCGAAGGCGTGCCGGCCCGCTCCACAGCCGAGATCCAGGACCCGGTCCCCCGGGGCGAGGGGGAACCGGGAGAAGTCGACGGTCAGCACGTGGCCCTGCTTTCGCGGTTGGCGCTTTCGCGGTTTGCTTCAACTACTTCTTCGACGGCTTCGGCGCCTTCGAGCGCCGTGCGGGCGATCGCCTCGCGGTAGTGGGCGACCGTGCCCTCGGCAGCCTTGGCCCAGGTGAATCGCCGCAGTACGCGCTCGCGTCCCGCGCGGCCGAGCCGCTGCCGCAGGTCGGGGTCGCCGAGCAGCCGGCCGAGCGCGGTGGCCAGGGCGCCCGGGTCACCCGGGGGCACCGCGAGGCAGGTCTCGCCGTCAGGTCCGGCGACCTCTGGTATGGCTCCGCCGGTGGTGGCGACCAGCGGCGTACCGGTGGCCATGGCCTCGGCGGCGGGCAGCGAGAACCCCTCGTACAGCGAGGGCACGCAGGCGACCTCGGCCGAGCGGACCAGGTCGACGAGTTCGGCGTCGGAGATGCCCTTGACGAACTCGACGGCGCCTTCGAGGCCGTACCGCTCGACCGCCTGGGCGACCGGGCCCTCGGTGGGCCGCTTGCCGACGACGACCAGATGGGCGCTGGTGTGCTCGGTGCGCACCTTGGCGAGCGCCTCGACGAGGAAGACGAGTCCCTTGAGCGGCACGTCCGCGCTGGAGGTGGTGACGATCCGGCCGGGCACCTGCGGCACGGCGGAATTCGGCGAGAAGAGGTCGGTGTCGGCGCCGATGTGCACGACGTGCATCCGGTCGTCGCGCACGCCGAGGTGGTCGACGATCTCCTGGCGGGAGGTGCCGGAGACGGTGAGCACGGACGGCAGCCGTCGCGCGACCCGCTTCTGCATGCGGGTGAAGGCGTACCAGCGGCGCACGGACATCCGGCGCTGCCAGCCCTCGGCCGCGTCCAGCTCCAACTGCCGGTCGACGGTGATGGGGTGGTGGATGGTGGTGACGAGCGGGGCGCCCACGTCCCCCAGCAGCCCGTACCCGAGGGTCTGGTTGTCGTGGACGACGTCGAAGTCGCCGCGCCGGGCGCGCAGATGGCGGCGGGCGCGGAGCGAGAAGGTCAGCGGCTCGGGGAAACCGCCGGTCCACATCGTCGCCACTTCGAGGGCGTCGATCCAGTCGCGGTACTCGCCCCGCTTCGGGGTGCGGAAGGGGTCGGGCTGCCGGTAGAGGTCGAGGCTGGGCAGCTCGGTGAGGGAGATCCCGCCCGGTCCGTCGACGGGGACGGCGTCCTCGTCGAGCACGGGGTAGGGCTGGGAGCCGATCACCTCGACCCGGTGGCCGAGACGGGCCAGCTCGCGCGAGAGGTGCCGTACGTAGACGCCCTGGCCCCCGCAGAACGGGTTCCCTTTATAGGTGAGGAGCGCGATGTCGAGCGGTCGCCCGCCGTCGGCGGCAAGGTCACGTCGGGACCCCGCCCGACTGGCCTCAGCGGTCACTCCTGGCCCCCTTCTCACTGCGATTTCCCCGTGAGATTACGACGAGACGGTAATCTAGAACAAGTTTCAGAGTTGATCGTTCAAGAGGCTCTGAATCTACCGGCTGGTAGTACCGCTGTGAGAGATGGATCAGGTGATTCACGCCACGGCACCCGCCCTGGCATGCTCTGTGATCGCATATCCTCACCGACCGTCACGACTGTCACGGAACGAGAACCATGCCTGCGGAAGCCAAGGTGGAGACCAAGCTGGAGGCCAAGGTGGATGCCGGCAGCACGCGACCGGACTCGCCGCCCCTCACGGAGCGCCAGGAGGCACGCCGGCGCCGCATCCTGCACGCCAGCGCCCAGTTGGCCAGCCGGGGCGGTTTCGACGCCGTGCAGATGCGGGAGGTCGCGGAGTCCTCGCAGGTCGCCCTGGGGACCCTCTACCGCTACTTCCCCTCCAAGATCCATCTGCTGGTCGCCACCATGCAGGACCAGCTGGAGCACATGCACGGCACGCTCCGCAAGAAGCCCCCGTCCGGCGAGACGGCCGCCGAGCGCGTCGCCGAGACCCTGATGCGCGCCTTCCGGGCCCTGCAGCGCGAGCCCCACCTCGCCGACGCCATGGTGCGCGCCCTGACCTTCGCCGACCGCAGCGTCAGCCCGGAGGTCGACCAGGTCTCCCACCAGACCACCGCGATCATCCTCGACGCCATGGGGCTGGAGAACCCGACCGCGGAGCAGTTGTCGGCGGTCCGCGTCATCGAGCACACCTGGCACTCGGCCCTCATCACCTGGCTCTCCGGCCGCGCCTCCATCGCCCAGGTGAAGATCGACATCGAGACGGTGTGCCGGCTGATCGACCTGACGGCCCCGGAGCGGCGGGAGCGGGCGTAGCGCGACGGGCCGGAGCGGAACCGGAAGCGGGCACGCGCAAAGGTCGGCGAGTACACGAAAGACCAGCGGGCGCGCAAAGGGGCCGACGGGCACACGAAAAGACCTACGAGACGGGTTCCCTGCGCCGGTATTACCCGGATCAGGTGCTGGGGGTCGCCTTCCGGCCCTGTCCTGCTGCCTTCCGGCCTCTCAGCCCGACCGTCGACGTCGGCACCGGCGGATCTGCTACCTCGCGCCCATGTCGGCTACTCCGGTCGGCTCCCTCACTCGCCTCGTAGGCTGATATCTACGATAGAACACCCATACGGGAACACAACCCCCGAAAGGGATTTTTTACCTTTCAGCCCATGATCTCCAGCCCGCTCCAGCTCCGCCCGATCGCCTTCTCGCCCGCCCACAGCTCCAGCAACCGTCGGGCGTCCTCCTCCGGGGCCGCGAGGCAGACGCGCTGGGCGCCCTCGTGGGCGGTGCGGGGCTCCTTGTGGAGGGTGCCCTCGCTGCAGCAGGCGCAGTGCACCGTCAGACCGCTCGCGGGCTCCGCGCCGAAGTCGTGTGCGGCGAACAGGGCGGTGAGGGCTTCCAGGTCGGCCGGTTCGCCGGCCGCGACCGTCACCTGCAGCGTGGGCAGGTCGGACGGTTCGAAGAGGAGCAGTTCGTCGAAGACGGGGTAGGTCGAGCCGTCGACGACCCGTTCGCCGTTGGGCTGACCGTCGTGGAGGACGACCTCGCCGTAGCGGCGACCGCCGGTGACGGGGACGTTCACCACGCGGCCGCGCGTCGGGCACAGCCGCTCGATCCACACCACCTCGCGTTCGCCCCCGGTGTCCAGGCGCACACAGGCATGACCGAAGCGGCCCTCGATCTCGCCCTCGCCGTCCGGGATCTCGATGCCGAAACCGGCCCAGGCATCGCGGGCGACGGCCCACTCGCGGCGGATCGTGGCCGCGATACCGAGGTTCCAGAACGCGGGGTCGCCCTCGCCGCGCGGTGCGCGGGCGGCCGCCTGGACGCCCAGCTCGTACGCCTTGTCCCAGTTGCGCAGGAACTTGTGGCCGAGCGCGGCGTCGTACCACCACGCCGCGCTCGGCCTCACGTCCGGGAAATGCGCGAGCACCCGTTCGTAGAGGTCGGCGGCGCGCTGCCACTCCTCGGCGTCCCAGGCCGCGTACGCCTGCTCGATCAGCCCCTCGGCCTCGGATTTCCGCACTTCTCGCCGCCCCGTTCCCGCCCCGCGTGTGGTGATCGTTCGTGTGCCGACCGCAGAGCGTAGGCCCCTACTCCTCCGGCGGGAACACCGGCTCCCCGCTCCCGAGCAGGGCGATGGAGATCGCCTCCACCGGGCAGCCCTCCGCCGCCTTCAGGACGCGTTCGTGGGCATCGGTGTCCGGTTCGATGGGGTGGGACTGCATGGCGGAGTCGAGGCGGAAGGAGTCCGGGGCGAGGTGGACGCACTGGGCGGAACCGATGCAGAGGGCGCGGTCGACCTCCACGTGCCAGCGGTCGCCCATCACCCGACCCCCTTGCCCGCGGTGACACCGGCGGGCGGCTCGTAGCCGGCGGGCAGATGGATCATCTTGTGTTCCAGGTACTCGCCGTAGCCCTCGGGGCCGAACTCGCGCCCCAGGCCCGAGTTCTTGTAGCCGCCGAAGGGGCCGAGCATGTCGAGGCTGAAGGTGTTGACGGAGTAGGTGCCGGTGCGGACCTGGCGGGCGATGTCGATGCCGCGTTCGTCGTCGGCGGTCCAGACGCTGCCGCTGAGCCCGTAGTCGGAGTCGTTGGCGATGCGTACGGCCTCGGCCTCGTCGCCGTAGGGCAGGAGGCAGATGACCGGGCCGAAGATCTCCTCCCGGGCGATGCGCATGGAGTTGTCGACGTCGCCGAAGAGCGTCGGTTCGACGTACCAGCCGCGCTCCAGCCCCGCCGGACGGCCGCCGCCGGTGAGGATCTTGGCGCCCTCCTCCTGGCCGATGCGTATGTAGTCGAGGCTGCGGCGCTGCTGGCGGGCGGCGACCAGCGGGCCGAGTTCGGTGGCCGGATCCAGCGGGTCGCCGATCCTCAGCGCGGAGGCGTAGGCCGCGAAGGCCTCGGCGAACTCGTCGTAGCGGCCGCGTGGGACGAGGATGCGGGTCTGGGCCACGCACGCCTGGCCGTTGATCATCCAGGCGAAGGGGGCGATGCCGTTCACGGCGGTCTGCGCGTCGGCGTCGGGGAGGATCACGGCCGCCGACTTGCCGCCCAACTCCAGGGTGACGCGGGTGAGGTTGCGGGCGGCGACCTCCATGACGCGTTTGCCCGCGGCGACCGAGCCGGTGAAGGAGACCTTGTCGACGCCCGGGTGCCCGACCAGGTACTCGCTGACCTCACGGTCGGCGGGAAGGATCGAGAGCACGCCCTCGGGCAGCCCGGCCTCGGCGGCGATCTCCGCCAACAGGTAGGCGTCCAGGGGGGTTTCGGGCGAGACCTTCAGGATGGCCGGGCAGCCGGCGAGGAGGGCGGGGGCGAGTTTGGCGGCGGCGGTGAACTGGGGCACGTTCCAGGGGACGACCGCCGCGACCACCCCGACCGGCTCGCGCCGGACGAGGATCCGGCCGAGCACGCCGTCGCGGCGCTCCTCGTAGGTGAAGGCGCGGGCGGTGGTGATCGCCGCGTCCCACGCCATCATCGACGCGAGGGCCTGCACCATCACGCTGGAGGTGAACGGGGTGCCGTTCTCGGAGCTGATGATCCGGGCGAACTCCTCGTGGCGCACGGCGAAGGCGTCCTTGATCCGGGCGACGACCTCGATCCGCTCGTCGAGGGTCGTCCGGGGCCAGGGGCCGTGGTCGAAGGCGTGGCGCGCGGCGGCCACGGCCCGGTCGACGTCCGCGCGCGAGGCGTGCGGGACGCGGCCGATGACCTCCTCCGTGTGCGGCGAGACCACCTCGATGACGTCGGTGCCCAGGGGGTCGGTCAGCGCCCCGCCGATGAACAGCTGTCCGTGTTCCACGAGTTCGGTCATGGCCGTCGCCTCCCGGAGCCACTCTCTGACATACCGTCAGATTCGAATAGGGAACTGATACCAGTTCCAGGAGAAGGAGTCCATGTCGTGCGCCGGCCGACGGGACACCCCCGCACCCGCACACCCATCCCTGGTGGAACTCGTTCTAGTTATAGTGATTCCATGACACAGGTGACCGATCACGGCGGAGGCGTACGGTCCATCGAGGTCCCCATCCCGGACAACCCGCTCGGCCACACCCTCGTGTACGTCGTCGACACCGACCGCGGGCCGGTCCTCGTCGACACCGGCTGGGACGACCCGGCGTCCTGGGACACGCTCGCCGCGGGCCTGAGCGCGTGCGGTACGTCGGTCGCGGAGATCCACGGGGTCGTGATCACGCACCACCATCCCGACCACCACGGCCTGTCGGGGGCGGTGCGCGAGGCGTCCGGGGCGTGGATCGCGATGCACGCGGCGGACACGGCGATCGTGCGGCGCACGCGGGGGACCGGCCCCGAGCGCTGGTACTCCTACATGACGGACAAACTCACGGCGGCCGGCGCCCCCGAGGAACACCTGGCGCCCCTGCGGGTCCCGCGCCGCCCGCGCGCCCTTCCCGGGTTCTCCCCCGCGCTCCCCGACCGCGAGATCGTGCCCGGCGAACTCCTCGACCTCCCCGGCCGCCGCGTCCGCGCGATCTGGACGCCGGGCCACACGCCGGGACACGTCTGCCTCCACCTGGAGGAGCAGCACCCGGCCCAACTCCCCGGCCACGGGCGCCTGTTCTCCGGCGACCACCTCCTCCCCGAGATCAGCCCGCACATCGGCCTCTACGAGGACCCGGACGACGACACCGTCACCGACCCCCTCGGCGACTACCTCGACTCCCTCGAACGCGTCGGCCGGCTCGGCGCCGCCGAGATCCTCCCCGCCCATCAGTACGCGTTCACCGACCCGGCGGCACGTGTAGGGGAGTTGCTGGCCCACCACGAGTCCCGCCTCACCGACCTGCTCACCCTCCTCGCCTCCCCCCTCACCCCGTGGCAACTCGCCGAACGCATGGAGTGGAACCGCCCCTGGCCCCAGATCCCCTTCACCTCCCGCAACATCGCGGTCTCCGAGGCGGAGGCCCACCTACGCCGCCTGGTGAAACTGGGGCGAGCGGAGGCGGTGGCCGGGGGCGAGCCGGTGCGGTATGTGGCGGTGTGAGGGGGCGGTGGGCGGCTGGGTGTGATGGGTGGAGGGCCGGTGGGCGGTGGTGGGTTAGTGAGGGCTGGTGGTCATCGGTGGGCGAGGGCCGGTGGGCGGTGGGCGGTGGTCGATTGCTGAGGTTCGGTGGGCGGTGGTCGGTGGCTGAGTGCCGGTGGTCATCGGTGGGCGAGGGCCGGCGGGCGGTTATTGAGGCCCAGCGGTGGCCCAGGGCCTGAGGACGAAGGGCCGACCGGCGGTGGCCACTTGCCGGAGGCCGAGCCGGGCGGCGGGCGGCGGCCGAGCGCCGGCGGTCGGCAGGGCGGCGGGGGCTGCGGCCGGTGTCAACCACGGCCTTCAGGAAGGGGTTCGCCCAGGCTGAGGTGTTGCCCAGTTCCCCCCTGCTATGCGGCGCCCTCGTCCTCCAGACCCCCGCCCCCTCAGGCCACCGTTCCCGGCGCCGCGAGGTGGAGGATCAACTTCTCCGCCGTGCCCATGAGTTCCACCTCGCGCGCGGTCATCGTCGGGGTGGCCGTCCGGCGGTGTTTCGCCTCGGTCAGGTTGTTCTTCGTCAGGTCGGAAGGGCCGTCGGGCTGGTGGGTGAGGAGGGAGGCGAGGGTGGCGTGGGCCAAGGGGGCGCGGGGGTCGGACTCGTCGACGGCGACCTGGGCGAGGATCATCGCGGAGACACCCCAGTCGAGGCCGGGCGGCCCCTCCTCGGCGTTGTTCCAGTCGATGACCCGCGGGCCGTGCGGGGTGAGGACGACGTTCTCGGGGTGGAGGTCCAGGTGCAGGACCCGGGACGCGGGGCGGTGCCGGGGCGGGAGGGTGTGGAGGGTGTGCAGGAGTCGGGCCAGGGTGGCGCCGGCCGTTGTCGGGTCGATCGAGCCGGCGGCGCAGGCCTCCAGCAGGGTCGGGCCGGTCAGGCGCTCCAGCACCATCTCCGTGCGGGTCGCCGAGCGCACGCGCGGAACGGGGTAACCATGGCTCCGCACGTACTCCATGACCTCGGCCTCGGCGGCCGCGTCGCCCCACTCGTCCCGGTAGCGCCGCAGCACCCAGGCCCCACCGTGTCCGGTATGTCTGTCGGCTCCGTCACGGTCGGCCCGGCCGCCGGGGGCACCCACCCCGGTGTCCGCGACGAGGTCACCGTGACCGTGCGGTCCGTACTCGCCGTCGTCGGCGAGGAGTTCGTACACGTCGGCCGTGCGGCCCGCGCCCAGCAGTCTCCCCGTACGCATGGCCCGAACCTATCGCGCCCCACGGGCGACCCTCAGAATCCCGGCTACCGGCAGGTAGAGTGACCGCGTCGTCATCACACCCGTACAGGGGGAAGCCGGTGCAAATCCGGCGCTGACCCGCAACCGTGAGCCGGCCTCGACAGGGGCGGCAAGTCGGACTGCCCTGTGCGGAATCGTGACCGGCTCGCGTCACCGGCGGTCCGCCGGTGCACGGCACCGTCGAGGAATGCGGAGCCGAGCCGCCCGGCGCTTCGCCGTGCCGCCCGGCTCCCCGTCAGGGAGAGGCAGCCGCCGATCATGAATGTCCGCCGCAGCGCCGCGGTCGTCGCCGTACTGGCCGTCACATCCGGAATGGGCACCGGACTCGGCACCGGACTCGGTCTCGGCCCCGCGTCGGCCGCCTTCGCCGACGACACGGCTCCCGAGGCGTCCACCGCTCCCTCCGCCGCGCCCTCCCAGGCGTTCCCCACCGGTCTGTACGGAACCACCGACCCGACGTACGACGGTGTCTGGCGGCAGTCCCTCACCCTGCTCGCCCTGGACACCGTGGGTGAGAAGCCCGGTGCCGGGGCCGTGGACTGGCTCGTCGGGCAGCAGTGCGCGAACGGGGCGTTCGCGGCGTACCGCGCCGACGCGACCGCGAAGTGCGACGCCAAGACGCCTCTCGACACCAACAGCACGGCCGCCGCGATACAGGCGCTCGCCGCGGTCGGCGGGCGGGACGCCGAGGCCGGTCGGGCGGTGCGGTGGCTGAAGGACCACCAGAACGAGGACGGCGGCTGGGGCTACACCGCGGGCGGGCCCAGCGACGCGAACTCGACGTCCGTCGTGATCGGCGCGCTGGCCGCCGTGGGTGACGCCCCCGAGAAGCAGCGGAAGGACGGCAACTCCCCCTACGACGCCCTCCGTTCCCTCGCCCTCCCCTGCGGCGACGGGGAGACGGGCGGCGGCAGCGGTACGAAGGACGGCGGGGCCTTCGCCTATCAGCCCGACAAGAAGGGCGGCCTCGCGGCGAACGCCGACGCCACGGCCGCCGCGGTGCTCGGCAGCCTGGGCGAGGGGTTCGTGGTCGAGGCGGGGCGCGGCGAAGGGAAGGGCGCGGCCTCGTTCGACGACTGCGCCCCGGGTGACGCTCCGGAGGATCTCGCGCACAACGGGGCCGTCCATCTGGCCGGCGCCCTCACCGCCGACGGCTATCTGAGGTCCTCCCTGGCGGGTGCGGAGGACCAGCCCGACCACGGCAACACCGCCGACGCGGTCGTCGCGCTCGCCGCCGCCGGGGATCTGGACGCGACCGGGAAGCCGCTCTCCTGGCTGCGGAAGAACTACGGGGTGTGGGCGGCCAAGGCCGGGCCCGCCGCGTACGCCCAGCTCGTCTTCGCGGCGCACGCCTCCGGCGGCGACCCGCGTGACTTCGGTGGCGCCGATCTCGTGGCCCAGCTGCGGGAGACCGGTCCGGCCGGTGATGTGGACGACTACTCCTCGGTCCCGCACGAGGACACGGCCGCCGGGGACGAGGCGGGCGAGGGTCTCGGGGCGGGTGCGTGGTGGGGGATCGGGCTCGGGCTGGTCGTGGTCGCCGCCGTCGTCGGGTTCGTGCTGATGCGGGTCGGCCGGAAGCGGCCGGGGGCATGACCGGGCGTCGGAGGGGTGCCGCGCGAGGGTCGGCCGCCGTGGCGCCACGGGGCGCGGTCCGGCCGTCGTGGGGCGCGATGCTCGCGTTGCTGGGCGGGCTGCCGCTCGTGCTGGGGACGTCGGGGCAGGCCCAGGCCGCCGCGTACCGGTACTGGTCCTTCTGGGAGCGGGACGGTTCCGCCTGGGCGTACGCCACGCAGGGGCCGTCGACCGCCCGGCCGACGGACGGGGCGGTGCAGGGCTTCCGGTTCGCCGTGAGCCGCGACTCGGCGGACGCGGTCCAGCCGCGTGGCGCCGCCGACTTCGCCTCGATCTGCGGGGACACGGCCGCGCGGGACGGGGAGAAGCGGGTCGCGCTGGTCATCGACTTCGGTACGGCGGCGGACGCGCCGGAGGGTGAGACGCCTCCGGCGGCGCGTACGGCCTGTGCGCGCGTGCCGGACGACGCGACCACGGCCGAGGCGTTGGCGTCCGTCGCGAAGCCGCTGCGCTATGACACGAACGCGCTGCTCTGCGCGATCGGGGGTTATCCGGGGAAGGGGTGTGGGGAGGCGGTCGGTTCCGACGCCGGATCCGACGCCGGTTCCGCCTCCGACGACCGTACGGACGCCCCGAGTTCGTCGGCCGGGGGCGCCGCCGAGGAGGAGTCGGGGCCGTCCGTCGGGTTGTCCGTGGGTGCGGGTCTGGTCGCCGTGCTGGGGACCGCCGCGGTGTGGCGGGCGCGGCGGCGCCGGGGGTAGGGCGGCGCGATGCGGTGGTTCACAGGGCGTCCGGAGTCGGTTCCGGGCCGGGGCGGGTCCCGCGACTCGGCGGTACGAGGTGCCGCCGCGCCGACCCCTGCCGTCCCGGCGGCACGACTGCCCGGGGCCCGGACGGCGCCCCGGACGGCGGGAGAGGCCGTCCCTGCGGCGCGACACCGCAGGGACACGGGGTGGCGACGGGCCGGGGTGCATCCCCTCGCGTGGTGGGGCTGGGCGCTCGGGCTCGGGACCGCCGCGTCGCGTACCACCAACCCCCTGCTCCTGGCTCTGCTCATCGCGGTGGCCGGATACGTCGTGGCCACGCACCGCTCCGACGCCCCCTGGGCCCGCTCGTACACCGCGTTCGTGAAGCTCGGGCTGGTGGTGCTGGGCGTTCGGCTGGTGTTCGCGGTCGCGCTGGGGTCGCCCGTCCCCGGGACGCACACCCTGTTCGCGCTCCCCGAAGTGCCGCTTCCTGCCTGGGCGCAGGGGATCAGGCTGGGCGGTCGGGTGACGGCGGAGGGGCTGCTGTTCGCGCTGTACGACGGGCTGCGACTGGCCGCCTTGTTGATCTGCGTCGGCGCCGCCAACGCCCTGGCCGATCCGGCCCGCCTCCTCAAGTCCCTCCCCGGCGCCCTGTACGAGGCCGGTGTGGCCGTCGTGGTGGCGATGACGTTCGCGCCGCATCTGGTGGCCGACGTCCAGCGGTTGCGGGCCGCGCGGCGGCTGCGGGGCCGGCCCGACCGGGGCCTGCGGGGGCTGCTGCACGTCGGACTCCCGGTCCTGGAGGGCGCGTTGGAGCGGTCGGTCGCCCTCGCCGCCGCGATGGACTCGCGCGGCTACGGCCGTACCGCCGAGGTCCCGGCACCCGTCCGCCGTACGACCGCCGCGCTCACGCTCGGTGGACTGCTCGGCGTCTGCGCGGGAACGTACGGCGTGCTGACCGCCGAGGGCGGCGGCTACGGTCTGCCCGTGCTGCTCGCGGGAGTCGCCGCCGCGCTGGCGGGACTGCGGCTGGGCGGGCGTCGCTCACCGCGCACCCGCTACCGCCCCGACGTGTGGGGGGTGCGGGCGTGGCTGGTGGCCGGGTCCGGGGTGGCCGTCGCCGGGCTGCTGATCGTCTCCGCCGCGTACGACTCCGCCGCCCTGCACCCCGGCGTCGTGCCCCTCACCTCCCCCGACCTCCCCCTCCTGCCCGCCGCCGCCATTCTGCTGGGCCTGCTCCCCGCGTTCGCCGTACCCGCGCCGACCGCCGCCCCGCCCGAGGAGAAAACCCCATGATCCGCTTCGAGGACGTGTCCGTGACGTACGACGGGGCGGCCGAACCCACCGTCCGGGGCGCGGACTTCGAGGTCCCGGAAGGTGAACTCGTGCTGCTCGTCGGGCCGTCGGGGGTCGGCAAGTCGACCGTGCTCGGGGCGGTGAGCGGGCTCGTGCCGCACTTCACCGGGGGCACGCTGAGCGGCCGGGTGACGGTGGCCGGGCGGGACACCCGTACGCACAAGCCGCGTGAACTCGCCGACGTGATCGGCACGGTGGGCCAGGATCCGCTGTCGCACTTCGTGACGGACACGGTCGAGGACGAACTCGCCTACGGGATGGAGTCGTTGGGGCTCGCCCCGGATGTCATGCGGCGCCGGGTGGAGGAGACGCTCGACCTGCTGGGTCTCGCCGACCTCCGTGACCGTCCCATCGCCACGCTCTCCGGCGGCCAGCGCCAGCGTGTCGCGATCGGGTCCGTCCTCACCCCGCACCCCCGGGTGCTCGTCCTCGACGAGCCGACCTCCGCGCTGGACCCGGCCGCCGCCGAGGAGGTACTGGCCGTGCTGCAGCGGCTCGTCCACGACCTGGGCACGACGGTGTTCATGGCCGAGCACCGCCTGGAACGCGTCGTCCAGTACGCCGACCAGGTCGTTCTGCTGCCGGCCCCGGGCGCCCCGCCGGTCCTGGGCACCCCGGCCGAGGTGATGGCCGTCTCGCCCGTGTACCCGCCGGTGGTGGACCTGGGCCGCCTGGCGGGCTGGTCCCCGCTGCCCCTGACGGTCCGGGACGCCCGCCGCCGGTCGGGGCCGCTGCGGGAAACCCTCGCCCTGACGGGGCGCGGGGAACCGCGCGATCAGCCACGGCACACCCGCACTCCGCTCACCGCGGAACGCCCCGCGCTCTCCCCGGCCCCCCGATCCCCCCTCCTGCGGCGCCTCCTCCTGCGGCGCCTCCTGGGCAAGCGCTCCCCCCTCCTGCGGCGCCTCCTCCTGCGGCGCCTCCTGGGCAAGCGCTCCCCCGTTCCAGCCCCCTCGTCCCCCGCCGCCCCGGCGACGGTCACGGCCCTCTCCGTCCACCGCGGTCGCGTCCACGCCCTCACCGACGTCACCCTCACCGTCACCCCCGGCGAGACGATCGCCCTCATGGGCCGCAACGGCGCGGGCAAGTCCACGCTGCTGTCCGCGCTGGTCGGGCTGGTGGAACCGGCGGCCGGTTCGGTGCGGGTGGGCGGGCTGGTCCCCCATCGGACGGCGCCCTGGGACCTCGTGCGCCGCGTGGGCCTCGTACCGCAGGAGCCCCGTGACCTGCTCTACACGGACACGGTCGCGGCGGAGTGCGCGGCGGCGGACCGGGACGCGGGCGCCGAACCGGGCACGTGCCGGGCCCTCGCCCGCGAGCTGCTGCCCGGGATCGGGGACGACACGCACCCGCGCGACCTGTCGGAGGGGGAGCGGCTGGCCCTCGCCCTGGCGGTGGTCCTCACGGCCCGTCCGCCCCTGCTCCTGCTCGACGAACCGACCCGGGGTCTCGACTACGCGGCCAAGGCCCGCCTGGTCACGCACCTGCGCGCCCTCGCGGCCGACGGGCACGCCATCGTCCTGGCCACGCACGACGTGGAACTGGCCGCCGAGCTGGCCCACCGCGTGCTGATCCTCGCCGACGGCGAGGTCGTCGCCGACGGCCCGACCGCCGAGGTGGTCGTCGGCTCCCCGTCCTTCGCCCCGCAGGTCACGAAGATCCTCGCCCCGCAGACCTGGCTGACCACGGCCCAGGTGCGACGCGCCCTGCGAGCGACGGCTGCGACCGCCGGGCCGGAGGAGCACCGATGAGCAGCCCCTCCCTCCGTCCCCGTCCCCGCCCAGTGCCCCTCTCCCCTCGTACCGTGGCCGCCCTCCTCCTCGTCAGTGCCGTCGGGGCCGCCGCGTTCGCCTGGCCCTTCTTCGCCGACCCCGGTTCGCAGGTGACCGCGCACGCGAAGGACGCGCCCTGGCTGTTCGCCGGGCTGCTCGTGCTGCTGGTCGGCGTCGTCGGCGCGACGCTCTCCGAGGCGGGGCTCGGGGCGAAGGCGGTGGCGATGCTCGGCGTGCTCGCGGCCGTCGGCGCGGCGCTGCGCCCCATCGGGGCCGGGACCGCCGGGATCGAGCCGATGTTCTTCCTCATGGTGCTCAGCGGCCGTGTCCTCGGCCCGGGCTTCGGCTTCGCCCTGGGCGCGGTGACGATGTTGTCGTCCGCGCTGCTCACGGGGGGTGTGGGCCCGTGGATGCCGTTCCAGATGCTGGCGATGGGGTGGTTCGCGATGGGCGCCGGGCTGCTCCCGGGCGCCCGTCGCCTGCGCGGCCGCGCCGAACTCGCCCTGCTCGCCGGTTACGGCTTCGTCGCCGCCTTCGCGTACGGCACGATCATGAACCTCTACGGCTGGCCCTTCATCGACACCCTCGCCTCGGCCATCGCCTACGACGCGGACGCGGCCCCGGCCGCCAACCTCGCGCGCTTCCTCGCGTACTGCCTGGCCACGTCCCTCGGCTGGGACCTGGGACGCGCGGTCGTCACCGTCCTCCTGACCCTGCTCCTGGGCGCCCCGGTCCTCAAGGCGCTGCGCCGGGCCACCCGCAGGGCGGCCTTCGAGAGCGCGGTCACCTTCACCCCGCCCGACCGGTGACTCTCCGACGGCGAGCCACTCACCGTCCGTCGCGCGAGCCGTGAACCACCCCACAGGGCCCACGTCACATACGAACGGGCCTCGTAGATCGAAGTGCTTGGCATGCACGCGGCCTTACCGGCGCTGACCTGGGCTTTGAGAGCCACGTCACAGAAGGGTCCTTGCGCGCGGATACGGCCACAACTAGCAAAAGGGGTCATTGCGGACGGCCGCTCCGGCTGTTTCTCTGGATGAGTCGCAACGGCGCCGACGTGCCCACCCGGGCCTCGGCGCCGACGTACGCCCCCACCGCACCTCATGTGGTGAAGGCATGCCCGCGACGACCACGTCCCCGAAGAAAAGGATCCCCGTGACCCTCTCCGCTCTCCGCCGCATCGCCTCCCCGAAGAAGGCCCTCGCCGGTGCCACCCTGGCCGTCGCCGCCACCGGTGCCCTGCTCGCCGCCGCGCCCGCCCAGGCCGCGTCGGAGGCCTCTCAGGCCCAGGCGGTCGCGAAGAAGATGATCGGGGACTCGGCGCAGTACAAGTGCTTCTCCCAGATCGTCGACCACGAGAGCGACTGGGACGTCAACGCGACGAACGCGTCCTCCGGCGCCTACGGCCTGGTCCAGGCGCTCCCCGGCTCCAAGATGGCCTCGGCCGGCTCCGACTGGCAGACCAACGCCGCCACCCAGATCAAGTGGGGCGTGGACTACATGAAGGACCGCTACGGCAGCCCCTGTGGCGCGTGGAACTTCTGGCAGGCCAACAACTGGTACTGATCCGACCCGAGCGGTACCACCGGCGCGGCATGGCGCCGACACAGACCGAAGGCGGCGGCCCCCGATCCCCGGGGCCGCCGTCTTCGTGTCGGACGGCGCGTCCCTGGGCCACCGTGGGACATCGGCCTCATCCGCCGCTCGACGTGCCCGCCCCGCACGCGTCCCCGGATTCCCCGTCCGGCAGGTAGAGCGCCTGCTCCTGCTTGGAGAGGTCGCGGTGGACGGCTCGGCAGATGTCATCGATCGCCTCCGCGGGCAGGGGCAGGTCGACGTCCCACAGCCGGAGCCGGTCGCCGTGGTCGCCGACCGCGAGGGTGCGGCCGTCGGGGCTGAACGCCAGCCTCGCCGCGACGCCGGGGAAGGTCGCCCGGGCGTACCTGGTGGTGGTGTCCCACAGCCGTACCGTGCCGTCCCCGGCCGTGGCGAGCGTCCGGCCGTCGGGGCTGAACGCCAGCGCGACCGGGCCCTGTTGGAGGCTGACGCTGAGCGTGGCGTCGAGGTCTCCGGTGCCGGTGTCCCACAGCCGTACCGTGCCGTCGAAGCCGGCCGAGGCGAGGGTGCGGCCGTCCGGGCTGAAGGCCATCGACTCCACCTGCCGGAACATCATGGCCGGGTCGTCCCGTGCCCCTGCGGGCGTGGCGCTGCCGGCCGGTTCCGTGAGCGTGCGGCGGACGCGTCCGGTGGCGGGATCGCGCAGCCGGATCTCCGCCTCCTGGCCCCCGGTGGTGGCGAAGAACTCGCCCGTGGGGCTGAACGCGAGCGGCGCGCCCTCCTCGGCCTTGGGGAGTTCGGCGCGGGGGCGCCCGGTCCGGGGGTCCCACAGGACCAGGCCCTCGCCCACGGTCACCAGGGTGCGGCCGTCCGGGCTGAACACCATCCCGTTGACGAACCGCACGGGGAGAGTGAGCCGCGGCCGGCGGGTGCGGACGTCCCACAGCTGGGCCCGGGAGTCGGTGGTGAGGGCGAGCGTCCTGCCGTCGGGGCTGAAGCGGACCTCCCCCACATGGGTCGGCCCCTCGTCGAGCACGGCGCGCGTGCGCCGGGTGGCCGTGTCCCAGAGCCGCACCGTGCCGGTCATGTCCCAGGGGTCGTCGGACATCCGGACGCTGCTGGTGGCCAGGGTCTCGCCGTCGGGGCTGTAGGACACCGACTGCAGGTCGCCGCCGGGGACGTCCAGCGTGGCCCGGGGACGGTTCGCGCCCACCTTCCACAGCCGGATCCCGACGTCACCGCCGCCGAAGGTGTCGGCCTCGTTGCCCGTGGCCAGTTCGCGCCCGTCGGGATCGAACGCCACCGACATGACGGGGCTGGTGTGGCCGGTGAGGGTGGTGTCGACACGGCCGGTGGCGAGGTCCCAGAGGCGTACCGTGCCGTCGTAGCTGCCGGCGGCCAGGGTCCTGCCGTCCGGGGCGAACGCCATGGACTCGACCCTGCTGCTGGCGCTGGTGAGGGTGGTCCGCTGTCCGCCGTCGGCCACGTCCCACAGGTGGACGGTGCCGTCCTCGGTGCCCGTGGCCAGGGTCTTCCCCGCCGCGTCGAAGGCCAGGGAACTGACCACACCGGTTCCGCTCCTGAGGGTGGAGAGCACTTTTCCGGTGTCCAGGTCCCAGAGTTGTGCGGTGCGGTCGCGGGTGCTGGTGGCGAGGGTGCGTCCGTCGGGGCTGAACGCCACCGCCATCTCGTGCCCGGTGGGGCCCTTCAGGGTGGTCGCGACGCCGCCGTCGGCCACGTCCAGCACCTGCCCGCCCTCGGCCACGGCGAGCGCGCGGCCGGCCCGGTCGAAGCCGACGGCCGCCATGTTGTCCTCGTCGGGATCCCGGAGGGCGACCGTGGCCCGCACGCGTCCGGTGTCCAGGTCCCACAGCCGCGCGTCGTCACCGTGGCTCGTGGCCAGCGTCCTGCCGTCCGCGCCGAAGGCCACGGTGCGGACGAGGTCGGGGTCGTCCGCGTCCGCGCGGCCGTCGAGCACCTTCCGGGTACGTCCGTTCCCCGTGTCCCACAGCCGTACCGTGCCGTCGTAGCCGCCGCTGGCGAGGGTCTTCCCGTCGGGGCTGTAGACCAGCGCGGACACGGTCGCGCTGTGTCCGGTCAGCCGGCGTTCGAGGGGGACGGCCGCGGCGGCGTACAGACTCCGGGTGGCCTCTCTGGTGGGGCTGGTGCGGTACGCCTTGATGGCCAGCAGCGACGCGAGGTCGGTGTCGCTGTCCAGCAGGGCGGCGGACTGCGCGGCCAACTGGCGGGAGAGACCTTCGCGTTGGGCGTCCAGGGCGCTCTGGCGTTGCCAGTAGGCGACGGCGGTGGCGGTCAGGGCGAGGGCGAGGAGGCAGGCCAGCGAGCTGACGAGGACGCGCAGCCGGCGGGTGGTGCGGGCCTCGGCGCGCTCCTCCTGCTCCAGCGCGCCGAGTCCGGCCGCGAGGAAGGCGGCCTCCTGGTCGGTCAGGTCGTCGGTGTGACCCGGCCCCGCGAAGTACTCCCGGGCCCTGGCGAGGCGGCTCCCCCGGTACAGCGCGCCCGCGTCGCGGCCCAGCTCCTCCCAGGAACGGGCGGCCTCGGTCAGTTGCCGGTGGGCGCGCAGCCGGTCCCGGTCCTCCTCGATCCAGCCGCGCAGCCGGGGCCAGGCGGTGATGAGCGCCTCGTGGGCGAGGTCCACGGTCGGGCCGTCGAGGGTGAGGAGGCGGGCCCGGGTGAGCGCCTCCAGCACCCGGGCGACCTCCTCCCGTCCGGCGCCCGTGGTCTCCAGCTCGGCCCGTTCGGCGGGCCGGCGGGTGTCGGGCGTGCCGTCCCCGGGCGAGATGAGCCGCAGCAGCACCCGGCGGGCGGTGGCCGCCTCGCTCTCGGTGAACCGGCTGTGGACGTCCTCGGCGGTCTTGGCGATCGCCCCGTCCAGCCCGCCGGCCGCCTCGTACCCGGCGAGGGTCAGGGTCTTGCCCCGGCGGCGCCGCCAGGTTTCCAGCAGGACGTGCGACAGCAGCGGCAGCCCGCCGGGCGCGTCGGTGATCTCCTCGACCAGCCGGGTGGTCAGCGCCCGCTCCACGGTCAGTCCGGCGGCGGCGGCCGGCTTGACGACGACCTCGCGCAGCTCGGCCGGACTCATCGGCCCGGCCAGCAGGTTGGCGTCGCCGAGCGCCTCGGCCAGCGCGCGGTGCTCGGCGCACCGGCCGTAGAAGTCCGCGCGCACCGCCAGCAGCACCCGCAGCCCGCTCTCCGGTTCGCGTGCGGTGAGCAACAGGTCGATGAACCGGGCGCGTTCGGCGGGGTGGTGGCAGAGGGTGAAGACCTCCTCGAACTGGTCGACGACGACGAGCGTGTCACCCCCGCCGGTGCCCCCGCCGGTGCCCCCGCCGGTGCCGCCACCGCCGCTCACCTCCCGCAGCAGCTCGTGGGTGCGGGCCAGTTGATCGCCGGGGGTCAGGATCCGGATCGCGGACGGGCGCAGGCCCGGTTCCTCGGACTCCCGGAGGACGGGGATCAGACCGGCGCGCAGGAGGGAGGACTTGCCGATGCCGGAGGGTCCGAAGACCGCCGCGAACCGTCGGCGGCGCATCAGGTCCACGAGATCGGCGGTGAGGCGGTCCCGGCCGAAGAAGAGGCCGCTGTCACCGGTCTCGAATCGGGCGAGACCCCGGTACGGCGGCTCCGCGACCGTCGCGTCGTCGTCCGGGTCGAACGCGGCGGCCTCCTCGACCGCCTGGTGCCACCGGACCTCCCACTCCGCCGGGTCGCCCCCGCACGCCCGTACGAAGGCCAGGGCCACCGGCAGGGTGGGCAGCTGCTCGCCGCCCGCGGCCTGGGAGAGGGTGGTGATCGAGTAGCCCGCCCGTTCGGCCATCGCCCGGTAGGTGAGGCCGCCCGCCTCGGTCCGCAGTTTGCGCAACTCGAACGCGAACCGTTGTACCGGCCCGGCCCCCGGATCGACCGGCACCTCACGACGACCCGCCACCGCGCTGTTCCCCTCCCACCACACCCACACCGTCCGCCACCAACGTACGCATCCGGCGGCCAAGCGGAGAGATGGCGTCCGGCCATTGTTTGGCAGCCTCGACCCCCCTGCCTAACAATGCCCGACCCGGTGAAATCAGTGGTGTGGGCGGTACGGGGGCCGCGCACGACGGGGGAAAGGGCGGCACGACCGACCGCCACGGGGGAGTACGGCGGCACGGGGGACTTGCCGCCACGGGGGAAGGCCCTGCTGGCCGCGGGACGACCAGCAGGGCCCTTTCTCCTCCCCGCCCGTCAGAGCCGCTGGATGATCGTCCCGGTCGCCAGCCCGCCGCCCGCGCACATCGTCACCAGCGCGAACTCCTTGTCCGCACGCTCCAGTTCGTGCAGCGCGGTCGTGATGAGCCGCGCTCCGGTCGCGCCCACCGGGTGCCCGAGGGCGATGGCGCCGCCGTTGACGTTCACCTTCGCCAGGTCCTGGTCGAAGACCTGGGCCCAGCTCAGCACCACCGACGCGAAGGCCTCGTTGATCTCGACCAGGTCGATGTCCCTCAGCGTCATCCCGGCCTTCCCCAGCACGGCCTTGGTGGCGTCGATCGGCCCGTCGAGGTGGAAGTGGGGGTCGGAGCCGACCAGCGCCTGGGCGACGATCCGTGCCCTCGGCCGTAGTTTCAGCGCCCGCGCCATCCGCTTGGACGCCCACATGATCGCCGCCGCGCCGTCGCTGATCTGGGAGGAGTTGCCCGCCGTGTGGACGGCCGTCGGCATGATGGGCTTCAGCCGGGCCAGTGCCTCCATCGAGGTGTCGCGCAGCCCCTCGTCGTGGTCGACGAGCCGCCACATGCCCTGCCCGGCCCCCTGCTCCGCCTCGGTCGTCGGCACCTGGACGGCGAACGTCTCCTTCTTGAACCGCTCCTCGGCCCACGCGGCGGCGGCCCGCTCCTGGGAGAGCAGCCCGAGCGCGTCCACGTCCTGCCGGGTGAGCCCCCGGTGCCGCGCGATCCGTTCCGCCGCCTCGAACTGGTTGGGCAGGTCGACGTTCCACTCCTCCGGGAACGGTTTGCCCGGCCCGTGCTTGGACCCCGACCCGAGCGGCACCCGGGACATCGCCTCGACCCCGCAGCTGATCCCGACGTCGATGACCCCGGCCGCCACCATGTTGGCCACCATGTGCGACGCCTGCTGCGAGGAGCCGCACTGGCAGTCGACGGTGGTCGCGGCGGTCTCGTACGGCAGGCCCATGGTCAGCCAGGCCGTGCGCGCGGGGTTCATGGACTGTTCGCCGGCGTGGGTCACCGTGCCGCCGACGATCTGCTCGACGCAGTCGGCGGGGATGCCGGTGCGGCCGAGGAGTTCACGGTAGGTCTCGCCCAGGAGATAGGCGGGGTGCAGGTTGGCGAGCGCGCCGCCGCGCCTGCCGATGGGAGTGCGTACGGCTTCGACGATCACGGGTTCCGCGGCCATGGGGAATCCTCTCGACGGTTACCCGCGCGGCGCGGGGCGTCCCGGCCCGGCCCGCCACGCAGAACTAGTACGCGTTCTAGTTCTCTTGAGCAGTCTGCGGAGGGGCACTCCGGCACCGCAAGGGGCGTGCGGCAATTGGCAGCCGATTGAGGAGCCCGCACCCCTTGCTACTTCTAGAACCCGTTACTACCGTCACCGCAATTCCCTCTATCTGATGCTCCGTCAGGAGTTGCCGATGCCCTGTCCAGCGCTGCCCGACGGGTTCGACTTCACCGACCCCGACCTGCTGCACCACCGTGTCCCCCTCCCGGAGTTCGCCGAACTGCGCCGCACGGAACCGGTCCACTGGGTCCCGCAGGCACCCGGCATCGCGGGCTTCGCGGACGAGGGCTACTGGGCCGTCACCCGGCACGCGGACGTCAAGTACGTCTCCACGCACCCGGAGTTGTTCTCCTCGACGGTCAACACCGCGATCATCCGCTTCAACGAGCACATCGAGCGCGACGCCATCGACGCCCAGCGGCTGATCCTGCTGAACATGGACCCGCCCGAGCACACCCGGGTCCGCCAGATCGTGCAGCGCGTGTTCACCCCGCGGGCGATCCGCGCGCTGGAGGACAACCTGCGCCATCGCGCCCTCACCATCGCCCGCCAGGCCGTCTCCCGCCGCGGCCCCTTCGACTTCGTCACCGAGGTCGCCTGCGAACTCCCCCTCCAGGCCATCGCCGAGCTGATCGGCATCCCGCAGGAGGACCGCATCCGGATCTTCGAGTGGTCGAACCGGATGATCTCCTACGACGACCCGGAGTACGCCATCACCGAGGAGGTCGGCCAGCAGTCGGCGATGGAACTCATCGCCTACGCCATGAACATGGCCGCCGACCGCAAGCAATGTCCGGCGAAGGACATCGTCACCACGCTGGTGGCCGCCGAGGACGAAGGGAACCTCACCTCCGACGAGTTCGGCTTCTTCGTGCTGATGCTGGCGGTCGCGGGCAACGAGACGACCCGCAACGCCATCACCCACGGCATGCACGCCTTCCTCACCCACCTCGACCAGTGGGAGCTGTACAAGCGCGAGCGCCCCGCGACGGCTGCCGAGGAGATCGTCCGCTGGGCCGCCCCTGTCAACTCCTTCCAGCGCACCGCCACCCAGGACGTGGAACTCGGCGGCAGGCTCATCAAGAAGGGCGACCGCGTCGGCATCTTCTACGCCTCCGCCAACCACGACCCGGACGTCTTCGACCACCCCGACACCTTCGACATCACCCGCGACCCCAACCCCCACCTCGGGTTCGGCGGCGGAGGCCCGCACTTCTGCCTCGGCAAGTCCCTCGCGGTCCTGGAGATCGACCTGATCTTCAACGCGATCGCCGACGCGATGCCGGACCTCAGACTCGCCGGTGAACCCGACCGGCTGCGCTCGGCCTGGATCAACGGGGTGAAGCACCTCCAGGTCACCACCGGCTGAGGGCATCCGACCCCACCCCCGCACTCGGGCCGACGGCCTCCCGGCGCCGTCGGCCCGTCCCCGTCCCGGCCCGGTCGGCCCCGGTCAGCCCAGGGAAGCGGACAGCAGTGTCTCCAGGGCGACGCGGGCCTCCGCGACGCGGGAGCGCCACCGAGCGCCGCGCAGGGCCGTGATGTCCCATGCGGTGACCGGCTCGCCGCCGCTCACGCAGTAGCCGTAGACCTGGTGGGCCACCTGCTCGGTGAGCAGTTCGTCGTAGTGGAAGGAGCCCTCGAAGGCGGTCCAGGCGACGGCCCGCGCGCCCTCGCAGACCCGGCGGAGGACCGCCCGCGTGTAGGCGTGGAGATCGAGCGAGTCGTCCTCGAAGTCGAGGTCGTACGAGACGAGCCCGAGCCGCGCCACGGCCGGCGGCGGCTCCCTCAGCGGGAACGCCGACACGGCGTCGGGCACGAGCCCGGCGAGGTGGAAGGCCTCCTTCGGCAGGGGCGTCCAGCCGGCCCCCAGGACGAACACGTTCACCGAGACCGGCCCCCTCCAGCAGAGGGCCTCGCGCAGGGAGTCCACCGCCGTCACCCGCTCTTGCGCCGCCCGGCCGAGGTGAGCCCGCCGTCCGGCCGGGCTCCGTCGCGCGGTCCCCCGTCGTCCTCGCGGACCGTGTCCGTGCGGGGCCCGGTCAGGAGGTAGGTGAGGCCGAAGCCGGCGCCCACGACGGCCGCGCCGCCGACGGCGTCGAGGATCCAGTGGTTGCCGGTCGCGACGATCGCCAGGACCGTGAAGAAGGGATGCAGCAGACCGAGGACCTTCATCCACACCCTGGGGGCGACGATCGCGATCGTGAGCCCGCACCACAGGGACCAGCCGAAGTGCAGGGACGGCATCGCCGCGTACTGGTTGGTGAGTTCGGTCAGCTTGCCGTAGTCCGGCCGGGAGAAGTCCTGGACGCCGTGGATGGTGTCGATGATGCCGAGGCCGGGCATCAGCCGCGGCGGCGCCAGGGGGTAGAAGAAGAAACCGACGAGCGCGAGGACCGTGGTGAAGCCGATGGCCGTGCGGGCCCAGCGGTAGTCGGCGGGGCGGCGCCAGTAGAGGACGCCGAGGACGCTCAGCGGGACGACGAAGTGGAACGACGTGTAGTAGAAGTCGAAGAAGTCCCGCAGCCAGTCGATCCGGACCACGGCATGGTTGAACCAGTGCTCGATGTCGAGGAACAGGGCCTTCTCGGCGGAGAGGATCTGCCGGGCGTGCTCCTCGGCGGTGGCCCGGCTGGCGGTCGCCTCCAGGCGGGTGCGCTGGTAGGCCGCGTACGTGACGCGGATCAGCAGCAGTTCGAGGAGCAGGTTCGGCCGGGTGGCCACCCGGCGCAACAGCGGGGCCCAGCTGAAGCGGGTCTCCGCCCTCGGGGCGTACTCCGTGGGGATCGGCGCCCGGTAGTACTCCGAGGTGCGGGAGAGGAACGGCACGACGAGGGCGGCGGCGAGCGCGGCCAGCAGGACCACGTTGTCACGGGCCGGGTGCAGGACGTCCACGTTCGGGACCATCATCTTCGCCGGCAGGGTCATCACCAGGACGACCGCGACCGGCCACACGTACCGCGAGGACGCCTTCGTGCCGACCCGGCCGACGACCGCGAGCAGCACCCACAGCAGCTGGTGCTTCCAGGACGTCGGGGAGACGGCGACCACGACACAGCCGGTGATCGCGACGGCGAGCAGCAACTGTCCGTCGCGGGCGTAGTGGATGGCCCGCCGCGTACCGGCCACGGCGACGGCGACGGCCAGCGCGAAGAAGACGACGATCTCCAGCGGGCCTTCCAGTCCGAGCCGGAGCAGCGCGCCGTGCAGGGACTGGTTGGCGAGGTCGTCCGCCCGGCCGCCGAGGCCGACGCCCGCGAGGTGGTGCACCCAGTAGGTGAACGAGTCGTGCGGCATCGCCGCCCAGGCCAGCGCGGTGGCCCCGGCGAACGTGATCCCGGTGCTCGCGGCGGCTCGCCTGCGGCCGGTGAACCACAACAGCGGCACGAACAGCAGCACGGTCGGCTGGAAGGCCGCGGCGAGCCCTATGAAGGCCCCGCTGGTGCGCTCCCCCCGGACCGCGAAGCAGCCCGCCAGCACGAGCAGGACGGGGATGATGCTGGTCTGGCCCAGGTAGAGGGTGTTGCGCACCGGCAACGACAGCATCAGCAGGGTGACCGCGACGGGCGCCGCGAGCAGGGCGGTGCGGCGGGTGACGGGCTGGGGCAGGGCGCGGGCGGCGACCAGGCCGAGGGCGACGACCAGCAGGAGGGTGCCGAAGGTCCAGCCCCAGCCGAGGGCCTGTTCGGCCGTACGGGTGAGGGGCTTGAGGACGAGGCCGCCGAAGGGGGTGCCGGTGAACCGCGTCGAGTCGTAGAGCGAGCCGTTCACATGGAGGACGCCGCTGGGCCCGACCCAGGTCTCCAGGTCCGTCAGCCGCTCGCCCTTGGGCGAGTGGAGCACGACCGCGATCTGACGCACCGCCAGGATGCCGGCGACCAGCCACAGCACGGCCCGCAGGGCCCCCAGCCGCGCCGCCGTCGCACCCGTACCCGCGGCACCGCCCGGTCTGCTCTGCTCCGTCGCCACGCGCTGTCGTCCTCCCGCCCCGTCGACCGTCCCACCGAGAAGGCTCGCACTGTCCCGACGGTGAGACGCGGGCAACCCCGACTTCACCTGAGAGTCGCCCCTGTTTTGTCCGGATGACGATAGTGGGCGGAAGGCCGCCCGCCCGCTCAAGGGCACGACGCGGCCCGACGGATGCGCATCGCGGGCCCGCTGGTGACAGGCCACTGACAAACACCTGGAACCATGGCTCCGAGCGGTACGGCACGTCAGCGGGTGGCGAAAGGGCACGGGGGATGAAGGGTTTCGTACGGGGGCGCGCGCGTCCGGCACAGAGGGCGCGCGGGGGGCGCGACGTACGCGGACGGCTTGTGGTGGTCGTGCTGGCGCTGCTGGGGCTTCAGTTGGCGTCGCTCGTGGCACCGGCGTACGCCTGCGGCTGCGGCGCGATGGTGCCGGACGACGAGCGGAGCGTGCGGGTGAGCCGCGAGCGGTCCGTGGTGCGCTGGGACGGCCGCGAGGAACAGATCGTGATGAGTCTGACGGTCTCCGGCGACGCCCGGACGGCCGCGTGGATCATGCCGGTGCCGAACCGGGCGACGGTGGAGCTGGGCGACGCGGCCCTCTTCGACCAGCTCGACGAGGAGACCGCGCCCGTGTACGAGAGGCGTGAGTACTTCTGGCCACGCTCGGGCGACTGGCCGTTCGACATGTTCGAGGGCGACGGCATGACGGGGGACGCCGCGCCCGGCGCCCCGCGGTCCTCGGTGGACGTCGTCGGCCGTGAGCGGCTCGGCCCGTTCGACGTGGCCCGGCTGACCGCCACCGACTCCGGTGCGCTCGGCGACTGGCTGGACGAGAACGGCTTCCGGCTCCCGGACCGCCTGGACACGGCGCTGGAGCCGTACGTCCGGCAGCAGTGGGAGTACGTGGCGATCCGGCTGGCGCCGGAGGACCCGGCCGACGCCGCCCCGCTCTCCGGCACCCTCGACCCGCTCCACCTCACCTTCGCCAGCGACGAGCCGGTCTACCCGATGCGGCTCTCGCGCCTGGCCGCCACGCCGCAGGCGCTCGGCCTGTACGTGCTCGCCGAGCACCGGATGGAACCGGGCTCGGCGATCGGCGGGGACGAGCCGGAGGTGACGTTCGCCGGCCGTCTCGGCGCACCGGCCGGCACGCTCGGCGACCTGACCGAGGGCGGCACGGACTTCCTCACCGCCGTCGAGCAGGACTTCCCGCGGCCGGAGCGGATCTCCGGCGACCACACGCTGCGGCGGGCCGCGGCCGACGACACCTATCGAGAGGTCATCCACGTGGACGAGATGTGGACCGTATGGGGCATCCCCGGCTGGCTGCTGTCCTTCGGCATCGGCATGGCCGTGCTGGCGATCAAGGCGGTGGCCGTCGCGATCGTGCTCAGACGCAACACCAAGCGGCAACTGCCGCCCGTACCCCCGCCGGGCGCGGTCTTCATGCCGCCGGGCACCTACCCGCCGGGGACGCCGGGCGCCTACCCGCAGGGGGCCCCGGGCGCCTACCCGCCCGGGGCGCACATACCGCCGGGAGCTCCGGTGCCGCCCGGGGCTCCGATGCCGCCGGGGGCCCAGCCGCCGGCACCCGAGGCCCCGGCCGGCCCCAAGTCCGCACCGAACGGCTGAAACACGTCCGGTAACCGCTGACAGAGAGCATGCCCCGCGCCTATATTCATTAGCGCACCTACTTAGCTGTTCTAAGTAATTACCCGACGGAAGGCGCGGAGGCACAGCTTCATGAGCGAGTCACGGACCTGGGACGACGTCGACGCCTACTTCAGCACCCACCTCGCCCCGAACGACGAGGCCTTGGCGGCGGCACTGCGCGACAACGAGGCGGCCGGACTCCCGGCCATCGACGTCGCCGCCAACCAGGGCAAGTTCCTCCACCTCCTCGCCCTGATCCAGGGCGCCCGGCGCATCCTGGAGATCGGCACCCTGGGCGGCTACAGCACCATCTGGCTGGCCCGCGCGCTGCCCGCCGACGGCCGCCTGATCTCCCTGGAGTACAGCGCCCGGCACGCGGAGGTCGCGTGCCGCAACATCGCGCGCGCCGGCCTCGGCGGGCTCGTCGAGGTACGGGTCGGCCCCGCCCTGGAGTCGCTGCCCAAGCTGACCGACGAGAACCCCGAACCGTTCGACCTGGTCTTCATCGACGCGGACAAGGCCAACAACCCGCACTACGTGGAGTGGGCCCTCAAGCTCACCCGGGCCGGCAGCGTCATCGTCGTCGACAACGTCGTACGCGGCGGCCGGGTCGCCGACGCCGACAGCACAGAACCGGACGTCCGCGGGACCCGGGCCGCCATCGAACTCATCGCCACGCACCCGAGGTTGAGCGGCACGGCACTCCAGACCGTGGGCAGCAAGGGCTACGACGGCTTCGCGCTGGCCCGGGTGCTCGACTGAACCGCGGCCTGACGGCGCCGGAGGGTGCGAAGGCCCTCGGCGTCGTCAGGCCTCGTGGTAGAAGCCCACGTTGACGCTGCGGGGGCCCGTGCGGTCGTAGATGACGAGCTCACCGGAGCCGCCGTGCGGGAGCTTCGCGGTACCGCCGTACGGGAGCGGCGAGGGCTGGTGGCCGAGCAGGGTCAGCCGCACCTCGGAGGACGGGTCGGCGTGCGAGCCGCGCAGCCAGGTGACCTGCCAGCTCCCGTCGGGGGCGCACAGGAACTCCAGATGCACGCGGGAGACGAAGAGCCAGTCGTCCGGTGTCGCGAGCCGGCACACCGCCCGATCGCGGCCCACCCGGAGCACGCCGCCCGGCTCGCTGGGCGCGTCGGCCATCTGCATGCCGGCCGTCGCCCCGGCGTCCGCCTCGGAGACCGAGGCCATGGTGAGTTCGAGCACGTACCGCTCCTAACGGGTCAAACTCCGATTGTCGCTGCGCACGGCGCGTTTGGCGCGCCGCCGCCGCATGATAATTCGCCGGATCGTCCTGTTGTGCGGGCTCCGGCACAATGGACGCATGACCGAGCGAAAGCCCCCCGGTGTCAGCTTCGAGTCCTTCGTCGACAAACAGATTCGCGACGCCGAGGCGCGCGGCGACTTCAAGAGCCTCCCGGGCGTCGGCCGGCCCCTGGAGGGCGACGACACCACGTACGACGAGCTGTGGTGGATCAAGCGGAAGATGGCCCGTGAGGGCATGTCCGTCCTGCCCCCGACGCTGGCCCTGCGCAAGGAGGCCGAGGACGCTCTCGCGACCGCCGCCGAGGCCCCTTCCGAACGCGTCGTCCGCAAGATCCTCACCGAGATCAACGCCAAGATCCGCGACATGATGTTCAAGCCCCCACCGGGACCACCGCTCGGCCTGAAGCCGTACGACGTGGATGAGGTCGTACGCGAGTGGCGAGAGCGCCGGGAGGGACGGCAGAGCCAGGAGGGCTGAACCCGCCGCCCGGCCCCCCCGGCACCGGTGCGGCCGACCCGCTCCCCCGAAGCCCCCGGCGTCCCTATGCTGTGGGGCATCGGGGGAAGGGGTACGTGTGGACGCTGCTGCCGTCGGTGCTCGCCTGGCGTCGAGCGTGGTCGCTCCCCTGGTCAAGAAACTCTTCGTGCAGCAGGGCGCCGGCGCCGGTCTCGTCTCCCGGCCGGTGCGGGTCTCGGGCCTGGTGTCGTTCCGCGGCGAGAAGCGGACCCTCGGCGAGAAGGAACTCCAGAAGGTCGCGGCGGAGCTGGTCGCGCGTGCCGTCGGTTCGGCCGGCCCGGTCGAACGGCCGGTGGCCGTCGACGAGGAGGAGGCCGTCGCCACGGCGCTGGCCCGGACGCTGAGCGCGCTGGGCGACCTGGAGATGGACGACGTCCAGGCGGTGCAGCTCGGCCACCGGGCACTGGCCAGACGGCTGCGTGACGCGGACCCCCGGGTGACCTTCGACCTCTCCGACGACGCCGCCCGGCTGCACGACACCCTGGTGGACGTCGCCTGCCTGCACATCCTGCACTTCTTCACCCAGCGCTCGACGTTCGTCGCCCGCACCCTGGTCAGCCAGAGCAGCCGGCTCGCCGAGGCCGTCACCCGGATCGACCTCCTGCTGGAACGCACCCCCTCACGGATCGGCGAGGACGCCGCCTTCGAGGCGCGGTACGCGGCGTACGTCATCGAGAAGTACGGCACGCTCACGATCTACGGCATCGACTTCACCAACTCCCCGGCCCAGTGGCCGTTGGACACGGCATATCTCAGCCTGGAGCTGGGCGTCGGCGACGGCACCCGCCAGCTGCCGATCCGCGCCGATCACGTACTGGACGGACGTGACCGGGTCCTGCTGCGGGGCGTCGCGGGGTCCGGGAAGACCACCCTCGTGCAGTGGCTGGCGGTCACCGCCGCCCGGGGGACCACGCTCGACGGCCATCTGGCCTCCCTCGCCGGCCGGGTCCCGTTCGTGCTGGCGCTGCGGACCCTGACGCACTCCTGGCACGACCTGCCCACGCCCGGACGCTTCCTGACCGCCGCCCGCAATCCCCTCGCCGACGCCCAGCCCCACGGCTGGGCCGACCGGGTCCTGCGGGACGGGCGCGGCCTGCTCCTGGTCGACGGCATGGACGAAGTGCCGTCCACCGTCCGGGAGAAGGCCAAGGAGTGGCTGCGTGACCTGATCGCCGCCTACCCCGGCAACCTGTGGCTGATCACCTCCCGCCCCTCCGCGGTACGGGAACACTGGCTGGACGGCCAGGGGTTCACCGAGGGCTCCCTGGCGCCCATGAGCAAGGCCGACGTCAACCATTTCATCCGGCGCTGGCACTCGGCGGCCCGCGCCAGCGACACCTCCGACTGGGAGCTGCTGGACAGCTACGAGCAGTCGCTGATGGCGGCCGTGCGCACCAAGGGCGATCTGTCCCGGCTGGCCACCAACCCCCTGATGTGCGGCCTGATCTGCGCCCTGCACCGGGACCGCCGGGGTTTCCTGCCCCGGGCCCGCAAGGACCTGTACGACGCCGCCCTGTCGATGCTGCTCTCCCGCCGTGACATCGAACGGAACATGGGCCTCACCGACAGCATCGACCTCACCGAGGAACCGAAGACCCAACTGCTGCAGAAGCTCGCCTACAAGTTCCTGCTGAACGGCAAGTCGGAGATCGACAGCGACCAGGCGGAGCGGATCATCGCGCACACCCTGCCCTCGGTGTCCGCCGCCGCCAGCCAGGGCACGGCCCAACAGGTCTTCCGGCATCTGCTGCTGCGCAGCGGGGTGTTGCGCGAACCCGTGCCCGGCACGATCGACTTCGTCCACCGCACCTTCCAGGACTACCTGGGCGCCAAGGCGGCCGTGGAGGAGGGGGATCTGTCCCTGCTGGTGCTGCGCGCCACGGACAGCCAGTGGGAGGACGTCATCCGGATGGCCATCGCGCACGCGCGGCCCAAGGAGCGCGCGGTCCTGCTGAGCGAGCTCATCACGCGCGGCGACGTGGCCGTCCCCCGTCGGCGCACCCTGCTGCATCTGCTCGCCATGGTGTCGCTGGAGCACGCGACGGAACTCGAACCCTCGATCCGCGCCCGGGTGGAGGAGCGCGCCGCCCGGCTGATCCCGCCCAGGAACAACACCGAGGCGCAGGACCTGGCCCAGGTGGGTCCCGTGGTCCTCGAACTGCTCCCCGGCCCGGAGAACCAGGAGGCCGACACCGCCGTCCACACCGTACGGACGGCGACGCTGATCGGCGGCGACGCGGCGATCCCCGTCCTCGCCCGCTACACGGACCACCCCGACCCGGTCGTGCGCAGCCATGTCGCCCAGGCCTGGCACCGCTTCGACACCGAGCAGTACGCCAGCGAGGTCATCGCCCGGCTCCCCGGCGACGACATCTACTTCGAGATCGTCACCGAGGCCGAGCTCTCCGCGATCAGCCGCCTCGGCGGCCGGCCCCGGCTGCGGATCGGGGACGACCTCACCCCGGACGACCTGGTGAACGCCCTCGCCCCGGAGAGCCTCACCTGCCTGTGGCTGCGCGCCGACCGGACCCCCACCTGGGAGTGGCTCACCGCCTTCCCCCACCTGCACACCCTGCTGCTCGACCGCAGCTTCACCGCCGTGGACCTGTCGGCGCTGGCGGCCCACCCGACGCTGCGGACCGTGGGCATGGACCCCAGACAGCGCACGGTCGAAGGGGGTCGCCCCGACCCCCGCTTCGAGATCACGACCATCGTCTGACGGGGCGGCCCGAGGCCGACCACCCCTTCGTCCCGTCACCCCGTCCCGCACAGGAGACCGCGCCCCGGGGCACGACCCGGGGCGCGGTCTCGTCGTGTGCCGCTGTCGCCGTCAGAGGCGCAGCAGCCGTTCGGTCAGCTCACGGTAGTCGCGCAGGGCGAGGCGGAGCTGTTCGGTGTCGGTCGCGGTGGCGCGGTCGTCGGCGGTGGTCTCCCAGGAGTTGCGGAGGGTGCGGCGCCGCCGGGTCATCGCGTCGGTGAAGCGGGCCGTGACCTCCTCCAGGACGTGATCGGCCTCCTCGACGGCGGACCGGGGCCCGTCGACGAACCCGCCGACCGCGTGCTGCATCCGCAGCGTCAGCTTGTCGCTCTCGTCGTGGGACAGCAGAGGAGATCCGGCGGACCGGGAGCCATCCCCGTCGGAAGCCCTGGCGGCGTCCTCGCCCCGACCCCGGCCGGGCTCGTCGCGGACGCCCATCGTCCGGTGCTCGGTACGACCGCCGGTGCGGCCCTCCTCGTGGCCGGCCACCAGCGGAGCGCCGGTGCCGGTGCCGCCGATCGCGGAGCCGGTCGCCGAGCCGGTCGCGTCGGCCGCGCGGGTGCCCGCGGGGGTACCGCTCGCCCGCGTGCCGTCGCTCCTCGCGTCCGCTTCCCGCGTGTCACGCGGACCGCGTTCGCGGATGCCCTCGCCCCTCGTCACGTCGTCAGTCATCCCCCTCAACTCCCTTTCGCGTGGCGCCTGGCCGGCGCCCATGGCAGATGGGACCGGTGGCGGCCGTCGGCAGCCGCACCGTCGCGCCCGTCGCGTCGCACCGAGCCGTCGCGGTGGCCCGGGTGTCCGGCCGTGGCGTCACGGTCCGCCCGCGCGTCCCGGCGGTCCGGTGTCACCAGGTCCTCGAACAGGGCGCGGGCCTCGATCATGGCCTCGCGCAGGTCCTCGGTGCCGGTGCCGGGGGCGACGCCGTTGGCGTCACCCGCTCCCGCGCGCCCCTGTGCGGTGCCGTCGGTGGTGTGCGCCGCGAGGTGCACCCGGCGGTAGCCCTGCACATGGTGGGCGTGGTGGACGGAGAGCGCCTCCAACTGGGTCTCGTAGCGGCCCTCTTCCGGGAAGCCGCGGGCCGCGGCCACCTCGGAGAGCAGCCGGTCCGCCTCGGCGACCGCCTCACGGGGCGAGTCGACGAAGCGCTCCTGGGCGGCGGCCCAGCGCGACTCGTACCGTTCGCGCTCGGCGCTCGGCAGCGGCCGCTTCTCCAGCGAGCCGTGCCGCTTCACCCGCTCCGCGAGCTCCCGGGCAGCGGCCCGCTCGTCACCGTCGTGGCGGGCCACGGCCCGGTCGTACTCGGGTCCGAAACGCCGCTTCAGCGAACCGCCGCCACCCGCGCTCCTACGGGCGCGCAGGGTCAGGACGGCGGCCACCACGACCACGACCGCCACGATCACGATCAAAGCGATGATCAATCCTGTGGACATGAATGCCTTCCAGAGTCCTCGGCCCGGGCGTCTCGCCCCGTCGGGCCGTTTCGCACCGGGTTGCCCGAACCCGGTCGTTCAAACGGCAAGCGCGTGTCCGCGGGACGACGGCGTGACGCGGGACGGACGGCGGGACGCACGAAGGGACGGACGGGGCGACGGACGGGACGACGGCGTAAATCGTTTGCGAGCAGCCCGTCCCCGCTCCGGACAATGACCGCCATGACCCGTTCGACGCCCACGCCGACTTCGCCGCCCACCCCACCGACGCCCCCCGCCCCGCCGGCTCCCGCCCGCTGGTCCGTGGCCGCCGAGCCCTACGACTCCCCCGTCGCCGCGGCCCTCTGGCGGGCGTACTACACGGAGGTCAGCGACCGCTGGTATCTGCTGCACGAAGGTCATGTCACGGACCCGGACGAGCTGGAGCGGGAGATCGCGGCGGACACCGGGGAGTACCTCGCACCGCCGGACGGGGTGCTGCTGGTGGCACGGTACGAGGGCGAGCCGGTCGGCACGGCGGGGGTGCGGTTGGCGGACGCCACGACGGCCGAGCTGAAGCGGGTCTTCCTACGGACCGAGGCCCGGGGCAGGGGCGGCGCCGCGCTGCTCGTGGCCGCGGCCGAGGACGCGGCCCGCGCACTGGGCGCCGAGCGGATCGTGCTGGACACCCGGGGAGACCTGGTGGAGGCCCGGGCGCTCTACGCACGGCTCGGCTACGCGGAGAGCGCCCCGCACAACGACGAGGAGTTCGCGGACCACTGGTTCACGAAGGAACTGACGGCGAGGTGGGACTCGTAGGAGGTGTGGGCGGTGTGGGCGGTGTGTGGGAGCCGGAGGACGTCGGCCTGACGGTCTGTCGGCGGGTGATCGCCCCTTCGGCGTGCGGCCGTTCCTCGTCGGAGCCGCACAGCTCGGCGTTGAGTTCCTCGACGAGGCGGACGAGGTCGGTGGGCCGGTCGCGGCCCCACCAGTCACCGAGGAGTTCGGCGAGGGAGTCCTCGCGGGCCTTGGCGAGCCTGTCGGCGGCCTGACGGCCGGTGTCGGTGAGGACGAGGTCGATGCCGTCGCGACGGGCCAGACGCCGCTCCTCGACCTGCCGGGTCGCGGCCATGACCACGTCGAGCGGGACGGTGCTGCGCTCCGCGAGCACGGCGGGTTCGGCCCAGCCGTACCGCCGGATCCGCAGCAGCAGCCAGCTCGTGGCTGGCAGCAGGTCGTAACCGGCCCGTGCGGTGATCTTCCGGTAGATCTCCCGGCGGCCCTCCCGGGACCCGAGCACCGACAACGCCCGGCACACCTCGTCGTACGACGACCGCTCGACCGGGTTGCTGGCCAGCGTCTCGGTGGCGTCCGGCGCCGTCACGGACGCCCGCAGCCGGTCCTCGCGCAGGAACCAGGCGAGGACGAAGCCGAGGAGGGCGACCGGGGCCGCGTAGACGAAGACGTCCGTGATGGAGGAGGCGTACGCGTCGAGGACGGGCGGGCGCAGCGCGGCGGGGAGTTCGGCGATCTCGCGCGGGTCGGCCTTCAGCCCCTCCACCGTGACGCCGGAGGGCAGCGCGGCCCCGTCGAGCGCGTCGGTGAGCTTCTCGCCGAGGTGCCCGGCGAAGACCGTACCGAAGACGGCTACGCCGAACGAGGCGCCGATGGACCGGAAGAAGGTCGCGCCGGAGGTGGCGACGCCGAGGTCCTCGTAGGAGACGGCGTTCTGCACGATGAGGACGAGGACCTGCATGACGAGGCCGAGCCCGGCCCCGAAGACGAAGAGGTACGCGCTCATCTCACCGTCGCCGCTGTTCGCGTCCAACTGGTGCAG
Source organism: Streptomyces gottesmaniae (assembly GCF_031845845.1). Classification (NCBI taxonomy): domain Bacteria; kingdom Bacillati; phylum Actinomycetota; class Actinomycetes; order Kitasatosporales; family Streptomycetaceae; genus Streptomyces; species Streptomyces gottesmaniae. The sequence continues at coordinate 115,956 of NZ_JAVRFJ010000027.1, forward strand.
AAGCAGCAGTCCCAGCGTGGTGACGGCCGTGCCGGCGAGGGGGAACACCTTCCAGCGACCCGTACGGCTGACGATCTGTCCGGAGACCGTCGAGGACAACAGCAGCCCGAACACCATCGGCAGCATGTGCACGCCGGACATGGTCGGCGAGATGCCATGCACGACCTGCAGGAACGTCGGCAGGTAGGTCATCGCGCCGAACATCGCGAACCCGACGACGAAGCTGATCACGGCGGACAGGGTGAAGGTGCGGACGCGGAACAGCTTGAGCGGGAGGACGGGTTCGGCGGCCCGCCGCTCGGCGGCGACGAAGGCGGCGACCAGCAGCACGGCCAGCACGGAGAGGCCGATGATCTGCGGCGAGTTCCAGTCCCAGGTGGTGCCGCCGAGGGAGGCGACCAGGACCAGGCAGGTGGCCACGGAGGCGATCAGGAAGGTCCCGAGGTAGTCGATGACATGCCGCTCGGACCGGCGCGGGATGCGCAGCACGGCGGCGATGACGACCAGCGCGACCGCTCCGACGGGCAGGTTGACGTAGAACACCCAACGCCAGCTGAGGTGTTCGGTGAACAGGCCGCCCAGCAGCGGCCCGAGCACACTCGTCGCACCGAAGACCGCGCCGAACAGCCCCTGGTAGCGCCCGCGTTCGCGCGGCGGGACCAAGTCCCCGACGATGGCCATCGACAACACCATGAGTCCGCCGCCGCCGAGGCCCTGCAGCGCGCGGAACCCGATCAACTGGGGCATGTTCTGGGCCGCTCCACACAACGCCGACCCGATGAGAAAAATCACGATCGCCGTCTGGAACAGCCGCTTCCGGCCGTACTGGTCCCCCAGCTTGCCCCACAGCGGGGTGGCCGCCGTCGCCGCCAGCATGTACGCGGTGACCACCCACGACAGATGCTCCAGCCCGCCGAGGTCGCTCACGATCGTCGGCAGGGCCGTCGACACGATCGTCTGGTCCAACGCGGCCAGCAGCATCCCCAGCAGCAGGGCCCCGATGGAGACCATCACCCCACCGGGCACCCGCTCGGAGGTGGGAACGCCGTGACCACGGGGGCCGGGCGGGGGTGTGCGTCCGGCGGGGACGCCGACGGGGGTGCCGGCGGGGCCGGGCCCACGGGACGGCCCTTGCGTGGGCCCCTGCGTGGGCTCGTGCGCGGGCTCGCGACTGGTGTCGTCGGTCATGCGGACCTCCTGAGGACCCGAGAGCCTCGTACAGCGCCCTCAGTCTCCTCTCCTTCTTCCTCTTCCTCCATGTCCGTTCCATGGTGGTCGGTGTGACCGGTTATGGCCTGTCGAGGCTTTCCGGAACCCGTGATTCCCGGGGCGCCTGGGAGATTCTGTGTCGACCTTTTGCTTAAACTCTGGAGTCTTCGCGGGGAGGAACGACACGTGAGTGAACCGACCAGTCACATATGCCCGGAGTGCTTCACACCCCGGGCCTCGGACGGCACGCCGTCCTGCGCGTGCGGCCGCCGCGCGTCCGAGGCCCTGCTAGAGACCCGTTCGGCCGAGGCGGCGGCCGCGGAGGATTTCGACCCCCTCCGGATACGCCCTTACGTGGAACTGGGCGACGAGAACGACGTCCCCCCAGGCGCCTCGCAGCACTCCGACACCCCCGGAGCCCCCGTAGTCCCCGGCCCCGACCGGACGCCGACGATCGCGATGCCGACGACCACGGCGTCGACGACCACGGCGCCGATGACCACGGCGCCGGCGGCGACGACCGCGACCGCGCCGGGCGCGTCACCCGGACGGCGGTCCCTCTCCGGCCCCGCGACCTCGGCGGCGCCCGCGACCCCCTTCACCTCCGCCTTCTCCCCCTCCTCCGCCACCGCCGCACCCTCGGCAGGGCGTCCCCGGGGCCGGCGCCGTCGGCGTACGGGGCTGATGGTCGCCCTCGCCGGGACAGCCGCCGCCGGAGTGATGGCCGCCGCCGGGTTCGCGAGCGGGCTGTTCTCGTACGAGGCCCCCGAGCGGGACCGCGCGCTGCCCGACGACCTACGGGCGAGCGTGCCGGACACGTCACCCGACGGGGAGGCGTCGCCGGTCGAGCCGTCCGGAGAGGGCGGCGGGGGCGGGGTGGCCGCACCCGCGCCGACGAGCGGCGGCGCGGGGTCGCCGAGCCCCACGAAGAACCCGTCGCCCTCTCCGTCACCCTCGGAGCCGTCGGGCCCGCCGTCGCCGTCCGTGTCGCCGGCCCCCGAGCAGAGCGCGCCGAGCGCGGGCGCCTCCACGGGCTCCTCGGCCGCCGGCGCGAACGAGGCGGACGACAGCCGACTGGTGGTCCCCAAGACGCTCCGCCTCGGCGACGACGACCCCGAGGTCACCGAACTCCAGCTCCGGCTGCGCCAGTTGGGCATCTACACCGGTGACATCGACCAGAACTTCGACGAACAGGTCGAACAGGCCGTCCTCGTCTACCAGAACACCCGCGGCATCACGAAGGACAAGGAGGAGCCGGGCGTCTACGGCCTGGTGACCCGGCAGCGCCTGGAGTCCGAGACGAAGGAGCCGTGACCGACGGGGGTCGGCCGGTGCTGCCTCGTCGTGCGTGATGCAGGATGAGGTCATGAGCATCGTCAAGATCAACGTCCTCACGGTTCCGGCCGAGCAGCGCGAGACGCTGGAGAAGCGGTTCGCTTCCCGCGCCGGGGTGGTCGAGAGCTCCGACGGCTTCGAGTGGTTCGAGCTCCTGCGCCCCGTCGACGGCACCGACAACTACCTCGTCTACACCCGCTGGCGCGACGAGGCTGCCTTCCAGGCGTGGATGGAGGGCCCCATGAAGCAGGCCCACCAGGGGGGCGGCGACCGCCCGAAGCCGGCCGCCGCCGACTCCTCCGTCTGGACCTTCGAGGTCCTCCAGCAGACGGGCCCGAAGACCGACTCCTGATCCCGTCAGACTCCCCCCCACGCGAAGGCCCCCGCCCACACAGCCGCCACCCGGGCGGGGGAACCGCCCCCTCAGGACGAGGGCTCGACCCGCCGGGAGGACCGCACGGGGCGGGGTCGGCGAGAAACCGGAACCGCCGGCCCCATACCGCATGCGCCCGCCGGGCGCCCGTCAGGCGTCACCGCGACCGCCAGGCCCGCCGCGGGCACCACGGTCTCGTCACCGACCTGCTCGCCCGTTCTCGGCCAGGTCCGCACCCGCCCGCCGTCCCCGACCCATGAGCCACAGGCCCCGGGACACCGATCAGGGCGCCTGGTGGAAGGGGACGGGGATGCCGTTGGCCTTGAGGGCCGTCGTGTAGCGAGCCAACAGCTCATCGAGGCCGGAGAGGACGAGCGCCGCGGTCTCTCGCGCTTCGACGATGTCGCCCTGGTCGCAGGCTTCCACGATTCCGGCGACGTCGGCGCGGAGAATCGACAGGGAATCTCCCTGGATCAGCACGCCCGGAAACCTGCGCGGGGGCAGGCGGACGACCGCGTCGTTACCTGGATCCGTGAACAGCTCGGCCTCGATGCGTTCCATCCAGTCATCCCACCCCAACTCGACGCCGTTGTCCGGCGTAAGCACTGCGGCTGCGCGACCGGAAGCCATAAGTACCCACCTTTTTGTGGGTACTTGGCGGCCGGGCGGTGTCGGACGATCCTTGTGGTGAGGGAGCGGCCGACGGGGCGCACCACCGAGCGGGGACGGAAGACGAGACGATGACCAGACGATGACGTGACAGCGAGGCTACGACGATGACGTCGCCGGCTGCGAGGCTCCGCTGAGTGTCTCCAGGCGTCGGTGCCCCCAGTCCGACAAGGGCCCCAGCGCCTCGGAGAGTTCGCGGCCGAACGGGGTCAGGGAGTAGACGGTCTTCAGTGGCAGCACATCGTGCACCTCCCGGTGCACGAGCCCGTCCGTCTCCATCTCGCGAAGCGCCTGCGTCAGCACCTTCTCGCTGAGCCCAGGCAGCAGCCGGCGCAGCTCACCCGGACGGTGCGGGCCGGACTCCAGCAGCCAGAGCAACGACGTCTTCCACTTCCCCTCGATCACGGCGATCGCCGCGGTCACCCCGCACACACTCGCGTCCTGGGCACGCCTGCGCCTCATTCCCGCTCCCCCAGCCCCATCAGTCGCGATTCCACGAACTGACCCATTCTCCACAGGAGTTACCGAGTCATGCCCGCACACACCGAACAGCACACGGCCACCACCCCCGCCCCGTCCGGCGCGGCCGGCGGCACCACCCCCGCTCCCACCGTCACCGTACTCGGCCTGGGCCCGATGGGCCGGGCCCTCGCCGGCGCCTTCCTGGACGCCGGGCTGCGGACCACGGTCTGGAACCGTACGCCGGGCCGGGACGGGGAACTGGTGGCGCGCGGCGCGATCGGCGCCGGGTCTGCCGCGGAGGCGGTGGCCGCGAGCCCGCTGACCGTCGTCTGCGTGGTCAACTACGACGCCTCGGACGCGATACTGCGCACCCCGGCGGTCACCGAGGCCCTCAAGGGCCGCACGGTGGTCAATCTGACCGCCGACACCCCGCGCCGGGCCCGGGACACCGCCGCGTGGGCGGCCGAGCACGGCGTCGGTTACCTGGACGGGGCGATCATGACGCCGACGCCCACCATCGGCACCCCGGACGGCGTGTTCCTCTACAGCGGCGACACGGAGCTGCACCGCGCCCACCGGCCCGTACTGGACGCGCTGGGCGGCACCCACACGCACCTGGGGGAGGACATCGGCCGGGCGGCCACGTACGACGTCGCGCTGCTCGACCTCTTCTGGACCGCGATCGCCGGTTACACCCATGCCCTGGCGCTGGCCCGGGCGGAGGGTGTCAGCGCACAGGAGTTGACCCCGTTCGCCCAGGGGATCGCCGCGATCCTGCCGCCGCTCTTCGAAGAGGGCGCGAAGGAGGTCGACAGCGGCCGGCACTCGGGCGAGGGCAACCCGCTCACCTCGGCGTTGTCGACCATGACCCACATCGTCGAGGTCTCCGAGTCCCATGGCATCGACGCGAGCGTCATGCGGTCGGCCGAAGGCTTCGTCCGCCGCGCCATCGCCCAGGGCCACGGCACCGACGGCTTCACCAGACTGACGGAGGTACTCGACGACCGCCGCTGACACCGAAAGCCTCAATCGACCCCAGGGCGCGACCAACTACACCGACTACACCGACTACACCGACTACACCGACTACACCGACTACAGGGCTACACCGACCGCAGGGCGCGCCCGACGACGCCCACCACCCCCACAGCGCCCCCACGCACCTCAACCCACCGTGAGCCGGATCAGACCATCCGCTGCGACCTCTACCCGCAGCGTGGTCAGGTCCGGCACCACGACGTCCGGCCCATGGGACCGGGCCCGCTCCCCGACCCCCACGACCCGCATCCCCGCGGCGCGCCCGGCCCGGATCCCCGCCTCGGAGTCCTCGAACACGACGCAGTCCTCGGGCGCGACGCCCAGTTCGGCGGCACCCTTCAGAAAGCCCTCGGGGTCCGGCTTGCTCGCGCCGACGGACTCGGCGGTGATGCGCACCTCGGGCAGCGCCAGCCCGGCCGCGCCCATCCGTGCCGTGGACAGCGCGACATCCGCCGAGGTCACGAGGGCGTGCGGCACACCGCCGGCGACGAGGGAGGCGAGGAACTCGGGCGCGCCGGGTATCGGGACGACGCCGTCCACGTCGGCGGTCTCCTCGGCCAGCATCCGCGCGTTGTCCGCGAGGTTCTGCTCCATGGGCCGGTCCGGCAGCAGGACGGCCATCGTGGCGTACCCCTGGCGGCCGTGGACCACCTTCATGATCTCGGTGCCGTCCAGCCCGTTCCGCTCGGCCCAGCGCCGCCAGACGCGTTCGACGGCGGCGTCCGAGTTGACGAGGGTGCCGTCCATGTCCAGCAGGAGGGCGCGGGCGGTCAGAACGGTCGTGGCCGTCATCAGCAGCTCCAAGGCGCGAAAAAGGGGGCCGCGGACGGGGACGCACCCGGCGAGGCGGCCCGGAGGGAACAAGGCGGCCCCGCCCACCGGTCAGGGAATGCGGGCGGGAGCCACTTTGTTCCCTCACGGTACAAAACAATCCGGGCCCCCGCCACCCCCTCACCCATTCGGCCCACTCATCCCGCCACGGCCTCCCACAGGCTCCACACACCGAGGCCCAGCATCAGCACGGCGGCGATCCGCGTGATCAGCGCCAGTGGAACCCGCTTCATCAGGGCCTTGCCGCCGACGATGCCGAGCCCCGCCACGGCCCACAGGGCGAGGACCGCCCCGAGCCCCACGGAGAGAGGGTCGTCGTACCGGGCCGCGAGATTCGCCGTCATGATCTGGGTGAGGTCACCGAACTCGGCGACCAGGATGAGCATGAATCCGGCCCCCGAGACCTTCCAGAAACTCTGGTCCTCGGGCCTGCGGATCTCCGCGTCGCCGTCGGCCCCGTCCTTCGCCCTCAGGAGTACCGCCGCACCGCCCAGGAACAGCACGCCGGTGAGCGCGTGCACGATCTGCTGCGGCAGCAGCGTGAGGACGCTGCCCGCGGCCACCGCGAGCGTGACGTGCACGGCGAAGGCGGCGGCGACTCCGGCGAAGACGTACGAGGCGCGGTAGCGCGTGCCGAGGACGAGGCCGGCGAGGGCGGTCTTGTCGGGGAGTTCTGCGAGAAAGACGACGCCGAAGACGAGCGCCGTGACGCTGAAGCTGATCAAGGTTCCTCAATCGGTCGGGCCACCCCACCGAGAGAGATCATCCGCTGACGCGACACCTCGGCACGGCAGCACACGGTCGGCCCGCGCCGGACGGCACGGACGATGCACTGCTTGCCGAAGGTCTCGCTGGCAGGGCCCCGGTCAACGGGACCCGCCTCCGGGCGCCGGCTCAGACGAGCTGAGCAGTATGTCGACGGTCCGGCGAAGAGCTACTCCCCTTCTGCGCGGTCCATGGTACGCCGAGGCGCAGGAGGCCTCGGGGGCGGGTGATCGTACGGCGGGTGCGGTGGGCGGGCGGGACTTCCCGCACGGGGCGGGTCGCGGCCCCCGGCCACAGACCCACCGCCGAAAAGCCCGGGGCGCAGCCCCTGCTTTTCAGGGGCGCGGGGAACTGCGCGAGAAGCCCCACCCACCCGCGCCCGCCACCCCACCCCGAAGACGCCCGGCCACAATCACGACCGCACCCCTTGTCGTGTCATGCCCACGTCATTAACTTCTCACCCTACGCACATCCGCCGGTAACACCACGACGCGACCCTTCAATCGCCGCTCCCCAACACCCCCGGCCCCACAAGGAGTTCACATGCGCAGGTTCTACGCGCGTCGACGAGTCAGCATACTCGCGGCGCTCAGCGGATTGATAGCCTCCGCCGCGCTCTTCAACGCTCCCACCGCCTCCGCCGCACTCCCCACCCCCATCAGCGCCACCACCGCCCGCTCCTACCTCGCCACCCTCACCGTGGCGACGGAGGACCGCACCGGGTACAACCGGGACCTGTTCAACCACTGGATCACCATCAGCGGCACCTGCAACACCCGCGAGACGGTCCTCAAGCGCGACGGTACGAACGTCGTCACCGACTCCGCCTGCGCCTCCACCAGCGGCAGCTGGTACTCCCCGTACGACGGCGCCACCTGGACACTCGCCTCCGACCTGGACATCGACCACCTCGTACCGCTGGCCGAGGCCTGGGACTCCGGCGCCGACGGCTGGAGCAGCGCCACCCGTCAGGCCTTCGCCAACGACCTCACCCGCCCGCAGCTCATCGCGGTCACCGACAACGTGAACCAGTCGAAGGGCGACCAGGACCCCGCCACCTGGATGCCGTCGCGCACGGCCTACCGCTGCACGTACGTCCGTGCCTGGGTCCAGGTGAAGTACTACTACGACCTCTCGGTCGACTCCGCCGAGAAGAGCGCCCTCACCATCTACCTGGCAAGCTGCTGACACACGCGCGAGAAACGAGAAAGTGGTCCGGAACCTCCCCGTTCCCCTCCGTCGTTCCGTACCGTACGGGGCGACGGAGGAGGGTGAGCCGAAGGGGCGCGCCCGCAGGTGAACCCGGCAGAGAAGGAGTGAGTGATCGCTCATGGCGGGGCTACGTCTGGGACCACTGCTGAGATACGTGGACGGCTCGTCGGCGACCGTCTGGGTCGAGACGAGCCGTCCCTGCGTCGCCGAGGTGCGCTGCGCGGGCGGCGGGCGCGGCGAGGCCCCCACCTTCCAGATCGCCGGCCATCACTACGCACTGGTTTCGGTGACGGGACTCGCGCCGGGCACGGTCTCGGCGTACGAGGTGCTCCTCGACGGCACGCCCGTGTGGCCCCTCCCCGACTCCCCCCACCCGCCCTCCGAGATCCGCACCCCCGCCGAGGACGACACCGTCCGGGTCGCCTTCGGCTCCTGCCGCTGGGCCGCACCACCCGCCGGGGAGCCGGACCCGGTGGGCCCGGACGCCCTGGACACGCTGGCCGCCCGCCTGGTCGCCGAACCTGGCACGGAGCGCCCCGACGTCCTCCTGCTCCTCGGCGACCAGGTGTACGCGGACGAGACCTCCGACGCCACCCGCCGCTGGCTCACCGCGCGCCGCGATCTCGCGGACCCGCCCGGGGACCAGGTGGCGGACTACGAGGAATACACCCACCTCTACTACGAGTCCTGGCTCGACCCCGAGATCCGCTGGCTGCTCTCCACCGTCCCCAGCTGCATGATCTTCGACGACCACGACGTCGTCGACGACTGGAACACCAGCGAGGCCTGGCTCGCCGACATGCGGGCCACCCCCTGGTGGCGCGAGCGGATCCTGAGCGGCCTGATGTCGTACTGGGTCTACCAGCATCTCGGCAATCTCTCACCCGCCGAACTGGCCACCGACCCGGTGCACGCCGCCGTACGCGCCACCCCGGACGGTACGGACGCGCTGCGTGCCCACGCCGCCGAGGCCGACCGGGACCCCGCCTCGGTCCGCTGGAGCTACCGGCGGGACTTCGGCCGGGTACGGGTGCTGATGCTCGACTCACGGGCGGCCCGGGTCCTCGACGAGGGCAACCGCTCGATGCTGAACCCCGGCGAGGCGCGGTGGCTGCGGGAGCAGGCGCTGGACGCGCGCGGCTCGTACGACCATCTCCTCATCGGCACCTCCCTGCCCTGGCTCCTGCCCCACCTCGTGCACGACGCCGAGACCTGGAGCGCCGCGCTGTGCAGGGGCGAGCGCGGGGAGCGCTGGGCACGGTTCGGGGAGAAGCTGCGCCAGGGCGCCGATCTGGAGCACTGGGCGGCCTTCCCCGACTCCTTCGAGGCCCTGACCCGGCTGATCGCCGAGACGGGCAGTGGCGCCGACGCCCCGGCGACCGTGCTGGTGCTCTCCGGGGACGTGCACCACGCCTACATCGCCGAACCGTCGTGGCCGGAGAGCGAGTCGGGCGGCCCCGGGAGCCCTGACGCCCGCGTCCTCCAGCTGACCTGCTCCCCCGTGCACAACTCCATCCCGCTCTCCATCAAGCTCGGCTTCCGCTTCGGCTGGAGCGGGACGGGACAGGTGCTCGGCCGGTGGTTCGGACGGCACGGGCGGGGCGCGCGGCCGTCCATCGACTGGCGCAGGACGGGCGGCCCCTGGTTCGGCAACCACCTCATGACGCTGACGCTGCACGGCCGTTCGGCACGGCTGCGGCTGGACCGCGCACGTGCCCGCAGGGGCGGCAAGGCCCGCCTCGAAACGGCGTCGGAGTCAGTACTCACCCCCTAATCCACCCATTGCGCACGGTTGTTGCCCCTGTTGTCCGAGATGCTCGTGAGGCATCCCACACCCGGCGCTCCCGTTGAGCCCCAGGGCTCCGTTCCCGTCGCGTACGACGGCATGATGAGGCGGACCGTCCGCTTACCGGCGGGCGGTCCGCCGCACCGCGCCCCACGATGCGCCCCACACGCACGGGAGTTACCCCTTTGTCCGAACGGCCAGGGATCAGTGACATCGGCATCGCCCTCGTCGGAGCCGGCCCGCGCGGCACCAGCGTCCTGGAACGCCTCTGCGCCTCCGCCCCCGAACTGCTCCGCCCCGGCACCCGTCTGACCGTTCATGTCGTCGACCCCGCGCCGCCGGGCCCCGGCCAGGTCTGGCGCACCGACCAGTCCCCCCACCTGCTGATGAACACCGTGGCTTCGCAGGTCACCCTCTTCACCGACCACAGCGTGGACTGCTCGGGCCCGATACGCCCGGGCCCGAGCCTGTACGAGTGGGCGAGCGCGGGGGCGGCCGAACCGGACGGGGCGGGGGAGCTGAGCGGGGTGGGGCCCGACGACTATCCGACGCGGGCCCAGTACGGCCGTTATCTGGAGTGGGTCTTCGCCGAGGTGGTGCGCGGCGCGCCGCCCGGGATCCGGGTCGAGGTCCACGGCACCCGTGCGATCCGCCTCGAAGACGCCCCCGACGGCCGCCAGCGGCTCACGCTCGCCACCGGCCGTGTCCTCACCGGCCTCGCCGCCGTGGTCCTCACCCAGGGCCACCTTCCCACCCTCCCCGACCAGGCCGAACGGGACCTGACCGCGTACGCCGCCCGCCACGGCCTGCGCCACTTCCCGCCCGCCAACCCGGCCGACCTCGACCTCTCCTCCATCGCCTCCGGTGAACCCGTTCTCCTGCGCGGTCTCGGTCTCAACTTCTTCGACCACATGGCCCTGTTGACGACCGGGCGGGGCGGGGTCTTCGTATACGACGCCGAGCAGGGGGGCCTGCGGTACGAGTCGTCCGGCCACGAGCCCCGTCTGTACGCCGGCTCCCGGCGAGGCGTCCCGTACCAGGCACGCGGCGACAACGCCAAGGGCCCCTACGGCCGCCACACCCCGCTCGTCCTGACCCCCGAGGTCATCGCGGCGTTCCGCAAGCGCGCGGACTCCGGCGAGGCGCCGGACTTCCTGACGGAGATATGGCCCCTGGTCGCGAAGGAGGTCGAAACGGTCTACTACGAGAGCCTGTTGGCCCCGCCGCCCCATCCGTCGGCACCCGCCCGCGTCGGCGAGCGCGGCGGTGGGCGCGGTGGTGGGCGCGGCGGTGCGCACGGTGAGGCGCGGGCCGATTCGGTGTACGGGCCGTTTCCCGTGCCCTCCTGCGATCTCCTCGGCGGAGCCGCCGCCTTCCGCGACCGTTTCCTCGCCGTACCCCACCGCTCGCCGCAAGAGGCCGCCGTTCTCGACGAGTTCGGGATCGCCGAGGCGGACCGCTGGTCGTGGGAACGGGTCTCGCGGCCGTACGCGGGGCGCGAGTTCACGGACACGGCGGACTGGCGGGCCTGGCTGCTGGCGTATCTGCGGGCGGACGCCGCACAGGCCGCGCTCGGCAATGTCGCGGGTCCGGTGAAGGCCGCGCTGGACGTGCTGCGGGACCTGCGGAACGAGCTGCGGCTGATCGTGGACCACGGCGGACTGGCGGGCGCGTCACGCAGGGAGCATCTGGACCGCTGGTACACGCCCCTGAACGCGTTCCTGTCGATCGGCCCGCCCCGCAGCCGCATCGAGGAGATGTCCGCGCTGATCGAGGCGGGTGTCCTGACCGTACTGGGCCCCCGACTCCAGACGCGCCCGGAGGGCGGGGCCTGGCTGGCGCACTCGCCCGACGTACCGGGGTCGACGGTCCGTGTGACGACGGTCGTCGAGGCGCGTCTCCCGGAGCCGGACCTGCGCAGGACGGGCGACGAACTGCTCGCCGACCTGTTGGCGACGGGGGCCTGTCGTCCGCACCGGGTGGACGGTTACGAGACGGGAGGGCTGGACGTGACCCCCCGGCCGTATTACCTGATAGACCGTCACAATGCGGTGCACACACGGCGGTTCGCGTTCGGCGTGCCGACGGAGGGCGTGCACTGGGTCACGGCGGCGGGTGCCCGGCCAGGAGTGGATTCGGTCACTCTTTCGGACGCGGACGCCGTGGCGCGAGCGGCTCTACGTGCGACGACACCTGCGAAAGCCCCTCAAGCGCAGGTAAAGAGCTGGCCAGATGTTGAACTTGCAAGCATCGATTAGGTCTGCCTAACGTGGGTGACTCATCGGTAACAACCGTCCCCACCGGTCTCACGAGGACCGGGTTACCACCGAAGGAGTCCCCCACCATGACCGGACGCCTCAACAGCGCCCAGCCATACGCCCTCGGTCTCTTCCGCATCGTCGTCGGCCTGCTCTTCACCTGCCACGGCGCCATGAGCCTCTTCGGCGTCCTGGGCGGCGCGGACGGGCAGGGCGGCACCGTCGCCGCCGGCACCTGGCCCGGCTGGTACGCGGCTGTCATCCAACTCGTCGGCGGCGCCCTGGTGCTCCTCGGCCTCGGCACCCGCTTCGCGGCGTTCGTCGCCTCGGGCTCCATGGCCTACGCGTACTTCAAGGTCCACCAGCCGCAGGCCCTGTGGCCGGCCGAGAACGGCGGCGAGGCCGCGGCGTTCTTCTGCTGGGCCATGTTCCTGCTGATCTTCACCGGCTCCGGCGCGCTCGGCCTCGACCAGCTCTTCGCCAAGCGCCAGGCCGCGTCCACGGAGAGCACCGCCACGAGCAAGACCACCGTGACGGCCTGACCCTCGCCGGCGGCCGCCCCCCCCCCCAGCCCTCTTCTCCCCGCTCTCCCTCTCCTCCCCTCTTGCCCCTCTGTCGCCCCTCTGTCGGCGAACTGTCCGAATGAACACGGTGTGACGGACACATGAGCCCCTGTGGGCTGTCCGTCATACCCGGGGCGTACGCTGTTCGGCTGTCACGGGTCACCGTGGTGTCGGGGGAAAACAGGAGAGTGCTCGGTGCTTGAGAGTCTGGGTTGGCTGGCCGCCGGCCCATGGATCTACGCCGTGGTGGGCGTGTCCATCGTGCTGGACGTGTTCCTCCCGGTCCTCCCGAGCGGTGTCCTGGTCGTCGCGGTGGCCACGGCGGCAGCGGCGGAGACGGCGGCGGGCGCGATGGCCCGCGAGGTCCCCGACATCCTGGTGCTGATGCTCTCGGCGGCGACCGCGTCCGTGCTCGGTGACCTCGTGGCGTACCGGTTGGCCTGGCGGGGCAGCGCACGACTCGACCGCGCCATCGCCCGCTCCCGCCGTCTGACCACCGCGCAGGAACGTCTCGGCTCCGCGCTCGTCCGCGGCGGCGGCCTCCTGGTCGTCGTCGCCCGCTTCGCCCCCGCCGGGCGCTCCGTCGTCTCCCTCGGCGCCGGCGCCGCCCGCCACCGCGCCCGCGACTTCCTCCCCTGGTCCGCCCTCGCGGGGCTCGCCTGGGCCGCCTACAGCGTCGCCCTCGGCTACTTCGGCGCCCAGTGGCTCGGCCCCACGTGGCTCGCGACGGCGGTGTCCCTGGCCGCCCTCTTCGGCGCGGGCGCGGCAGCGGCGTACTTCATGCGCCGCCCGCAGCCCAACTGACCGCCGCGCAGGGGAAAGCATGGGCCGAAGGCCCCTGCTGTCCAGCGGCGCGCCGTGCGGGGGCGACGGGGGCGGGGGCGACAGGTGCGGCGGGGACGACAGCGGCAGCGAGGGCGGGAAACCTACCCCGCCCGCCGCGCAGCCCCCCGCACCTCCAACCCGGCCAACAACGCGGCGGTGGCCTCCACGACGGCGTCCACCGCCTGCTCGAAGACCTCACGGTTGTGGGCGGCGGGCGCACGAAAGCCGGAGACCTTCCGGACGTACTGAAGGGCGGCAGCCCTGATGTCGTCCTCGGTGGCCTCTTCGGGAAGGACAGGCGGTCGAAGCGTCTTGATACTGCGGCACATGCCTCCAGTCTCCCGCCTACGCGCGCCCAACCCCAGTCCGCGAAGGCAGCAGGTCAGCACGTCGCCCGAGCAGCCCCAAGCACCCTCTTGGGTATCAGCAAGTTCCCCCGAGGATTGACTGCACCCCACACCCTTGTGATCATCGCCGAAGTCGGCTCGACCCACCCGGCGGAAACGAGGGGACCATGACGAAGGAACGGCTCACGGTGGCGGTACTGGGCCCCGGCGGCGTGGGCGGACTGCTCGCCGCGCTGCTGGCCCGCGCCGGCAACCGCGTGATCTGTCTGGCCGGCGAACGGACCGCCGAGGCCATGGAGCAGGACGGCATCCAGGTCACCAGCGCCCGCTTCGGCGACTTCACCGCCCGCGTCGAGACCGCGACCGAGCTCCGCGAACAGGTCGACGCGGCCCTGATCACGGTCAAGCAGACCACGCTGACGGCCTCACTGGACCGCCTCCCGGCGGCGTCCCTCGGCCCCGGCACCCTGGTCGTGCCGTTCCTGAACGGCGTGGAGCACCCGGCACACCTCCGCGCCCACTACGGCGACGACGTGCCCCTCGCCCCCGCCACCATCCGCGTCGAGTCGACCCGTGTCGCCCCGGGCGTCATCGAACACGGCAGCCCGTTCGCCGAGGTCGACCTGACCGGCGACAGGGTGCCGCACGATCGTCTCAACTCCCTTGCCGGAGCGTTGGAATGGGCAGGCGTGGGCACCCGCGTCCTACCCGACGAGACGGCCGTACTGTGGGCGAAGATGTCCTTCCTGGCCCCCTTCGCCCTGTTGACGACCCGTCACAACCTGCCCCTCGGCGAGATCCGCACCCGCCACCGCGAGGAGCTGACCGCCCTGGTCCAGGAGACGGCCGCGGTCAGTACCGCCGCCGGTGCCCCCGTCGACCCGGCCGAGACGCTCCGCCGCTACGACGCGTTCCCACCCGCCACCAAGTCGTCGATGCAACGCGACGCCGAGGCCGGGCGCCCTCTCGAACTGGACGCGATCGGCGGCGCGTTGCTCCGTTCGGCCGAGCGCCACGGCGTACGGGTACCGGTGGCGGCGGAGGCGGTGGCGGAGCTGAGGGCGGCGGAGGAACGGCGGGCGGCCGAAGCACCCCGAACGGCGAGCCACTGAGGCGGCGGAGCGTCGGCCCGGACCGCGAACAGCCGACGGCGCCCGACGGGGAACCACCGGCCCTCCCCGGTTGATCCCAGTCGATCCAGGTCGATCCAGGTCGATCCAGGTGGATGCCGGTCAGCCCTGGCCCACCCCGTCTCCTCCCTCGACCGCCCGCACCCCACCCCCCACCCGCACCGCGTGCCGCGCCACCGTGTCGGCGAAGGCGCGGGCCGGCGGTGACAGGGCGTCCCAGCGCCGTACGGCCCAGCCGACGGTGAGCGGGGGCAGGTCGGGGACCGGGACGAAGCGGAGCCCGGGGTGGCCGGGGCCCGTCCAGCCCGGGAGCGCGGGGACCACGGCGTGGCCGACGCCGAGCTCGACGAGGAGGATCGCGGTGTCCCAGTCGGCGACCCCGGCCCCGGAGGAGCTGACGGAGATGCCCAACTCCCGGTAGGCCGCGTCGAGATGGGCGTACGAGGTGGAGTTCTCCGGCAGCCCGATCAGTCGCATCCCGTCCAGTTCCCCGCCCTCCACCCGCTCCCGCCCCGCGAGTTCGTCGTCGGCACGCACGGCGAGCACCCAGGGCAGCTCCGCCACGGCCCGCTGTTCGATGCCCCGGACGGCGGGCCCCAGGGTCAGCCAGGAGAGGTCGAGGTCCCGGGTCGGGTCGGCCAGCGCGTCACAGCACCCGGCGCTCGACCGCACGGTCTGGAACTCCAGGCCCACGTCCGGGTACGAGCGCCGGAAGTCGACGATGCCCTGCGCCATGAAGTGCCGCACGGTCGTGCCGCCGGTGGCGACCCGTACGACGCCGCCGTCACCGCGCACCAGCTCGGCCAGCCGGCGCAGGGCGAGATCGAGCCCGGTGATGCCCTCGGCCGCCGCCTCCTGGAGCACCCGGCCGGCCCGGGTGGGCACGACCCCACGGGCCTGCCGCTCCACCAGCCCGACCCCGACCTCCCGCTCCAGCCGCCGCACATGCTGGCTCACCGCCGACTGGGTGCACCCCAGTTCCCGGGCCACCGCGCTGAGACTCCCGGCCCGGCAGACGGCGACGAAGACACGGAGATCGTCGAGGGTCATACGAGGACGATACCCAAGGTCGAGCTTGGGTCACGTGCCCCACCCCTTCGCCGGATCTCGCCCTGATCCCGTGCTGATCCCGCCCCGAGGTCGCCGCGCTCCCACTCCCCCGCGAAATGACAGAAGGAACTCGCATCCCAAATTCGAACAGGCGTACCATTGCCGTGTGGCTAAGACCTATGACTTCCCAGACGACCTTCTCGCCGGTCAGGAGGAGCTGCATCAGGTCCGGGCCGAGCTCCTGGCGCTGCTGAAGCGGCTGCCCTGGTCGGTCGAGCCCCTGGACGGTTTCAGCGACGACAACGGCTGGCGGAAGGTCGAGCGTCCCGCCTCGCCGGGCTGGACGCCCGACGAGCAGGCCGAGGTCGAGAAGCTCCGCGAGCGCGAGCGGGAACTGGCGGTCTTCGTGAGCTGCCACCGCTTCTGGTCGGAGATCGCCACCGAGGAGAGGGTCGAGGCCCGCACCCACCTGAAGCACGCGCGGGATTCCTGAAGCCCACGGGCTCCCGGATACGCGAAGACCCCGGCCGTGATCGGCCGGGGTCTTCGTCTCGGTGGGCATGGACGGTTTCGAACCGCCGACATCCTGCTTGTAAGGCAGGCGCTCTACCCCTGAGCTACACGCCCGAGTACGCGTCGACAGCCTACATTGCCCGAGGGCATGCCCAGCAAACCCGTATCGGGCCGCACCCCGGCCCACGCCCGGGGTCCGGCCGGTCGCGGGCCGGGATCGGCTCGGGGGTTATCCCCACCCTTGATCCGGGAGTGGCCCGGATCCCCCCGAACTCCCTTGCTCCGTACGGTCGAAGGACAGCGGAGGACCAGCCCCAGGGGGAGATCGTCATGACACGCACCGCCCGCACCGCCCGCCCGGTTCATACCGCTCGTGCCGCTCGTACGGCTCGCAGGTCCCGTGCGGGAGCGGTGGGGGTCGCCGGTCTCGCCGTCGTGCTCATGGCGTCCGTCGCCGCGTGCGGGGCCGACGCCGGGGAGGACCGGGATCCGGAGCACCGGAGCTTCGCCCTGGAGGGCCGGACGCTCACGGTCGACTCGGACGACTCCGCGCTGGAACTGGTCGCGGCGGACGTGGACGAGGTCGAGGTCACCCGGTGGTTCGAGGGGCGGGTCATGGTCGGCGGGAAGCCTCGGGTGACCTGGGAGATGCGGGACGACCGGCTGGAGCTGCGGCTGCAGTGCGACGGCCTCGTCGCCGACTGCGCGGCCAAGCACCGGATCGAGGTCCCGCGCGGGGTCGCGGTCGCCGTGCGCAGCGACGACGGGAGTGTGACCGCGAAGGGCTTCGCGGAGCCGCTGGAGGTCCGGTCGGCCGACGGTGCCGTGCGGGTCGGCGACACCACCGGGCCGCTGGAGCTGCACACCGACGACGCTTCCGTGCGGGCGCTCGGGGTCGCGTCGCGGAGCGTCAAGGTGAGCACGCAGGACGGTTCGGTCAAGCTCGAACTCGGGGTCGTACCGGACCTGGTGGAATCGCGCAGTGACGACGGTTCGATCAGTATCGGGTTGCCGCGGGACACGTCGTACCGGGTCGAGACCGGGAGCGACGACGGTTCCGTGGACGTCTCCGTGCCCCGTGACAAGGGCAGCTCCCATGTGGTGACCGCCCACACCCAGGACGGCTCGGTGACGGTCCGCAACGTCGACTGAGCGGCGGCGGCGAACCTCGAACCGCTCGGCCCGTGTTTTCGTCCTTGACCGGTGGGAGAATGGCACCGGTCAGGGTGGATGACAGCACGGGAGAGGGAAGTGACGGCGACACCTGCACAGCCGTACACGCCGAGGGTGCCGAGCGCACCACAACCCCACAGCCGTGCACCACGACCAGCCCCCGTCCCCGCGCTTCCAGCGGCCCTCGGAGCCCGGCCGGACCGGCAGAACCGGCGGGCCCGACGCCGGGCGGCGGCGCTGGACCGTGCCGTTCTGCTCGTGCTTCCCCTCGTCGCCGGTCTGGTGCTGCCCGCGGCGTTCGCCGGCGGAGGGACGCGACGGTGGTTCGGAGGGCGCGCCGAGGGACAGCGGGCGGAGGCGCAGGCGGCGAAGGACGCGGCGGCGGCCGCGTTCTACGAGCTGGACACCGCACAGCGGGACCTGCGGATCTCCATAGAGACGATCACGGCGGTGGACGACTCCCCGGGCGCCCGGGGAGCGGCCGACGGCTTCGAGGCGCTGGGGCGGCGGATCGACGAGGTCAGCCACCAGTACATCAACGCCGTCGACGCCCACGACCTGGACCGCGACGACCTGGAGGCGTCCGCGGCCTCCCGGGCCCGCACGGAGCTGACGGCCGCCAAGAACGAGCTGGACCGGGTCAAGCAGGAGCTGGACCGGTTCGCCCAGGGCCTCGGGCCGCTGCTCGGCAAGGCCGAGACCGAGCTGGCCCGGCTGGCCCCGGCGGTGGAGCGCGCCCGGCAGGGCCTGCTCGCCGCCTCCAACGCCCTGGACGCCGTACGGGGTTCGGGGCTGAAGGCCGACGATCTCGCCGCCCGCCTCGCGGCCCTCGCCCCCGAGCTGACCAAACTGAACCAGGGGGCCGGGCAGCACGGCGTACGGGAGACGCTGAAGCGGGCCGACCGGGTCGTGCGCGAGGCGGAGGCGGTGCGCGCGGAGGCCGAGCGGCTGCCGGAGAGAGCAGCCGAGATCGACCATCGGCTCGTGTCGCTGCGTACCCGAGCGGAGGCGCTCGGCACCCGGGCGGAGCAGGTTCCGCAGGTGCTGAGCGAGCTGCGGCGGCGGTTCGTGGCGGCCTGCTGGCAGGACCTCCAGCAGGTGCCGGACCAGGCCGCGCGGGACGTCGAGCAGGCCCAGCTGAAGCTGCGCGAGGCGCGGGCCGCACGGGACGCCCAGCGCTGGCCGGACGCGACCTCCCTGCTGTCGACCGTGCGGGCCCTGCTGAACCACACCGACGAGGCCGTCTCGGCCGCCGGGGACCGGTTGCGGCGGCTGAACGCCGTACAGAAGGACTCCCAGCAGGAGATCGACCGGACCCGGTTCGCGATCCGGGACGCGCAGCGGCTGGCCATGGCCGGGCGGTCCACACCGGATCCGCGGCACGCGCGCCCGTTGGACGAGTCCGTGGCACGGCTGGACCGGGCGATCGCCACGCTGGAGGGGCGGCACCCGGACTACTGGCACTTCCTGGGCGAGACGGAGGCCGTACGGCAGGCGGTGGCGCGTGTCGTGGACCAGATCCGCAAGGAGCGCGGGGCCGGGGCCTGATTTCCTCGCCGTCTCCTCGCTCCCGCCGCCCGGCCGCCCCGCTGTCCCTCCCCCTGGACCCGGTTGCCCGACGAAGCCGCCCGGCGGATGCTGAAGGGGTACGCAGGCCTCCGCTCACACCCGACGGGAGGCGGACATGGCCACGCACGCCACGCACACACTGCGTCCGGGCAAGGGCCGGCACGCGGGGTCCCGGCGGCGGATCAGGATCGACGAGCACCTGCCCGTCGACCACCGCCTCAGCAGGGTCTACCGGATCGGAGCGGGCCTGATGGGTCTGTTCCTGCTCGCCTTCGGCATCCTGGGGCTCACCGACAACGTGGGCTGGTTCGACACGAACGGCGACGAGGTCGTGGGGCTGAGCACCAACGGCACGCTGAGCGTCCTGTCGGTCGCCGTGGGACTGCTGCTGCTGGTCGGCATGGTGATCGGCGGCAACTTCGCCTCCACGCTCAACATGACCCTGGGCGTCCTGTTCATCCTGAGCGGTTTCGCGAACATGGCGCTGCTGGACACCGACTCCAATTTCCTGGCGTTCCGGATCCAGAACGTCCCCCGGCCTTTCAGCCTCCACACGACGACCACAAATTATCAGTCGCTTTCACAACTGCTTCTGTCGGTAGCGTGAAAATTTCGCCAGTGTGACCGACCAGGCAAAACGCGGCACGCTTGCCGCCCCCGGAGGCCGGTTAGCCTGGCCCCATGCCTCGCTACGAGTACCGCTGCCGGACCTGCGGCGACACCTTCGAACTGAGCCGTCCGATGGCCGAGTCCTCCGCCCCCGCGGACTGCCCCGACGGCCACACCGACACGGTCAAACTTCTGTCGACGGTCGCCGTCGGCGGTTCGGCCGCCGCGTCCGCCCCGGCGCCCCGGGCGGGCGGAGGTGGTGGTGGCGGGTGCTGCGGTGGCGGCTGCTGCGGTTGATCGACACACTTCGATCAACGGGCCCCGCGTCCCGAGCGTTCACCGACGCCTCAGGCTCCCTTCAGCTTCGCCCGCCTAGCCTGCCCCCATGACAGCCATGCAAGCGGAGTCGATGAGCGGCGCGCCCCTGTGGATCATCGGTCTGATGGATCTGCTGGGGGCGCCGGGCGCGGGCCTCGCCGTCGCGCTGGAGAACCTCTTCCCGCCGATCCCCAGCGAGGTCATCCTCCCCCTGGCCGGCTTCGCCGCGAGCACCGGCCAGATGAACCTCTTCGCCGCCCTGCTGTGGACCACCGCCGGCTCCGTGGTCGGTGCCCTCGCCCTCTACGGCGTCGGCGCCCTCCTCGGCCGCGACCGCACGGTCGCCATCGCGGCCAGGCTGCCCCTGGTCAAGGTCTCGGACATCGAGCGGACGGAGGCCTGGTTCCTCCGGCACGGCACCAAGGCGATCTTCTTCGGCCGTATGATCCCCGTCGTCCGCAGCCTCATCTCGGTCCCGGCCGGCGTGGAACGCATGCCCCTGCCCGTCTTCACCCTCCTCACGACCCTGGGCAGCGCCATCTGGAACACGGCCTTCGTCCTGGCCGGCTACTTCCTGGGCGCCAACTGGACGGAGGTCACGGCGATCGTCTCGACGTACTCGAAGATCGTGCTGGGGGCGGCAGCCATAGCGGTTCTGGCATTCACACTGGTCCGCTTCCTGAAAAAGGACCGCGGCAGCCAGGGGCACGGGGCGCGGGGCGCCGACACATGCGGCTCCGCCGCGCGGGCGCGACAAGCCACAGAACACCCGCGGCCCGAGACGCACAGCACCCCCACCCCCTGACCGGCACAGTCGCCCCCGGAGGGTCACCCCTCCCGCGAGGCCCGCAGGAACTCCCGCAGAATCCGCTCCCCGGCCAGCACACCCCGCTCGGGCAGCGCGCTCACCCCCGGCCCCACGAACCCCGCTTCCGCCAGCTCCCCGTGCCCGGGCCGCCAGGCCCGGTCCGCCGCGAGCAACAGATCCGCGTCGAGCAGAGAGTCGCCCGCGGCCAGGGTCAGCTCCACCCCGGTCCGCCGCGCGACCTCCCGCATGGCCGCCGACTTGGTGAGCGGCTTCGGCACGGCGTAGAGCTTGCGCCCCTGCAGGGACACGGTCCAGCCCCGGTTCTCGGCCCACACCGCGAGGTCCTTCACCCACTCCTCGGGGAGCAGCTCACGCTCGACGACGAGATAGACGAACAGTTCCTCGGCGACGCGGTGCTTGCGTACCCACGCCGGGTGCGCCGTGGCCTCCAGGTGGTCGCGCACCTCGGCGAGCGGCGCGCACTCCTGGGCGAGCCGGGCCGTCACCCGCTCGTGCCAGGCGACGTCCGTGACACCGTCGACCAGCAGGTGCCCGCCGTTGGCGCAGATCGCGTACGTCGGCTCCGGGCCCGGCAGATTGATCCGCTGGTACTGCTTGCGTGTCCGGGTCGTGGTCGGCACGAACACCGCCGTGTCCCCCAGCTCGGCGAGCAGCCGCGCGGCCGTCTCCGTCATGTACGACAGCGGCTTGCTCTCGTGCACCTCGACGGTGAGCAGCCGGGGCGCCCGGGCGTCCGGCATGGTCAGCGCGAGCGCGGCGGACGAATAGATGAGCGTCCGGTCGAGATCGCTCGCGACGAGAACCCGAGGGCCCGGCATCAGAGGGCCACCGCCTTGCCGTCGGCGCCGGTGGCGCCCCGCGTGTACTTCGGGTGGATCAACCCCACGCATGTGTACGGCAGTTCGGCCACCTCTTCCACCGGTACCCCTCTCTGTTCGGCGAGCAGGCGTACGTGGTCGAGGTCCGCGCCCGCCCCGGCCCGCGCGAGGATCTTCCACGGTACCCGGCGCAGCAGCACCCGAGTGGTCTCGCCGACACCGGGCTTGACCAGGTTGACGTCATGGATCCCGTACTCCTCGCTGATCCGCTCGACGGCCGCCCAGCCCTCCCAGGTGGGGGTGCGGTCGGCGGCGAGCAGCTCCTTGGTACGGGAGTCCACCGCGTCCACGACCTCGTCGAACCGCTCGGACACGGCGTCCAGGAAGTCCACCGACACGTCGACGTCGGCCAACTCCCGGTAGAACTTGGCCCCGTGGAAGTCGTCGGGCCCGACGAGGTCCGCGCGCAGCACGGTCCGTGAGATCAGCCCGGAGACGGTGGAGTTGAGGCAGGCGGAGGGAATGAGGAAGTCCTCGCGCGTGCCGTACGTGCGCACGCACGAGCCCGGGTCGGCGAGTACGGCGATCTCGGGGTCGAACCCGGTGATCTTGTCGGACGCCTCGAACTCCTCGATCGCGGCGGCGAGTTCCCGGGTGATCGCGCCCTTGCCGGTCCATCCGTCGACGAACACGACGTCGGCGGGGTCGTGATGGGCGGCGAGCCAGCGCAGCGCGTTGGCGTCGATGCCGCGGCCCCGCACGATCGAGACGGCGTAGTGCGGCACCTCGATCCCGTGACGGTGCCGCGCCCACCGTCGCATCAGCACGCCGACCGGCGTCCCGGCCCGCGCCAGCGACACGAGGACGGGCCGCGCCGACCGCTCGGCCAGCACGGTCTCGGTCACCGCGCCCACGGCGACGGCGATGCGCTCGGCGGAGATGTCGAGGGCGCTGTGGAAGAGGGCCTGGTACTGCTCGCTCGGCTGATACTCGACCGGCAGCGACTCCGCGTAGTGCGCGCCCCCGCTCTGGATGGCCTCCTCCCGCTCCTCGGTGGGCGCCTCCAGCGTCACGTCCGAGAGGTCCTGCAGCAGCCATCCCACCTCGTCGGCCGCGTAGGAGGAGAAGTCGGGGCCGCGGAGGGGCTCGGGGAGCATGGAGGGCCTTTCGGGGAGGGGCGAGGGCTCGGGGGTGCGGGCGACGGCGGCGCCCGGAGTCGGCGCGTCCCGACGGTGCCCGACGGGGGGCACGTACGACGGCCTGTACGACGGCACGACGGCCAGCAGCACGTCAGGTGTGTGGGCGGCGAGGGTGGCCAGGAGGCCGTCGGGGGCGTGCAGTGCGGGCGTGTCCGCGACCGAGTCCACGACCGCGACCACCGCGTCGAAGCCACCGCCGGCCACGTTGTAGGCGTAGCGCTCCCCCGGACCGTCCGCGGGGTCGTCGTGCGCGGGGAAGACGATGCGGCTGCGTATCGCGTAACCGGGGTCGTCGACGGCGAGGACGGGCGACCGCGTGGTGGTGGAGAACCGTATCTCCAGCCCCTTCGCGGCCGACTCCTCCAGCTCCCGCGCGAGCGCCAGCGGGGCGTACATCAGCTCTTCGAAGCCGAGCACGAGCACCCGGCGGGCGCCCGGCGGCAGGGCCGCGGCGAGGCGTGCGGCCATGGCGGGCAGCGCGCACTCCAGCCGCGAGCGGTGCGCGGGGGTGAAGCCGTGCCGGCCCCCGTCGGGCACTCCGGCGGGCCACCCCAGCTCCACCCTTGTGACCTCGGCCGCCGGAGCCCCGGCCGCACGCTCCGGCGCGGCCTGCGCCTCCTCGTGTTCCGCCACGAGCGCCTGCCCCTTCTCCAGCACGCCCTCCGGCAGCCGCACGGTCCCCTTCGCGGCGGTCACCAGGTCGACCCGCGCCCCGATCTCCCGGGCGAACGCGGACAGCCGCCCCTGGTCGGCGGTCGAGCGCATGTCGACCAGGGCCACCACGACGTACCGCTCCCGCGGATACCGCTCGTGCAGCGCGCGAACGGTGTTGAGGACCGTGTTCCCGGTGGAGAACTCGTCGTCGACGAGCACCAGCGGCCCCGGCCCCGCGAGCAGCGTGGGGTCCTCCGGCAGCAGCAGGTGCGAGGTCGCGTGGGAGTGGGACTCCTCGAAGCCCCCGGCCTGGGCGACGCCCTCGACGGGACGCCGGGTGGAGTGGAGGTAGGGCGCCTCGCCCACCCCGTCCGCGACCGAGTGGCCGAGCCCGGTGGCCGTCTCGGCGTACCCGAGGACGACCGCGGCCCGCGCCCCGTCCTCCCCCAGCAGCTCCCGCACCCGGCGGCCCAGCGCGTACCCGTGCCCGTGCACGACGGCCGGGGACTGCGGCACATGCTTGCCGAGGACGTTCGACACCAGCAGATGTGCCCGCTTGGGGTTGCGGCGCAGCGCGAGCCCCAGCAGCCCGGTCAGCTCCTCGTCCCCGACCAGTTCGACCCCGAGCCGCTCACGGACCCAGACCCCGGACCAGACCTCGCCGGACGCCCCGGTCATGTCGTTCGCTGCGTTAATCATCGATTCCTTAGTCGGTACGGCGAGTGGATGGTCAGTCGGGCAGGCCCGCGGCCAACAGGTCCACGAACCCGATGTCCTCGTTGGCGACACCGAACACCTCGGCGCGCTGCAGAACCCTTTCCGCCCAGGCCCGGTGCGGCTTGACCTCGTTCATCTTGTTGCGGGAGGCGGACCGCAGGACCCCGCCCCCGTTGCGGTCGGGCCGCGCGATGTCCTGGGCGTCGCCGAACTCCTCGTGGCTGACCACGGACAACGCGTGCACCGGCAGGACGTGCGAGGGATGGATGCAGGTCTTGCCGAGCAGCCCGTTGGCCTGGTCGAGGGAGATCTCGCGCAGCAGACCGTCCAGCGCGTGCTCGATGAGCGACTCGCGCAGCTCCACGGCCCGGTTCGCCAGGAAGGGGCTGCTGCGCAGCTGCGGCTTGAACATGCGCTCCTGGACCCGGAAGTACTCCCACACCGGCCCGGTCACCGTGAAGCCGGTACCGTCGGCGCGCCCCAGCACGTTCACCACGTCCGCGATCACGGAGGCGACGATCTGGACGTCGTACGCCGTCATGTCCGGCGGCCGGCGCAGCGCGTAGGAGGAGCAGAAGTCGGTGACGCCGAGGCGCAGGGCGAGGACCCGGTCGCGGTACTTGTCGACGGTGTGGGCGATGCCCTGGAGCGCCTCTACGCGCGTCTCCCTGTACATCAGCTCGGGCGACTCGAGGACCGGCATCCCGAACAGCCGCCGTCCGCTCGCGGCCTCGGCGGCGGTGAGGGCCTCCAGGAAGGCCACACCCCGTTCCTCGGTGAACTTGGGGAACACGAAACCGGACAGCAGCCGTACGGCCGGACCGAACCGGCTGACGAGGTCGGGTATCTGCTCGGGACGGCGGACCCTGATGAAGAGCAGCGGAAGCTCGACGTCCGGCCGACCGGCGAGGTCGGTGAACTGCCGCACGAGGTTCTCCTCGGCGCCCGCGACCTCCGCGTCGTCGATGGAGTCCTCCAGACACAGCACCATGGAGACCACACCTCGCCCGGCCTGCTTGACGATGTCGTCGGCCAGCCGCTCCCGGGTCGCCGGGCTGTAGAGCGTGGCCCCGAGTGCGGCGGCGAGCACCCGGGCCGGGGAGTCGGCGTCGAAGACGCCCGGCTCCCGGTAGAAGAGCCGCTGCCGCTCCTCAGGGGCGATATGCCCGAAATGACGCATGTGATTCCCCCGCGGCTACTCGGCGTCCGGTCACGATTGTGGCCGGTAATAGTACGTACAAATGTGTGACATCAGTTCCCGCCAGGCGTGAAGTTCTGGTAACCCAGCCATGTCGGTCACTGAACGATTTCCCTGGCGGTTCACCGCCCCCGCGTTGTCGTGATCAGGACCGAGAGGGCAGGATGACCGCATGACGCACGCGATGCTGAAGGGGTCGAACGTCCCGATCGAAGCCACGGCGGTCCGCGCCGTGCTGCGCTGGGCGCCCGGACAGGGCGTCCCGGTGGTCGACGCCTCGGCGCTGCTCCTCGGTCCTGACGGTCGCGTACGGTCCGACGAGGACTTCGTCTTCTACAACCAGCCACGCCACCCCTCGGGCAAGGTGTGGCGACTCGGCCAGAAGCGGGTGGCCGAAGGCCTCACGGACACCATCCAGACCGACCTGGCCGGTGTCGAGTCCCCCATCAGCCAGATTCTGCTCGTGGCCTCCGCCGAGGGTGTCTCCTTCGACCGCGTACGGTCCCTGCGCATCCTGCTGTACGACGCCACCGTCGCCGACGGCGAGCCGCTGGCGTACTTCGACATCAAGCCCGAGACGGGCGACGAGACCGCCCTCATCTGCGGCGAGCTCTACCGCCGGGGCGGCGGCTGGAAGTTCCGTGCCCTGGGCGAGGGGTACACCAACGGCCTCCAGGGCCTCGCCATGGACTTCGGCATCTCCGTCGACGAGTCGGAGGCGGCGGCCGCGGCGGCCGACGAGACCGCCACGACCCAGACCCCGGCCCCGGAGATCTCGGCCCCCCTGCCCCCGGAGCAGCCCCCGACGGGCGTCCCGACCCAGCCCGCCTACGGCTATCCCCCGGCGGCCCCGACCCAGCAGCCGGGCTACGGCTACCCCCACCCGCAGCCGACCCCCGCCACCACCAACGGCCCGGCCTACGGTTACCCCCAGCCCACGGCGGCGGCGCTCGACCCGGACTTCCGCCTGCCCCCGCAGGGCCCGCAGTTCATCGGCCGCTGAGCGGCGCCCCGTGAAGGGGCTCGGGGGTGCCAGGAGCCGCGTCAGCGCTGCTCGGCCCTGGTCTTGTATCCCCGGCCCCACTGCAGGCCCCACCCGTACAACCGGTCGAGCTCGGCCTGGAAGCCGTAGACGAACTTCACCTCCCGGCGCACGGTGATCTCCCCCTTGACGTTCTCGATCATCACCACCGCACACGACCGAGCCTGCGGATGCCGCTCGTCCAGGCCTATCTCGATCCGTGGCCCGTTGCTCGGGTACAGCGTCACGATCGCGTGCGTACGGTCGAACGCCGGCGTCTGGTCGTAGATGTAGACGAAGACCAGCATCCGCTTGAACTGGTCCCGGTGATCGAGGTTGATGTACATCGTCTCGCCGGACCCGGACCCGAACCGGTCGTCCCCGCTCAGCCTCATGTACGGCGCTTCGTTGATGTCGCCGAGGAAGCCGCCCAGCGGCTGTACGACCCCCTTGGTGCCGTCGGCCAGCTCGTAGAGGCAGCCGAGGTCGAGGTCGACGTTCACCATGCTCTGGCTGTGCGCCTGCACCTCCTCCGGCCTGAGGGCCTTGAAGGGGTGCCGCAGCACGCTCTGCCGCTTGGGGCTGCCGATGTCGGACGTCCGCATCCGCCAGGACAGGTTGACGCGCAGATGGCCGGCGGCCGCGTTCTGCTTGGAGAGGGACACCTTCTGGTGCCGCTTGGTCAGCTCGATCGCGTTGGTCGCCGCGTTGCCCGCGTCGAACTCCGAGGCCCGCCCGCGCCACAGGTTGTCCAGAAAACTCATGCCCGCCCCACAACTGCCGTGTCGTCGCGTCAACCACCAGCGGGGCGGGCATGAGTTTTCTGG
>NZ_JAVRFJ010000028.1:0-142444 GCF_031845845.1 Streptomyces gottesmaniae
TCGTGGGGGCCCCTCCCGGTCGAGCGAAGCCGAGACTGGGGGAGCGTGCTCTCGGCGTGCCGCGCGGAAGCCCGCGTACTGGACGTACGTGGGCTTTCGCGCGGTGCGGCGAGAGGGCGTGCCGGGCATCGCGACGCCGCGGAGATCCATCAGAAGCGCCCTAGGCGGGCCAGGGCCACGGCGCCCGGGGAGCCGTCCGCGACCGGGGTGACGGTGAGTCCGAGGGGGGCGAGGCGTTCGGTCAGCGGGGACAGCAGGGGGCCGTCGGGGGCGAGCAGGCCGCCGGTGGCGACGAGGGGCTCGCCGGGCCGGGGCGCCAGGGCGGCGACGGTCTCGGCCAGGTGGCGCGCGGCCTCCTGGAGGATCCGCACCGCCACTGCGTCCCTCTCCTCGGCGGTCCGCACCACCACGGGCGCGTGATCGGCGAGACGGACGGGCGGCCGGTCCATGACGGCGGGCAGCAACCCGGCCCGGTAGGCGGTACGCCGCTCGGCACTCCACACGGTGGCCCCGGTCAGGCCGTATCCCTCCGGCGGGAGCACCTCCTCCGGCAGCCCCAGGTCCCGGCCGACGGCGCGGACGAGCGCGGTGGGCACGCCGCGGCCGTCGGCCGCGCGCAGGGCCGCCCGTACGGCCGCGCGGCCGATCCAGAAGCCGCCGCCGTCGTCCCCGAGGAGCCAGCCGTCGCCGCCCGAGGTCGCGGTCGGCACCCGTCCGGCGATCCGGGCCGCGACCGCGCCGGTGCCGGCCACGAGGACCAGCCCGTCGGCGGGATGGCCGGGGGCCGCGGCGAACGTCGTCTCGATGTCGCTGTGGACACCGACCGACGCGGCGGTGACACCGAGCCGGGCGAGCGCGGCCGTCAGGGCGGCCCGGGCCCGCAGTCGGCCGGGCTCGTCGGCACCCTGGGCCCGGTGGCCGGCCCCCGCGAACCCGCCCGCCACCGCCACCACCCGTCCGCGCAGTTCCTCCGGCACGGCGTGCGCCACGGCCTCGGCGAGGTGGTCGGCGAGCGACGGGCCGGGCACGGTCAGCGCGTTGCCCGGCCCGGCCGCGCCCTCGCCCCGGACCCGGCCGCCGTCGAGCTCCGCCAGGACGGCGCGGGTACGGGTGCCGCCCGCGTCGATGCCGACCACGTAGGCGGGGGCGGTCTCGGCCACCGACCGCGCGGCGGGCGCCGGGAGATCCTCGGAATCTTGGTTCAAATCACTATTCATTGCCGTCCATGGTGGTTGATACATTCGCCGGAGACAAGGTCCGTCTCTTGAGGAGGACGCCATCAGCACGCCACCCTCGCCCGCGCCGGAGCCCGAGCCCGCGCTCCGCTTCGGAGTGAACTACACCCCACGCAGGGGCTGGTTCCACGCCTGGCACGACTTCGACCCCGGGCTCGCGCGCGAGGACCTGGCCCAGATCGCCGGGCTGGGCCTGGACCACGTCCGCGTCTTCCACCTGTGGCCCCTGCTCCAGCCGAACCGCGCCGTGGTCCGGGCGTCGGCCGTGGACCAGCTCGTCCGGTTGGTGGATCTCGCGGGCGAGTGCGGGCTCGACGTCCTCGTCGACGGCGTCCAGGGCCATCTGTCGAGCTTCGACTTCTACCCCGAGTGGACCCGCGGCTGGCACCACCGCAACGTCTTCACCGACCCCGAGGCGATCGAGGCCCAGGCGCTGCTGCTGCGCACGCTCGGCCGCGCCCTCTCCGGCCACCCCCGCCTCATCGGCCTCCAGCTCGGCAACGAGCTCAACAACCTGGTCGAGCACAACCCGGTGACCGTGGCCGAGGTCGACCACTACCTCGACACCCTGCTCGGCGCCGCGCGGCACGGGCTCGGCGAGGCCGGCGGCCTGGTGACCCACTCGGCGTACGACGCCGCCTGGTACGGCGACGACCACCCGTTCACCCCGGAGGCCTCGGCACGCAAGGGCGACCTCACCACGGTGCACCCCTGGGTCTTCTCTGCGGACTGCGCCCGCCGTTACGGCCCACGCTCACCCGAGGTGCACTACCTCGCGGAGTACGGCACGGAGCTGGCCGCCGCCTATGCCACCGACCCGGCCCGCCCGGTCTGGGTGCAGGAGACCGGCGCCCCCGAGCCGCACATCCCGGCGGCCGACGCCCCCGACTTCGCCCGCGCGACCCTGCTGAACGCGGCGGGCTGCGCCCCCCTGTGGGGCGTCACCTGGTGGTGCTCCCACGACGTCGACCGCTCCTTGGCCGACTTCCCCGAACTGGAGTACACGCTCGGCCTGTTCGACTCCCACGGGCGCCCCAAGCCGATCGCGGAGGCCCTGTCCACGACGGTGGCCGAGCTGCGCACCGCCGCCGTCCGGCCCGCGCCCCGCACGACCGCGCTGGTCCTGGACTGCACCCCGTCCACCCGCTCGGTCTCCGGCCCGGGCGGCGCCTTCTTCGACACCTGGATGCGCCTGCGACAGGAAGGCACCCGCCCGGCGGTGGTCCTGACGGAGCGCGTGAAGGACGCCGCGTATCTGGCGGCGCGGGGGATCACTGAGTTGATCGAGGGGAAGTGAGGGGGCGGGCCGGGCCGGAGCGAGCCGGAGCTGGGCGGAGCAACGCGTCGCGCCACGGGGGGGACCTGCCGCGCCCGGGGGCCCGCAATGGGAGCCCCGCTCAGGACGTCCGGCCCGTCACCAGCTCGGCCGCCGCCCGCAGGTTCACCCGTCCCCTCCCGTGCGCGGCCACCGCGGCTCCCTCTTCCGGCAGCCCGGTCGAGACCACGAGTGTGTCCGGCCGGGCGGCCAGCAGCGCGTCCCTGAGACGGATCTGCCAGGGGTACAGCCCGGCATCGCACAGGGCGAGGACCAGCGGCCGCGTCCCGGCGGCCCCCAGTACCGCCTCCGCGACGGCCGCGAGGTCGGCGGGCTCCCCGGCGACCGCCGTCCCCGTGGCGGTCGGGTCGAGGGCGCGGATCTCGGTCAACAGATCCTCGCCGCCCCAGTTGAGAGCGGGGTGCGGGGGCGGGAAGCAGTCGACGACATGGGCGCCCGGCACCGGCCGTGGCGACGGCCGCCCGCTCCGTACGGCCCGCCGCGCCGCCGTCAGCCCGGCGCCGGTGTCCCACGCGGCCACGGCACCCGGCCGGTACGGCACCGCGTACCGCAGGGCGAGCCGCCGTACCCGTTCCGCGGCCTCGGTCACCCTCTCCGCCGCGAGGTCGCCCGCCCCGAGCGCGTCGAGCACGGCGTCCCGGCAGGTGAGGGTGACCTCCAGATCCGGTACGGCGACGATGACCTGGTCGGCTCCGGCGGCGAGCGCGAGGCGGGCGCCGGCCGCTTCGCCGTAGCGGTCGGCGATGGCCTTCATCTCCAGCGCGTCGCTGACGAGGACGCCCTCGAAGCCGAGTTCGCCGCGCAGCAGGTCGGAGAGGATCCGCGGGCTGAGGGTGGCGGGCAGCTCCGCGTCGAGGGCCGGGAAGACGACATGGGCGCTCATCAGCATGGGCACGCCCGCCTCGACGGCGGCCCGGAAGGGCGCGAGGTCGAGGTGTTCGTACGGCCGCGGGTCGACCGCGGGCGCGTGGTGGCTGTCGGTGACGGTCCCGCCGTGGCCGGGGAAGTGCTTGGCGCAGGAGGCCACGCCGCGCCGCTCGGTGGCCTCGATCCAGGCGCGCAGATGCCGGGAGACCAGCTCGGGGTCGTCGCCGAAGGCGCGGGTGCGCACGATCGGGTTCTCGGGCCGGCTCTGGACGTCGGCGACGGGGGCGTAGGAGGCGGTGATCCCGAGCGAGAGCAGGTGCCCGGCGAGGGCGTCGGCGCACGCGGCGGTCAGGCCGGGGTCGTCGGCGACGCCGAGCGCCCATGAACCGGGCACCTCGGGGGCGCCCGCGGCGACGAGGTGGCCGATGCCGCCGCCCTCGTTGTCGATGGCGACCAGCAGGTCCGGCCGCAACGTCCGCAGGGTGCCGGTGAGTTCGCGGACCTGGTCGGCGTCGCGGATGTTGCGGGTGAACAGGATGACCCCGCCCAGCCCGCGGTCGATCAGCCGTTTCAGGGTGTCGGGGACGGTCGTCGTACCGTCGAAGCCCGCGACGAGGCAGCGGTGGGCTGCCTCGTCGAGGGCCGCGGGGAGAACCGGGCCGAGGGGCCCGGCGGCGGAGTGTGTCACCTCCGGAATCCTCTGGCTGGCCAAGCCGAAAGTCAACAGTTCGATGGATGATTGATTCACCAAGCGCCAGGAGGCGGCGCCAAGGCGTACGGGCGACGACTCAGGCGTTCTGGCGCGGCCGCGAGGACGCTCTCGCGCGTGCGCGGACCCAGCCGAGCAGGACCACCGAGCACAGGGCCGCGAAAGCACACCAGGTGGAGATGAACTCCAGTCGCCACAGGGTCCAGCAGACCGCGGCTCCGGCGGCCGCCAGGAGGCCGAGCACGACGAGCCGACGGTCGCCGGAGAGGAGCAGGGAGCCGACGGTGGCGAGGAGGTAGCCGGCGACCAGGAGCACCGGGTGGGAGAGGTCGACCGTGTACCCGACGGTGCGGCCACGGATCTCGGCCGTCACCGGGCGGGTGGCGAGGGCGTGGGCGAGCGGCACGGCGGTCGCGACCCCGACGGCGAGCAGGACGGCCAGCCGGGTGCGGGCCCCCGACGGAGCCACGCACAAGACGCCCGCCGGCACCCACACGGCCAGCAGCGGCAGCGCGACGACGGCCCAGGCCACGGTCGCCGGTCCGCTGCCGCCGCCCGAGGACCAGACCGCCGACTCCACGATCTGGTGGGCGCCGAGCAGCAACGGCAGCGCCGCCAGCGGCAGGGCCCGCCGGTCGGGCGCGAGCACCACACCGGTCACCCCGACCGCCGCCACCGCGGCACCCGCCACGAGATCGGCCGTCGCGCTCCAGCACATCCCGCCACCCCGGGGTCGCCCGACACCTGCGCGGCCCACGCTACGTCGCCCACGGCGACCGACACCGGGGCGACACGAGCCGGCCACCTCGGGCACCGCGCCGCACCGCTCATGTTCCGCATGCGCGTTCCGAAGCGGGTCCCGAAGGCGCGTCCCGAGGTGGTCGTGACGTGTTTTTGATGGGTTTTCGCGCATTGAATGAGGGATTCAAGGTCCTCAGACTGGCAGCAACACAAGGCTGCGAAAGGAGCCGCGATGTCCCCCATAGCTGCGGTGTCACGGACCTGGCTGACCGAGGCGGACTGCGATCTCGACACGTTCCGGGCGCTCGTCGAGCGGAGCACCGACCCGGCCGACCACCCCTCGGCCGAGCGGGTCGAGGGGAACGTGCCGCTCTACGACAGCGACCGGCTCCGCGCCCTGACGGCCACCCCGCAGGGCCTTCGGGACGTCCGGACGGAGTTGGTCAGGACGCTCCTGGACGGCCCCGGAATCGTCGTGTTCAAGGGCGCGTTCACCGACCCGGCCGTCGTGGACCGGGCGTCCGCCGCCTTCCGCGAACTGATCGAGGAGGAGCGCGCCTCGGGTACGGCCCGGGGCGACCACTTCGCCAGGCCCGGCGCCAACGACCGGGTCTGGAGCGCCCTGGACAAGCTGGCCGTACGCGCGCCGGACGTCTTCGCCGACTACTACGCCAATGACATGCTGGCCCTGGTCGCCGAGGCCTGGCTCGGCCCCGCCTACCAGGTCACCTCACAGGTCAACGTGGTCAACCCCGGCGGCGCCGCCCAGAGCCCGCACCGCGACTACCACCTCGGCTTCCTCTCCCAGCGGCAGGCGGCCGCCTACCCGGCGCACGTCCACCGGCTCTCCCCCGCGCTCACCCTTCAGGGCGCGGTCGCCCACTGCGACATGCCCGTCGAGTCGGGCCCCACCCTCTATCTGCCGCACTCGCAGAAGTACGAGCCCGGCTACCTCGCCTGGCGGCTCCCGGAGTTCGTCGCGTACTTCGACTCCCACCACGTCCAACTCCCCCTCGACAAGGGCGACGCGGCCTTCTTCAACCCGGCTCTCTTCCACGCGGCCGGGCACAACCGCTCGTCGGACATCCGGCGCATGGCGAACCTGCTCCAGATCTCCTCCGCGTTCGGCCGGGCCATGGAGACCGTGGACCGCGAGGCGATGGTGAACGCCGTGTTCCCCGTCCTGGTGCGGCGCAGGTCCGAGGGCGCCACGGACGACTGGGTGCGCCGCGTCGTCGCCGCCACCGCCGAGGGCTACCCCTTCCCCACGGATCTGGACCTCGACCCGCCCGTCGACGGGCTGGCCCCACCCTCCCAGGCCGATCTGCTCCGGCAGGCCGTCGACGAGGCGTGGGAACCGGAGCGGCTGCGTCGCGAACTGGAGGCGGCCGGCAGGCGCCGAGGGCACCGAACCGTTCGGTGACGCCGCTGTGGTCGGCCCTCGCCGTCGTCCGTGGGACGGCGGACGGCGGACGGACGGCGGCGGCCCCTGTCCGGGCGGCGGACGGACGGCGGCGGCCCCCGTCCGGGCGGCGCCCCCGGGGAGCTGCAAGCGATCGTGACGGATGTCGTCGCTGGGGTTGACGGCGTCGCGTGAGGCGGTCACCTTCGATAGCGCTTCCCCCTATGGGAGCGCTCCCATATCCGCGTCGAAGGGACGGCCATGCAGACGCCTCACGAGTTATCCCGCCGGACGGTGTCACGACGGGCGCTGGTCGCGGCCGCTGCGGCGGGTCTCGTCACCACCGTCGTGTCCCCCGCGCGTGCCGCCGAGGCCGAAACGGCGCGGTTCCACACGGTGGGCCGGGTCAGGCGGGCCGCCGACGGGACCGTCCGGTACAGCTGGCCCGGCGTCTCCTTCGAGGGGCGGTTCCACGGGACCGGCGTCGGCGTGGTCCTCGACGACGCCGACAACGACTACGACGTCCAGGTCGACGGGGCGACCGTGGCCACGCTCGTCACCCCGGGCCGTACCGTCTCCTGGGTCGACGGCCTCGCCGACGGCGCCCACCGCGTACGGGTCGTGAAGCGCACGGAGAGTCCCTGGGCCGTCGGCCGGTTCGGCGGGTTCGTCGCGGCTCCCGGGGGCGGGATCCTCCCGAGCCCCCGGGCGCGGCGCCGGCAGATCGAGTTCATCGGCGACTCGTACACCGCCGGTTACGGAAACGTCTCCGAGATCCGGGACTGTTCCGGCAACGGCGGGGTCAACCGGAACAGCAACGCCGATCTCTCCTTCGGCGCGCTCACCGCGCGAGAACTGGACGCCGACTTCCAGATCAACGCCTTCTCCGGTCGGGGAATGGTCCGCAACTACAACGGCGGCGAACCCGGAACCGACTTTCGCACGTACTACGACCGTGCCCTGCTGAACGTCGAGGGCGACGTCTGGCGGAAACCGCACAGCTGGTGTCCGCAGGTCGTCGTGGTCGGACTCGGCATCAACGACTTCTCGACGGCCCTGAACCCCGGTGAGCGCTGGAGCACGACGGCCGAGCTGGTCGCCGCCTACGAGAGCGCCTACCACGGGTTCCTCGACAAGCTGCGCGCCCGGTACGGGCCGAGGACGTTCCTCGTGGTGGCCGCCGCCCGTCTGGGGAACACCACCGCGCTGGCGGAGGCGACCCTGCGGATCGTCGAGGAGCGGGGCCGACGCGGCGACGACCGGGTGAGCCACTGGTACTACGAGGATCCCGGCCTCGACCACCTGGGCTGCGACTGGCATCCCTCGCTCCACGACCACCGGATCATCTCCGGACTGCTCGACACCCACGTGGCGGGGCTGCCGCTGCGCTGGTAGCGCGGCCTCCACCGGGGTGCGCCCGCCTCGCGGCCTCGACCGAACGGTGAGCCGGCGTCCCGGGGGCCGGCTCCCGTGGACCGGCGTCCCGTGGGCCGGCACGGGGTCCGCGGCCGACCGGCTCAGGCCGGCAGGGGCCGGCCCGGCCGCAGCGCGGCGAGGAGGCCGGTGTGGTGCAGGGTCGCGACGGGCGCGAGCAGGTCGGGATGGCGCAGGAGTGCGGCGGCCCGCCGGTCGAGCTCGTCGGGGTCGAGGAGGCGGCGGAAGGCGGCGGACGGGCCGGCGGTGTGCGGGGACCCGTCGAGGGCGTCCACGGCGGTGCGGGCCAGCGCGGCATCGGCCAGAAGGCAGGCCGCCCAGCTGGCCACGACCTCGTCGACCCAGGTCCGCCAGGCGTACTCCTCGGGTGTCGGGGCCTCGTCGTAGCCGGTGACCCAGTCGAGGCGGGCGGAGCCGCCCGGTCCGGCCACGCCGACGAGGGCGGCGTCCATCGGTGTCGGGTAGCGGAGCCAGGCGGCCACGGTGACGGCCTGGCGGGCCTGCGCCTCGCAGAGCGCGCCGTCCAGCGCGCCGCCGCCCGCCGGGTAGGCGCGCGTCAGCCACTGGGTGGTCGCCGCTATGAGAGGGGAGAGATCTGCGAGCACGCTGGGCCATCCGTGGGTACTGGGGAACGCCGGCACAACGTAGTCGAGCGCCGCCCACCCCGAAATGGCGCAGGCCACGGAACGCACGTGTCCTGGGCCACACCTGTGCGCCGCCCTGACTCACCGGACGTCACATACGACGTGTGCGGGACGGCGAGGGTTCACTGACCTCCACAGAGGTCCGGACCGGAACGAACGACGGTGACGCGGTCGCCCACCACGAGTTGGTGGATCTCGCCTCGGCCGAGCGCACCATGAAGGACCTGGAGCGGTGCGCCGCCGGCGACCCGGAGTTCGACCGTCTGATCACCCGGTTGATGGCCGAGGTCAGGCATCACGTCCGGGACGAGGAGGGCAATCTCTTCCCGCAGTTGGCGAAGGCGTGCTCCGCCTCGGTGCTGGACGACCTCGGCGACAAGGTCCGACGGGCCAAGAAGCTGGCGCCGACCCGTCCCCACCCCGGGGCTCCGACCTAGCCGCCCGCCAACAGGATCCTCGCGCCGGGCCTCGGCCTCGTCCACCGGATGCGCGACGCGTTGAGCGGCCGGGGCAAGGAGTCCTGAGGGGCATACCGTTGCCGGTCATGAGGCTTCTGATCATCGGCGGCAGCGGTTTCCTGGGCGGCGAGTTGACGCGCCGGGCCGTGGCGGCGGGCCACGAGACGTCCGCGACCCGCACCACCCGGCCGCCGGACACCCGGCGGGGCGTGCCGGCAGAGGTCTCCTGGCACGCCCTCGACCTCCGGGATCCCGCGGGGCTGACCGAGGTGCTGGCGCGGGCGGCCCCCTCGGTCGTCGTCAATGTGTCGAGCGGCGGGCCGGACTGGGCGGTCACCGCCGAGGGCGGGGTCCGGGTGGCGCGGGCCGTGGCCGGGCGGGGCTGCCGGCTGGTCCATGTGTCGAGCGACGCCGTGTTCTCGGGTGACCGCGGCCCCTACGACGAGACCTGCCCACCGGATCCCGTCACGCCGTACGGTGCCGCGAAGGCGGCGGCGGAGACCGGGGTCCGGCTGCTGGTACCCGACGCCGCGGTGGTGCGTACTTCGCTGATCATCGGGGACGGCAACGCTCTGTCCGTGCATGAACGGCATGTGCACGATCTGGTGGCCGGTGCCCGCGACGGTGTGTTGTTCACCGATGTGGTGCGCTGTCCGGTGCAGGTGGCCGACCTGGCCGACGCGCTGCTGGAACTGGCCGCGTCCAAGGCGGTCGGCGTGCGGCACGTCGCGGGGCCGGAGGCTCTCACCCGGCACGAGTTGGGCGTCCTCGTCGCCCGCCGCGACGGACTGGATCCGACGCGGCTGCCCGCCGGACGCCAGGTCGACGGCGCCCGGCGAGGAGCCCTCGACGTCCGGCTGGACAGCCGGGTCACCCGGCGGGGCCTGCGCACCCGGCTGCGGGGCGCGCGGGAGTTCCTCGCGGAGCCGCGGGGCTGACGGACGCTCGCCGGGCGGGGTCTCAGCGTGCGGTGCGGGCGAGGGCGGCCATGACCTCGACGGTGCGGTCGAGTTCGGCTTCGGTGTTGTAGTAGTGCGGGGAGAGCCGGACCAGGGGGTGGACGCCTCGGTGTTCGGTGTCGAACTGGGTCTGTTCCGGGACGGTGGTGGTGACGTTGATCCGCTGCCGGGCGAGGCCGGCGGCGACCTCGGTCGCGGACAGACCGTCGACCGTGGCGGTCACGATGGCGCAGCGGTGTTCGCCGAGGTCGTGGGTGGTCACGCCGGGAAGGTCGTCGAGCCGGTCCCGCAGATGGGCGCCCAGGGCGAGGGCCCGTTCGCCGATGCGGTCCAGGCCCAGGTCGAGGGCCTGACGCACGGCCGCGTCGAGGCCCAGGACATTCGCGTAGGCGGTCTCCCAGGTCTCGAAGCGGCGGGCGCCGGGCTGCCAGGTGAAGCCGCGTCCCCCGTCCCAGGTGGCGGAATGGATCTCGACGACGTGCGGGTCGAGGTGCTCCAGTGCCTCGGAGCGCACCCAGAGGAAGCCCGTGCCGCGCGGGCCGCGCAGGAACTTGCGGCCGGTGGCGGTGAGCATGTCGCAGCCGATGGCCTCGACGTCCACCGGGAACTGGCCCACGGACTGGGTGGCGTCGAGGAGGAACGGGACACCGGCGGCACGGGTGATCCGGCCGATCTCGGCCGCCGGGTTGATCAGGCCGCCGCTGGTGGGGACGTGGCTGATACCGACCAGTCGGGTGCGTTCGTCGATCAGCTCGGCGAGGGCGGCGGTGTCGAGTTGTCCGGAGGGATCGTCGGGGACGACGACGATCTCCGCGCCGGTGCGCCGGGCGACCTGGAGGTAGGCGAGCACATTGCTGCCGTACTCGGCCCGGCCGGTGAGGATGCGGTCGCCCGGCTTGAAGGTGAGCGCGTAGAACGCGGCGTTCCAGGCGTGGGTGGAGTTGTCGAACAGGGCGATCTCGTCGGGGCGTCCGCCGATCAGCCGGGCGAGGCTGGTGTAGGTGGCGTCGATGCGGTGCTGCTCCTGGCGGGCCGCCTCGTAGCCGCCGATGGTGGCTTCCAGTTCCAGGTGGGCGGTGACGGCGTCCAGGGTCGGCCGGGAGAGCAGACCGGCTCCGGCGTTGTTGAGATGGAGTCGGTGGGCGGTGCCGGGGGTGTCCCGGCGCAGTGCGTCGATGTCCATGCCCACACCCTTCCCATGGGTCAGTTGGGTCAGTGCTTGGTGAACTGGGCGCGGCCCGGTTGGTCGACGTTCGGGGTGAGGGTGACGCCGGTGTCGGTGAGGGTCTGGCCGTGGATGTCGGTGACGCGGATGTCGGAGCCGCAGCCGGCGCCGTCCGCCGAGACGAAGTAGTTGTACTCCTGGCGCGGGAGTTGCCGCCAGGTGGTGCCGGTGCGGACCTCCAGGGTGGCGACGGGGTTGCGGTGGTTGCGCACCTGGATGCCGCACCACCACTGTGTGGACCCTTCCTTGTAGCGGTAGGAGACGGGTCCGGCGAGGTCCGGGCTCACCAGCGTCCAGGTGATCGGCACCCGGCCGGCCACCGGGTCGGCGATACGGGCGAAGGCCTGCTGCCCGAGGTCGACGTCGCCGGGGCGGCACTCCGGGCAGCGGTCGACGATCTTCACCGTCAGCTCGCCGCGCGGGCCCTTGACCCGGATGAAGGCGCCGCACATGCGGGCGGTGTCGTAGTCGGTGTGGTTGAGGGCGGCGACGGCGATGTCGCTCGTGGCGTCGTAGAGGCAGTTCCCGACGCCGGTCGCGCCGTAGAAGGTGCCTTCGCCGGAGTAGGTGACGCCGGGCCGGACACTGGCGTACGCCGGTGAGGGGGCCGCCGCCAGCAGGGCCGTGGCGGCGGCGAGGAGGGTGAGCCGACTGCGCATGTCGATGCCTTTCGCGAACGGTGGGGCGTGCTCGGGGGCCGCGATCCTGGCATCGTTGAACCCTCAAGAGAAGCGCGAATACGGCCATACGCCCGGAACACCCGAGTCGCCCTCGGGCCCTTGTCACCCACGGACTAACCCGGGCCCCGCAGGACTCATCTCCCGCAAACAGAAAGCGGATCGGCCCGTTCCGGCCCTCCTCCGCTGCCATATTCGAAAGCCACTTCGGAGGTGGCTGTGACGCTAGAGGTGACGACATCCCGGGCGGGGCAGGTGGCGGAGCGTACGCCCGGCCGCGTGCGCGAGCCGGTCCCGGAACCGGCCCCCGGGCCGGTCCCCGAGCCGGTCCGTGACCATACCGCCGACCGGATCCCCGACCCCGCACCTGACCCGACCCCGGACCGGGCACCCGGTCCGACCCCCGACCGGGCACCCGACCGGACCGTCGACCGCATCGCCGATCTGGAGGGCCGCCGGACGCGGGCGGTCGCGCCGGGCGGGCCCAGAAGACGCGGGGAGTACGGTGCCCGCGAACGGATCGACCTGCTGCTGGACGCGGGATCGTTCACGGAGACGGGCCTGTTCGTGCGGGCACGGTCCGCCGGGGACGGCGCACGGCGCCCGTACGGCGACGGGGTGGTCACCGGGCACGGCACGATCGACGGCCGTCAGGTCTGTGTCTTCGCCCAGGACGCCACCGTGTACGGCGGCAGCATGGGCGAGGCCTTCGGGGAGAAGACCCTCGCGCTGATGGACCTCGCCCTGAAGACCGGCTGTCCGGTCATCGGTCTGAACGACGGAGGGGGCGCGCGCATCCAGGAGGGCGTCACCTCCCTCGCGCTCTACGCCGAACTGGTCCGCCGGAACGTCCAGGCCTCCGGGGTGATCCCGCAGATCTCGGTCGTCCTGGGCCCCTGTGCGGGCGGGGCCGCGTACTCGCCGGCCATCACCGACTTCACCGTGATGGTGGACGGCGCCTCGCACATGTTCGTCACCGGGCCCGACGTCATCGAGACGGTCACCGGTGAACGCACCAGCGCCGAGGAGCTGGGCGGCGCCCGCACCAGCAACACCGTCAACGGCAACGCGCACTTCCTGGCCGCCGACGAGGTCGACGCCCTCGACACCGTGCGTGACCTGTTGTCGTATCTGCCCGCCAACAACCTGGAGCGGCCCCCGCAGTACGCGCCGGGGGCCGCGCCCGCCGGGCCGTGCCTCGACACGGTGGTGCCGGACCGGCTCGGTCAGGCCTACGACATGCGGGACGTGCTGCGCGCGGTCGTCGACGACGGTGAACTCCTGGAGATCCAGGAGCTGTTCGCGCCGAACATCATCTGCGCGCTGGCCCTCGTCGAGGGAGCCAGCGTCGGGGTCGTCGCCAACCAGCCGCTGTGCTCGGCCGGGGTCCTCGACATCGACGCCTCCGAGAAGGCCGCGCGGTTCGTACGGTTCTGCGACGCGTTCGGCATCCCCCTGCTGACCTTCGCCGACGTCCCCGGCTATCTCTCCGGCGTCCGCCAGGAGCAGGCCGGCATCATCCGGCGCGGCGCCAAACTGCTGTACGCGTACGCCGAGGCGACCGTCCCCAAGGTCACGGTGGTGGTGCGCAAGGCGTACGGCGGCGGGTACGCGGTGATGGGGTCCAAGCACCTCGGCGCCGACATCAATCTCGCCTGGCCCACCGCCCGGATCGCCGTCATGGGCGCCGAGGGCGCGGTGGGGATCCTGCACCGCCGTGAACTCGCCGCCGCGGCCGACCCCGAGGCGCTGCGGGCCCGCCTGGTCACCGCGTACGAGGGCACGTACGGGACCCCGTACCTCGCCGCCGAGCGCGGCTACGTCGACGCCGTCATCGCCCCGCGCGACACCCGTGCCCACATCTGCCGCGCGCTGCGCGCCCTGCGCGGCAAGCGCGCCCCGATGCCGGAACGGCGCCACGGCAACATTCCGCTCTGAACGCGCCCGTCCCCGAGCGCGTCCCGGTGCGCGCGCCGCGTCCCGCCCAGTCCTGCCACCGCCGTCACCGTTGTCATCGCCGTCACCGCCGTGACCGCAAGCCGTCCCGCGAC
This sequence comes from Streptomyces gottesmaniae, assembly GCF_031845845.1. Classification (NCBI taxonomy): domain Bacteria; kingdom Bacillati; phylum Actinomycetota; class Actinomycetes; order Kitasatosporales; family Streptomycetaceae; genus Streptomyces; species Streptomyces gottesmaniae. The sequence continues at coordinate 13,739 of NZ_JAVRFJ010000028.1, forward strand.
GTGAGGAGCCATGCCCGATGGACAGCCGCCGCCCCCCGCTCGCGCCCGCCTTCCGGAGTCTGCCGGAGTATGTGCGGCACTGGGCCGAGACCACTCCCGACCGCCGGGCGTTCACCTTCGTCGACCATCCCGCGCCTCAGTCGCGCGGCGTCCACCGCACCCTGACCTGGCGCCGACTGGATCTGCGGGTGCGGGCCGTGGCCGCGCGGCTCGCGGCGGAGGCCGAGCCCGGGGAACGGGTCGCGGTGCTGTGCCCGCAGGGGACGGAGTACGTCACCGCCTTCCTCGGGGCGCTCGCCGCCGGACTGGTCGCCGTACCGCTGTATCCGCCCGGGCTGCCCGGGCAGGGCGACCGGCTGTCGGCGGTGCTGGCCGACGCGTCCCCGGCGGTCGTCGTCACCACGGTCCAGTCCCTGGCCGAGGTAAGGGAGTTGTGCGAGGGCGGGGCCGCACGGGTCGTCGCCGTGGACCGGATCCCGGACGCGGCCGCCGATGACGCACGGCCGCCGTGCACGCCCGAAGCCGGCGCCGTCGCCTACCTCCAGTACACCTCCGGTTCGACCCGCACCCCGGCGGGAGTCGAGATCACCCATGCCAACGTCGTCGCCAACGCCCGCCAGGCGCTGTCCGCCTACGGTGCCGACGCGCACCCGGCGACCTGTGTGGGCTGGCTGCCGCTCTACCACGACATGGGGCTGGTGCTCAGTGTCGCGGCGCCGGTGGTGCGGGGGCTGTTGTCGGTCCTCATGGACCCGGTGGCGTTCCTGCACGAGCCCGTGCGCTGGCTGCGGCTGCTGGCCGCCCACCCGCTCGCGTTGAGCGCGGCACCCAACTTCGCCTACGACTACTGCGCTTCGGCGGTCACCGAGGCACAGAAGGCGGGGCTGCGCCTGGACGGGGTCATGGCGCTGATCAACGGCAGCGAGCCGGTCCGTCCCGGCACGGCCGACCGTTTCCACGCGGCGTTCGCCGCCCAGGGCCTCGCCCCGCGGACGCACTGTCCCTCGTACGGTCTGGCCGAGGCGACCGTCTTCGTCAGCGCGGCCCGGCCCGGCGAGCCGCTGCGCGGATTCGCGCTCGACCGGGACGCCCTGGCCGCGGGCAAGGCCCTGCCCGCGCGCCCGGAGGACCCGAGGGCCGTGCTGCTGGCCGGCTGCGGCGCGCCGGCGGGGCAGCGGGTGCGGATCGCCGACCCGGTGTCACGGGTCGCGCTGGCCGAGGGCGAGGTCGGCGAGATCTGGGTGCAGGGCCCCAATGTCGGCCGGGGTTACCGGAACCAGGACAGCCAGACCCTGCGGGTCTTCGGCGCCGAGCTCGCCGACGCCGCGTCCGGTCCGGGCGGGTGGCTGCGAACCGGTGACCTCGGGACGGTCCTGGACGGCCAGTTGATCGTCACCGGGCGGCTGAAGGACCTCATCGTCGTCGACGGGCGCAACCACTACCCGCAGGACGTGGAGGCCACGGCCCAGGAGGCGCATCCGGCCGTACGGCGCGACCGGCTCGCCGCGTTCGGTGTGGCGGGCGGGGCCGGGGAGCGGGTGGTCGTCGTCGCGGAGCACGCGCGGACCGTGTCGCTCGCCGACATCGACGTGCCCGCCCTCGTGCGGACCGTCCGCGCGGCCGTCTCCGCCCGGCACGGGCTGCGGCTCGCCGACGTCGTGCTCGTCCCGCCGGGAGCGGTGCCCCGGACGTCCAGTGGGAAGGTCTCGCGGGCGTCGACCCGTGAGCGCTATCTGGCGGGGGCCTACGCGGCGGGGGTCGGGGGATGAGCGTCGTGGGCGGGAGCGGAGGCAGGGGCGGGGACGAGGGTGACGGCCCGGACGAGCGGCGGAGCCGGATCGGGAACGGGCACGGGGGCGGGCTCGGGGACGGGCTCGGGGGCGGGGAGGCCGGCGGGGGCGGTCCGGGGAGGCTGTCCGGCGACGGGCGGGAAGGCGTGGTGCGGCGGCTGATCGCGGCGCAGGTGGCCGGCTGGAGCGGTGGGGCCGCCGAGGACGTGCCGATGGACCGGCCGCTCGCGGATCTCGGGATGTCCTCACGGGACGCGGTCGTGCTGGCCGGGGAGCTGTCCCGGGCGACGGGCCGGGAGCTGCCGGCCACGCTGCTGTGGGAGGCGTCCACCGGGGACGCGCTGGTGGCGCGGCTGTGCGACGCGGCGGCGGACCTCGTTCCCGCCGTGAACCTCGCTCCGGGGGCGGCCCCGTCGCGGGAGGCGCCCGCGCCCGGTGAGCCCGTCGCGGTCGTCGGGGTCGGGTGCCGGCTGCCGGGTGGGGTGCACGGCCCGGCGGAGTACTGGCGGTCGCTCCTCGACGGTGTCGACGCGATCCGGCGCGTCCCGGAGGACCGGTGGCGGGACTTCACGCCGTACCCGCCCGCCGACGCGCTGCCGTACGGCGGGTACCTGGACGACATCGCCGGGTTCGACGCCGACTTCTTCCGTGTCACCCCGCGCGAGGCCGCGGTGATGGACCCGCAGCAGCGCATCCTCCTGGAGGTCGTGCGGGAGACCCTCGACCACGCCGCCGTCCCGGCCGCGTCCCTCGCGGGCAGCGCCACCGGGATCTTCGTCGGTGTCTCCGCGCCCGAGTACGGGCAGCTCACCGGCGCCGACCCGGCCGCCGTCGACCCCTGGGCGCCGGCCGGCGGGGCGCTGAGCGTGGCGGCGGGCCGGCTGGCGTACGTCCTGGACACCCGGGGGCCGAGTCTGGCCGTCGACACCGCGTGTTCGTCGTCGCTGGTGGCCGTGCACCAGGCGTGCGTCAGTCTGCGCACGGGCGAGAGCGATCTCGCGATCGCCGCCGGGGTGAACCTGCTGCTCTCCCCGACCGTCACCGTCGCGTTCCGGCGGGCCGGCGCCCTCGCGCCGGACGGACGGTGCAAGCCGTTCTCGAAGGCGGCCGACGGCATCGGCCGGGGCGAGGGCTGTGCGGCGGTCCTGCTGAAGCGCCTGTCCGACGCCGAACGGGACGGCGACCGGATCCTCGCCGTCGTCCGGGCCACCGCCGTCAACTCCGACGGCCGCTCCAACGGCCTCCTGGCCCCCAACCCGGCCGCCCAGCAAGCCCTGTTGCGCACTGCCTACGCGCGGGCCGGGCTCTCCCCCGCGCACATCGACCACGTCGAGGCCCACGGCACCGGCACCCCCCTCGGCGACCCCATCGAGGCGGGTGCGCTCGGCGCCGTCCTCGGTACGGGCCGCGACCCCGATCAGCCCCTGCTCCTCGGCTCAGTCAAGGGCAACCTGGGCCATCTGGAGTCCGCGGCGGGCATCGCCGGGCTGGTGAAGACGGTGCTCGCGCTCCACCACGACCTGATCCCGCCCTCGCTGCACTGCGCCGAGGGCAGCGCCCTGGACGGCGACGTACGGCTGCGGGTGGTCACCGAGGCCGAGCCGTGGCCCCGGTACGGCGGTACGGCCACCGCCGGGGTCTCCGGGTTCGGGTTCGGCGGCACCAACGCCCATGCGGTCCTGGAGGAATGGCGGCCCGGCGCCCTGCTCCCGCCCCCGGCGGAGGAGCCCCCGGCCCGGCTCCACCTCCTCTCCGACGTCGACGCCGACCGGGTCCGTGACACCGCCGCCCGGCTCGCCGACTGGCTGGACACGCCCGAGGGCGGCGGCGCGCACCCCGCCGACGTGGCGCGCACCCTCGCCGGGCGGACGGGGCGGGGGCCGGTGCGGGCGGCGGTCGTCGCCGCGGACCGTGCCGAACTGGCGGACGGACTGCGTGCGTTGGCGGTGGGCCGACCGCACGAGCGGGTGACGGTGGGCGACCGGGAGGTGGTCGGGCGCGGGCCGGTGTGGGTGTTCTCCGGATATGGCAGCCAGTGGACCGGCATGGGACGCCGGCTGCTCGCCGAGGAGCCCGCCTTCGCCGCGGCCGTGGAGAAACTGGACGGACAGCTGGCCCCCGCGTGCGGCTTCTCGCTCTACGACCACCTGGTCTCCGGCGGCGACCTCGACCGTCTTGAGGTCGCCCAACCCGTGCTGCTGGGTATGCAGTTGGCGCTCGCGGAGCTGTGGCGGGCGCACGGTGTCGAGCCCGCCGCCGTCATCGGGCACTCCCTGGGCGAGGTGGCCGCGGCGGTGTGCGCGGGCGCGCTGGAGGTGTCGGACGCGGCCCGGGTGGTGGCCGTACGGGCACGGCTGCTCAGCGGGCTGCGGGGCGGGGCGATGGCGGTGGTGGACCTCGACGACACCGAACTGCGCATGCTGGAGCGGGACTTCCCGGGTGTGCAGGTCGCCGTGCACTCCTCCCCCTGCCAGAAGGTGGTGGCCGGGGAGGGGGAGTCGGTGGCCCGGCTGGTGGAGCGGCTGGAGAAGGAGGGGCGGGCCGCGCGGGCGATGCGGGTGGTGGGGGCGGGCCACTCGGCCCAGGTGGACCCGTTGTTGCCGGAGTTGACGGCGGAGCTGGCCGACGTCCGGGGCGGACACCCTCGCGTCCGGGTCTATTCCACCGTGCTGGACGACCCACGCGGCGACTGCGTGTTCGACGCGGCGCACTGGGCCGCCAACCTGCGGCGGCCCGTGCGTCTCGACCGGGCGGTCGCCGCGGCCGCCGCCGACGGCCACACCGCGTTCGTCGAGGTCTCCCCCCACCCGGTCCTGGCCCGGGCGATCACGGACAACGCGCCCGGCGCCCTCGCCCTCGGCACGCTCCACCGGGACGCCGACACCTCCGCCGACTTCCTGACCCGGCTGGGCACCCTGTACACCGCCGGATCGGGGCTCCCCCAGCCGCCGGGTCGCGTCATCGACCTGCCCGCGCCGCGCTGGCGACACGCGCGGCACTGGTGGACGGACGGCCGGGCGGGGGTCGCGGGCGGGGACCGCGCGGCGTGGGAGGGCCGTGCCGAGGGCGCGGACGTCGGCCCCGCGCCCGCGACGTGGCTCACCGGGCAGGAGCGGGACGCCTCCGTCTCGGCTCGCCTCTGTCACCACATCGCGGCCGTCACCGGGCACCCGGCGACCCGTATCACCCCGGCCACCGCCTTCGCCGAACTGGGCCTGGACTCGCTGATGGCGGTCCGCGTCCGCTCCGCCCTCCAACGCGAGTTCGCCATCGAACTCCCCCTGCGCGACCTCCTGGGCGCCGGCACGGTCGAGGAGACGGCGTCCCGCATCCAGCGGGCACTGTCGAGGGAGGAGGGGCCGGCCGAAGCCGCCCCGGTCGCACCGCCCACGGCGGTGACGGCCGAGCACCCCCTGCCCCGGCCCGGCCGTCCCCTGGGCCCCCTCCCCCATCCCCTCCTCCGCCCCCTCCACCCCTCCGGCTCCCAGCCTCCGCTCTTCCTCGTCCACGCCGCCGGCGGGACCACCGACGTCTACCGGGGCCTCGTCGAACGGCTCGGCGGGGAGCGGCCGGTGTACGGGATGGAGCGGGTCGACGAGGCCCGTACGGTCGTCGAGAAGGCCCGGCGGTACGCCGAGGCCGTGGCCGCCGTGCACCCCGACGGGCCGTGCCTGCTGGGCGGTTGGTCGTTCGGCGGCTTCGTCGCGCAGGAGGCGGCCCGGCAGCTCACGGCCGCCGGGCGGGACGTGCGGCGGGTGGTGCTCATCGACTCCGTACGGCCGCTCCCCCGCGCCGGGGAGACACCGGACGAGCGGATCCGCGCCCACTTCACCGGCTTCGCACGCCACGTCGCCGACACCTACGGGGTCGAACTGGAGCTGCCGTACGACGAGTTGGCCGCGACCGAGGACGACGGCGAGCGGATCGACACCGTGCTGGGGGCCCTGCGCGAGGCCGTCGAGGTGCCGCGCGCGGCCCTCGATCACCAGCGGTCCTCCTATGTGGACCTGCGGATCGGCGAGGCCCACCGTCCCGGCCGCCACGACGGGCGGGTGGTGCTGTACCGGGCCACCGAGCCCGCCCCGCACACCGTGCGTGACCCCGCGTACGAGCGGGACGACGAGGCGCTCGGCTGGGACGAGGTGTGCCCGCGTCTGACGGTCGTCCCGGTCACGGGTCACCATCTGTCGCTGCTCGACCCCCCGCACGTCGACGAGATCGCCGCCCATCTGCGGCGGGAGCTCGCCGAGGAACACCGTTGAACCCGAGCCGAGGAGAGCCGCCATGTCCGACTCCACCGACCGCACCACCGCGATGTCCCGTCGTGCCGTCACCAGAGCGGCCGCCGTGACGGGCGTCGCCGCCCTCTTCGGTGCCGCGACCACCGGGACCGCCGGGGCGGCCGCCTCCGGTTCCCGGCCGGCCCCCGCCCGGCGCGCGGGCCGGGCGGCGGCCACCGCGACCGGCGCCCCGGGCAGCGGCACCGTCACCCGCCTCGGCCCCCGGACCCTCGACGTCTCCCTGCCCTCCGCGGCCCTGGGCCGCAGCGCCCCCGTGCGGCTGATCCTCCCCTCCTCCTTCGACGCTCAGCCCACCCGGAAATATCCCGTGCTGTACCTCCTCCACGGCGCGCACGACGACCACACGTCCTGGACCCGGGAGACGGACATCGAGGCGTTCACGGCGGGCCGGGAGCTGATCGTGGCGATGCCGGACGCGGGGCCGACCGGCATTCCCACCGCCTGGCGCGACGGACCCGACTACGAGACGTTCCAGGTCTCCGAGGTCCCCGCGCTGCTCGCCCGCGACTACCGCGCGTCCGGGGTCCGGGCGATCGCCGGTGTCTCCACCGGCGGCTACGGCGCGATGGCCCACGCGGCACGTCACCCGGGGAGGTTCGCCGCGGCGGCCTCGTACAGCGGCATCCTCGACACCATGGCACCCGGGGTGCCGAACCTGATGGAAGCCATCGTGTCCCGCGAGAACCTGGCTCCCCGGTCGCTGTGGGGCAGCCCGATCCTGAACGTGCTCACCTGGCGGGACTTCAACCCGCGTTCCCGGGCGGCGGGGCTGCGCGGCACCCCCCTGTACGTGTCGAGCGGCAGCGGAGTGGTCGGCGGTATCGGCGACTGGCTCCCCGAGGCGCTGGAGAGCCTGCTCTGGCCGTCCGCCCACGCCTTCACGGACACGCTCGCGTCGCTCCGGGTGCCGGTGACGACCCACTTCTACGCGGGCGGAGGGCACGGCTGGGCCTACTGGAAACGGGAGTTCGGCGCATCATGGCCGATGCTCGCCGGTGCGCTGGGGGTGCCGGCGTGAGGCCGGTGCCGTCGGGGCACGGAACGGAGCGCAGGGGACATCCGTCCAACCCTGGACTTGTCCCTCGCCCCACGGGCGTCAGCCCGCGGGTGAGCCGCTTCCGGGCGAAAGGAGGGTCCGCCGTGGCTGCCCCCATCCCGCCGTACGGCGTACCGAACGGTCCCGGCGCCGCCCCGGTGCCGCCCGAACTGGTCAAACTGCTGCGCGAACACTTGAAGGACGTCGCCGACCAGGTGGAGGAGGAGGTGTGCAGACAGGTCCCGGAGTACGCCTCCCGGTCGCTCGACGGAGCGAGCCGCGCACTGCTCAGATCGGGGGTCGTGCAGGCGCTGACCCTGTTCGTCGACCACATCGCCGATCCGCGCGGCCGGGGAGACTCGATCACCGCGATCTATCACGAGCTGGGGCGTGGCGAGGCGTTGGAGGGCCACAGCCTCGAAACACTGCAGTCCGCGCTGCGGGTCGGAGGGCTGCACGCCTGGCGGCTGCTGGGCCGCACGACGGAGGAACTCGGGTTGGACTCCTCCGTCATGGCCAGGCTGGGTGAACTGGCGTTCCGGACGGTGCACGAGGTGGCCGAGGCCGCGGCGGCGGGGTACGCGGAGGGGCAGCTGCGCAGCACGGACGAGCTGGAACGGCGCCGAGGGCGGCTGCTCGCCCTGTTGCTGGGCGAGCGGCCGGTGTTGCCGGAGGCGGTGCGCGACCTGGCGCACGGCGCCCGGTGGTCCGTGCCGACGCACGTCGCGGTCGTCGTCCTCGCGGCCTCGCCCGACCGACGGGAGGAGCGGCCGTTGGCCGCCGCCGGGGCGCTGGTGGACATGGAGTCCCGGCCACCACGGATGCTCGTGCCCGACCCGGACGGCTCGGGCGGCTTCGGCGGCCGGGCGTTCACGCTCGCACTGCGGGGGCGGCCGGCCGCGATCGGGCCGTCGGTTCCGCTCACGGAGGCCGCCCGTTCACTGCGCTGGGCCACCCGTGCGCTCGGGTTGATGGGGCGTGGCATCCTGCCCCGGCAGGGCGTGGTGCGCTGCGCGGACCATCTCTCGACCCTGCTGCTGCACAGCGACGAGCCGATGCTCGACCACCTCCGGTCCCAGGTGCTGGCCCCGCTGGACTCGGTCGCCGAGGGGCCGCGCGGCCGGCTCGCCGAGACCCTGCTGGCGTGGCTGCTCGGCGGCAGCAACGTGCCCGATGTCGCCGCCCGCCTCCACATCCACCCGCAGACGGTCCGCTACCGCCTGCGGCAGCTGGAGAAGCTCTTCGGCGAGGCCCTGCACGACCCCGCTACCCGACTGGACCTCATCCTCGCCCTGCGGGCGGAGGCCGTGCGGGACGACGACACGTTCACCGCATAAAATCATCGACTCACCTCGGCACAAAAACGAAAGCGATTTTTGAATTCTCGTCCATAACACTCGGCCTGGCACAGCGAATACCTTCGGGACGTCCTTTTCCACAGGCGCACCACGCGCCCCACCCTCAAAGGATCCCCATGCGCATCCGCTTGTGCCTCGCCGCGCTCTCGCTGGCCGGCGGGGCCGGACTGGCCACCGTCTCGATGCCCACGGCCGCAGCTGCGGCCTGCACGGACATCGACGTCGTCTCAGCTCGCGGCACGTTCGAGCCGGGCACGCTCGGCTTCATCGTCGGCGACCCCGTGTATTCGGCGCTGCAGAAGAAACTCACGGGCAAATCCCTGTCCAGCTACAAGGTGAACTATCCCGCGGACCTTTCTCTCACCTCGGCCGCGCAGGGAAACGCAGACCTGGTGAACCATGTCAGGAGCCAGGCCGCCGCCTGTCCGAACCAGCGTTTTATTCTGGTCGGCTATTCGCAGGGCGCGAATGTCGTCGACAACTCCATCGGCATCAGCAGCGCCGGCGCGGTGGTCGGCAGCCCCATCGTGGCCACCATTCCCGCCACGCTCGAACCGAAGGTCTCCTCGGTGCTGCTGTTCGGCAACCCGATCCGGGCCATAGGCAAGAGCGTCACCGGCACCTACCAGAGCCGCACCATCGACTTCTGTGCGGCCGGTGACCCGGTCTGCGAGAACGGTGGGGGCGACACGGGCGCGCACCTGAGCTACCGGGCGAACGCGGACGCGGCGGCGGCCTTCGCCGCGACCAAGGTCTGACCGACCCCACGCACGCAGGCGAAGGGCCCGGGAGGAGATCCTCCCGGGCCCTTCCTCCATGGGGGCGATGGCTATTCGGTGTCCCGCGCGAACTCCGTGAGGCTCGTGGAGACGGGTTCGGGACGGCCGTCGTTCTGGGTGGGCGCGGCGGTGAGCACGTCGAGGTGCTGGTAGCCGTCGGCGACCACGGGGTCGAGGTCGGCGGGGACGCGGCCCGCGAGCAGTCCGTCGCCCGCGAGCACGGTGAGCGTCGGGTTGGCGGTGAGTCCGTCGGGGTGGACGACGAGGCGCTTCACCTGGGGCGAGGTGGACAGTTGAAGGTCGGTGACCAGCTTGGTCGGGAAGTACTGCTCGGTGAAGTCCAGCGGCTGCTGGGCCATGCTGCGGGCCAGTTCCTGGATGTCGGTGACCTCCTTGCCCGCGCCGGTGAACGGGGTGCCGTCCGCCGATCGGTAGCCGGGGTCGTCGGGGTCGCCGACCCGGTCGTAGTTGCGCCAGGTGTAGAGCGGGCCGCCCGGTCGGTCGGGGATCGCCTTGTACTCGCTGCCGAACAGCGCCGGTTGCCCGGTGCTCCCGTTGGCGACGGGGAAGTTCTTGTCGACGACCGGCCCGCCGTCGAAGAAGCCCACACTGCTCTGGAGGAACGCCAGCGGTACGGAGTGGTCGTCCATCAGCGCGCCGAGGATCGCCTCGTTGGTGAGCCGGAAGTCCCTCACCGCCGGTGAGCCGGAGAGGAAGGTGGCGGTGTCCTCGGAGAACAGGAAGCGGTTGGTGACCTCGATGTTGGTGTTGAGGGGCAGGTAGCCCGGCAGGGTGGCCTCGCCGCCCGGGTCCTGCAACGCTCCCAGGCCGGCGATGGCCAGCAGCGTCATCATCTCCGGGTTGAGGAGCACCGGCGCGGACAGCGTGCGCGGCAGCAGTCCGCTGTCGAGCCCGGCCTGCACCGCGCCGTAACCGAGGCCCACGTCGGGCAGGTTGGTGTCGTCCGGGATGCTGCCGCTGAGGTCGGCGAGGGAGGTGGAGACGGTGGTGTCGAGGGCGAAGTAGCCGGCGCACTGGCGGTGTCCGGCGTCGGCCGTGGTGGTCCGGTCGCCGTCGAAGTCGGCGGTCGCGAAGTAGCCGGTGATCACACCGCCCAGCGAGTGCCCGCCGCACAGCACCTTCTCCTTGCGCACCCCCTGGTCGGGCAGTTCGGCGGTGAGCAGGTCGTACTGGTCGCGGACGGTCCGCTCGATGCCCAGCTTCGCCATCCAGCCCAGTTCACCGTTGCCGACGTAGCCGTCGAAGGTGCGGCCCTCGACCTCTTTGTCCCGGTAGTAGTAGTCGACGGCCGTGTGCTGGTCGCCGGAGGCCACGCCGGTGCGGTCCTCCAGGCAGTTGGAGCGCCGGTCCAGAGCCCAGAACTCGATGTGCCGTCCTTGTTCGGCGGCGCGGGCGACGGTGTTGCGGGCGACGCTGTCGAAGGCTCCGGCGCCTTCCAGGATGCCCGGCTGGGCGACGAGGATCCGGTCGGCGTCGGCCGAGGCGGCGGGCCCGTCGGCGGACCGGTAGCGCAGGTACGACAGCCAGTCGCACGCCGCCGGGCGCGCGCCGAAGGACGCCGGCAGCGGCGCCCGCACGCGGACCAGCGTCTCGGTCACCCCCTCGACGGGGCTCGTCGTCGCGACGGCCGTCTCGGTGCGCGCGCTCTCGCCCCGGGCGTCCGGGGCGGCGCCGGTGACCGCCCCGACGGTCAGCAGCACCGCCAGCGCGGCGCTGCGCAGTGGTCGTGAGGTCTTTCCTCTGCTGTGACTCGTGTTCATGCTGGGACGGTAGGACCGCGAACGCGGCCCCACCGCCCCATGCTCACAACAACGCAGCCACCGTCGGCGCCTTTGTCACCGGGCACCAACCGCCGCCGCCGTCGACGCGGTCACAGCCCGTCGCTGACCATGGCGGACACGATGCGGACGTGCCGGTCGGCCGCCGTGCCGGAGAACTCGTTGTCGTAGTTCAGGCCGTACGGCCAGAAGTGGCCGCCCCCGGTGGAGATCTTCGCGCTCGCCCCGTCGTACTGCCGGACCAGTGCGGTGGCTCCCGCGCCGGTCCAGGTGCCGCTGCCGCCCAGCCGCGACCAGCCCGCGCTGGTGCCGACGCCTATGGTGTGCGCGATCTCGTGCAGCGCGGTCCGCTCGTTCATGTAGCTGCGGTTGGAGCCGAAGCGGATGGTTCCGTTGATGTTGCCGTCGGCGGTGGGGACGCCCGGCTCGTAGCGGACGGTGATGTTCTTGCCGAGGTCGCTGAGGTTGTTGTACCGGGCGACGGCCGCGTTCATGGCGGTCGTGATGGTGGCGTACGCCGACTGCTGGTCCTGCGTCGGGTTGCTCGCCCGTACGAGGGTCCAGGTGATGGTGGCGGCGGCCGCCCGCTCGCCGGGCACGGGCCCGGCCTGCGGGGCCGCCTGCGCGACGCCGGGTCCGGCGAGCAGCGCGGCCGCCAGGGCGGCCACGACCACCTGCCTGCGCGGTGAGTTCATGGGGCTCTCCTGTTTTTCGTGGGGGGGGTGGGGAGTTCAGGCACCGATCTTTCCGGTGCCTGCCCCGGCCCGTACGAGGGCCGGGACGTCCGCGGCGGGGTCCAGCGTGTAGGCGTAGTACGTGCGGGGTTCGACGACCGTGCCGTTGGTCTCGCACGCCCCGGAGCCGGCGAAGACGTTGTTGCGCTGGACCAGTCGGCCCGGCCCCGAGGCGTCGTAACCGCTCGCGGAATAGCAGGGGTGGGGGACGCCCTCGAAGTGGTTGCCCTCGACGACGACGCCCGCGTTCATCGTCGAGGCGACGCCGTAGATGGCGTTGCCCTTGTAGTAGTTGTTGTAGACGTGCACCGGCTCGCCGAACCGGACCCGGGGGTGCCGCTGCCGTGAGCCGTCGAAGAAGTTGTGGTGGACGGAGACCTTCAACTTCCCCGTGTCCTGGCTGCCGTTGCCGTCGGAGTGCCCGAGCAGCATGCTCTTGTCGGTCTTGTTGAACCAGTTCCAGGAGACGGTGACGTACTCGGCGGCGCGGACCACGTCGACCGCGCCGTCGAGCGGGGCGACGAACTCGTTGTGGTCGATCCAGATGTGGTGGGACTCCCGGCCCACGCTGATGGCGTCGTCCTCGGCGTTCGTGAACCTGATGTTCCGCACGATGACGTTGTAGGAGCGGTAGAACTCCAGGCCGCCGCCGTTGATGACGGCCGAGGAACCGACCCCGATGATGGTCTTGTTCGGGCGGACGCCTTGTTTGCTGGTGATGTCGATCGTGCCCTGGACCCGGATGACCAGCGGGCCCGTGGTGTCGATGTACTCCAGGAACTGCTCGGTGGTGGTGGCGGTGACGGTGGGGCCGGCGGCCCCACCGGTGGTGCCGTTCTGTCCGAGCGCGTTGACGGCGGCGAAGCCGGTGGGGGACGTCTCCGCCAGGGATGCGGGCGGCGCGGTGGGGGGCGTGCCGGCCTCGACGGGCGCGGCGGCGGCGAGCAGCAGGGCGAGCGTGAGTGCGGAAACCGTGCGTGACGACGACCTCATGTGGTTCCTCCCGGGACGAGTGGGGGACGTTCCTGGGTCTTGCGAATTCGCGTGAATCCGTGCACACAAGGGCTAGAAAGCGCTTTCAGTTTCCTGAATGCTAAGCACGTGTTTTGGGCATGTCAACGAGATCGCGTTCGCCTCTCTTGTGGAAGGAGTGTCGTGACCCCACGACATCGCACCGCCCGGGCTCTGGCAGCCATGGCCCCCCTGGTACTCGGCGCGGGCCTCGTGACCGCGCCCCCGGCGAGCGCGGACGCGACGGCATCGGCGGCGCAGGCGGCGCCGGGCGCGGTCACCGTGCGGATCGACCCGTCGTACCGGCAGCAGGAGTTCGAGGGCTGGGGCACCAGCCTCGTCTGGTTCGCCAACGCCACGGGGAACTACCCCGAGCCCATCCGAAGACAGCTGGTCGACATGCTGTTCGGCGAGGACGGCCTCGGACTCACCATCGCCCGCTACAACATCGGCGGCGGCAACGCCCCGGACGTCCGCAAGGACTACATGAAGGCCGGCGCGACGATGGACGGCTTCTGGAAGGCACCCGAGGGCACCACCCGGCAGGACATGGAGTGGTGGGACCCGAACGATCCGGACCACTGGGACTGGGACGCCGACTCGGGCCAGCGCTGGTGGGTGGACCAGATCAAGGACAAGGTCGACACCTGGGAGGCGTTCAGCAACTCGCCGCCCTGGTTCCAGACCGTCAGCGGCTATGTCTCCGGCGGTTTCGACGCGAACACGGACCAGATCCGGGCCGACCGCGTCGACGAGTTCGCCACGTACCTGGTGCGCGTCACCGAGGAGTTGGAGAAGCGGCACGGCATCGACTTCGACACCATCGCCCCGCTGAACGAGCCCAACACCAACTACTGGGGCACCCAGATCGGCGCGAACGGCCAGCCCACCGGGGGCCGCCAGGAGGGCGCGCACGCGGGTCCGGCGCTCCAGCAGAAGGTCGTCCTCGCGCTCGACGAGGCACTGCGGGGAGCGGCGACCGACGCCGAGATCTCCGCGATGGACGAGACCAACCCCACGATCTTCACCCAGAACTGGAACGCGTACGACACCTCCGCGCGGGCGGCGGTCCCCCAGCTGAACGTGCACACCTACGGCACCGGCATGCGCACCAGCGCCCGTGACATCGCCAAGGGCGCGGACAAGAAGCTCTGGATGAGCGAGGTCGAGGGCACCTGGGGCACCGGCACCGACTTCACCGGCATGGAACCGGGTCTCGGCATCGCCACCCGCATGGTCGACGACATGCGGGAACTGGAGCCCTCCGCCTGGGTGTTCTGGCAGCCGATCGAGGACTCGATCCCACAGGCCGCCGCCGGCAAGAACTGGGGCAGCATCCATGTGCCGTTCAACTGCACGGCCACGGACACCCTGGAGACCTGCCCGATCCGGGCCAACTCCAAGTTCCACACCATCCGCAACTTCACCCACCACATCCGCCCGGGCGACCGCTTCGTGAAGGTCGACGACCCCTCCAGCGTCGCCGCCGTCAAGAAGTCCGGCCGCGCGGCCTCCGTGGTCCACGTCAACAGCGGCACGACCGGGCGTTCCGTCACCCTCGATCTCTCGCGCTTCGGGAAGGTCTCCTCCCGCGCCACCGTCACCCCCGTGGTGACGAGCGCGGACGGGGCCCTCGTCGAGGGCACGCCGGTCCGGGTGAAGGACCGTGCCGCCACCCTCGACGTGCCGGCCAAGTCCGTCACCACCTTCCTGGTCGACGGCGTCAGCGGTGTGGCCAAGGACGCCGCCCTCGTCCAGCCCGGCCACGTGTACCGGCTCCAGGGCGCCCAGAGCGGCAAGTCGCTGACCCCGTCGGAGGACGGCACCGGCGTCGTCATCCGCACGACCGACGCCGCGAGCGCCCGGCAGCTGTGGTCCGTCCAGAAGCTGACCCCCGGCCGCGACAACCGCGAGCGCTACGCCCTCACCGACGCCGGCACCGGCAGGCGGCTCGCCGTCCGTGACCACCAGGCCGTCCTGGAGGAGCCGGTCGCCGGGGAGGTCCCCGCGGCCGCCCAGTGGATCATGTCGACCACGGGCGACGGCAGTTGGACCTTCGTGAACGCCGCCACCGGCCGCCTCCTCGACGTCACCGGGCAGTCCTCGGCGGACGGCGCCAAGGTGTCGACGTACACCCCGACCTCGGCCCCCAACCAGCGCTGGGCGGTGACCGACGAGACCGTGCTGCGCACCGAACGGGCCGAGGCGTTCACCGTCCCCGGGCTGCGGCCGGAGCTGCCGCGGACGGTGACCCCGGTGTACCGGGACGGCGCCCGCGGCAGCCTGCCCGTCGAGTGGGAGCTGCCGTCGGACCGGAAGTGGCGCGAGCCCGGCACGGTACGCGTGCGGGGTGCGGCGACCGACGCCCTCGGCCGCAAGCTTCCCGCGAAGGCCCTCGTCACCGTCGACACGATCGCCTCGACCCTGCCCGCCCGCGCCAAGACGTACGTGGGCGGCGCACCGGAGCTGCCGGCGACGGTCGTCGGCGTCGGCCGGCACGGCGGCCGGACCACCCTCCCGGTGAGCTGGGACGCGGCACCCGAGGAGGCGTTCGACGAGGCCGGGGTCGTGACCCTGCCGGGCAGCGCGGAGGTCGTCGGCGGTGGCACGGTCGAGGCGACGGTACGGGTCCAGGTCACCGAGGCGACACAGGGCAACATCGCGACCGACCCGGACGTCTCGGTGGGCGCCACCTTCACCGAGAGCGGCTACTCCGCCGAGCGGCTGCGCAACGGCACCACCGCCGAGAAGGCCTGGTCCAACTGGAGGTCGGGCACGAAGAACCCGTCCGACACCATCACCTTCGGTCTCCCGAAGGCCCGTGATCTCACCCGGATCGTCGCCCACTTCCACCGGGACGGGAGCAATGTCTCCTTCCCGGAGAGCCTGAAGGTGCAGGTCCAGGCCACCGAGAACGGTCCCTGGACGGACGCGGGCGGCTCCGTGGCGGTCGGCACGGAGGGCACCCCGGTGATCGACGTCCCGCTCGCCGCGGGCCCGGTGACCGGTGTGCGCGTGGTGATGACCGCGCGTCCGGGCGGCTACATCACCATGGGCGAGATCGAGGTGTACGCCAAGGCCGCCGGTGCCTCCTCGGACGCGGCCGCCACCGCCGTGGAGGTCGCCGGCCGGCCGCTCGGGTCCTTCGACCCCGACACCACCGCCTACCGGGTGGCGACCGACGACCCCAACCGGGCGCGGGTCACGGCGACGGCGCGCGACCCGTACGCGACCGTCACCGTGGACCGCGTCGGCCGGACCACCGCCGTCGTCACGGTCACCAGTGAGGACGGCTCACGGACCCGGACGTACCGGATCACGCTCGTACGACGCTGATGTGACCGGCGGGGGCCGCGAGCAGGCCCCCGCCGGTCACCTCGCGAGGAACGGCCACCTGGCAGGAACCGGGGCCCCGCGAGAATCGGTCACCTCACCGGGCTGGTCAACTGCTCGCGCAGTTCGCCCCGTTGAGGGTGAAGGCCGTCGGCGCGCTGTTGGTCGCGCCCTTGGTCCCGATGAACCCGGCCGTCACGGACCCCGCGGCCGGGATGGTGGACGTGTAGGAGGCGGGCTTCACGCTCACCGAACCGCCGCTCTGAGTGGCGGTCCCGCCCCACATGTTGGTGATCGTCTGGCCGTCGGCGAAGGCGAAGGCCAGGGTCCAGCCGCTGACGGCGGTGGTGCCGGTGTTGCGGATGACGATCTCGCCCTGGAAGCCGCCCTGCCACTCGTTGGTGGCCCGATAGGTCACGGAGCAGTTCCCGGCCGGTGTGCCGCCACCCTCGTCCGTCGTGACGTTCACGGTCGCCGAGCGGGCCGACCGGTTCCCGGCGGCGTCCCGGGCGTAGACGGCGAAGGTGTACGCCGTGTCGGCGGTGAGGCCGGTCAGGGTGACGGAGTTGGTGGTGGAGGCCGCGACCTTGGTCTCCGTGGAGCCGCTGACCCGGACGATGTCGTAGCCGGTGACCCCGACGTTGTCGGTGGCGGCCGTCCAGGAGAGCGTGGCCGAGGTCGCCGTCACCGCCGAGGCGGCCGGGGTGCCCGGGGTGCTCGGCGCCTGGGTGTCGCCCGGGGTGCCGCCGCCGAAGACGGTGGCCTCCTCGGCCGTCTGCGCGATGCCGTTGGCGCCGTTGAAGATGCGCTGGCCCCAGGCGCTGAGCCGCGTCGGGTCGAAGTCGATCGACAGGTCGAGGATCGGATCGGTGTTGCCGCTCCAGGACCAGGCCAGGTAACCGAGGTCGAACTGCTCGGCGGCGGCCATCATGGTGTCCTCGTCGGGGTCGCCCCACTGGTCGGCGGGCCCGCCGAACTCGCCGATGAGGAGCGGCAGTCCGGCGTTCACGAAGGCACCGAGGTAGTCGGTGATCTCGGCGGCCGTGTCGAAGACGCTGTACATGTGGATCGAGAAGATCAGGTTGCCGGTGGTGTCGGCGTCGTACACGGACTGGGCGTTGGCGCGCATGACGCCCTGCCAGTCCTGGCCCCAGTTGGGCGCGTCCACCATGATCGTGTGCTCGAAGCCTGCGGCCCGCAGCTTCTGCACGGCGGCCTTGGTGGGGGCGGTCCAGCCCGCGGGGTCGGTGTTGCCCCAGGGCTCGTTGCCGATGTTGACGATGACGTAGTCCTCCTCGCCGACGAGGACGTCCTTGAGACCGATCCAGTAGTCGGCGGCGTGGTCGAGCGTGCCGGCGGCGGCCTCCTCGCCGTATCCGGTGGTGTCGTGCACCTCCAGGACGCAGATGAGCCGGTTGGCCTTGCACTGGGCGACGACGTTCGCCACGTCGGCGGGGCTGTTCTCGGTCCAGCGGTGCCCGTCGGAGAGGACGACGCGGACGGTGTTGGCGCCGAGCGCCTTGATGTCGGCCAGCGACTGGGTCTCGCCCGGGTACCAGGTGTGGGCGTGGTTGACGCCGCGCATCACGAAATCGTTGCCGTTGGCCTCCAGCAGCCGGCCGTCGCTGATGTGCAGGCCGGTGGCCCGGACGTCGGGGGCCGACTGGGCCAGGGCGACGGCCGGGGCGAGGACGCCGAGGAGGGTGAGCGCGAGCAGGCTCGCGAGGCCGGTCAGGAGGGTACTCAGGGGGTTTCTTCCAGTTCTCACTGCGACTCCAGGTGGGGGTGGGCGCCGAGAGGTCAGGCATCGAAAGGTGGGGGTGCCGAGGAGATGAGCCTATGGGAGCGCTCCCATAAACCCATCTCGCCCCGTACACGTCAACCCTTCGCGCGCGGTCAGCGGCGAAGACCCGCCCGGACCGCGGCGGCGACGACCGCGTCCCGCTCGGCGCCGGTGAACCGTCCCTCGGCCACCCAGCCGTCGGCGAGGACCCGCACCGCCCGTACGAACGCCTCGGACGTCGCGAAGGGCGCCCGGGCCCAGAGCACGTCGAGGAAGGTCAGCCCGTCCCCACGGCTCCGGTTCGGGATCCCGGAACCGGCCGTACCGAACACGACCACGGGCTCGGAGCGCCGGAAGTAGGCGTGGTAGCGGAGGTCGTTCCCGGCGAAGAACGGCGCGAGGGTGAGCCCGTGCGTGGTGAAGTGCAGGGGTCTTCCCTCGGGGCGCACGGCGTCGGCGAGATCGCCGCGCAGGGTGAAGTCCTTGTAGAAGGAGAAGCCGCGGAACGCGGCCTCCGTGCTCTGCGCGACCAGCAGGAGCGGGCCGAAGAACACCGACTGGACCGTGGGGTCGTCCGGGGTCCGCTCCACCCGCAGCCGGTACGGCGCCGAGATCCCGACCCGGTCACCGCGCCGCCACTCCCGGCTCAGCGACAGATACGTCCCGGGCACGGCCTCGACCGGCTGCCGCACCCCGTTGACCGTCACGGTGAACCCGGCCGTTGCCCAGGACGGCACCCGCAGTCGCAGATCGAGCCGACCCCCGCCCTCGCGGAAGACCAGGGTGCGCACGCCCTCCGCCGGATAGGTGCTCGTCTGTTCGACGACGAGCCCACGCTCCGGCCACCGCAGGGTCGAGGCGAGGTAGAGGTTGACGTACAGCGCGTCGCCGAGGGCGGAGCGGAAGTACACCGAGTCCTGGTACTTGGTGTGGTTCTCCATGCCGGTGCCGCCGCAGCAGGTGCCCGTGTTGCCGTATTCGCGCACGACGCCGGGGCCCATCCCCACGAAGTAGGTGACCTCCGGGCTGCTCGTGCTCGCGGTGTCCCGGCGGGAGGCGAGGATGTGGTTCGTCAGCCCCCGCTCGTAGTAGTCCATCCGAGCCGCGTCCGGCTCCCGGAAGAACAACTGCCGGCTCAGCTTCAGCATGTTGTACGTCGCGCAGGTCTCGGCGTTCTTGTCGTTCAGCGTGGCCGCGACGGCGTCACGGGCCTTGAACATCTCGCCCTGCCCGGTACCGCCGAGGCTGTAGGTCCGGTGTCCGACGACCATGCCCCAGAAGTTGCGCGCCGCCTCGGCGTACCGCTCCTCCCCCGTCTCGTCGTACAGCCGCAGATAGCCGGTGAACTGCGGGATGTGCTGGTTGGCGTGGCGCCCGTCGAGGATGTCCCGGTCCTGGGCGCAGGCGTCGAGCAGCGCGGTGTTGTCGAAGCAGCGGGCGGCGGCCAGGTGTTCGGGCTTGCCGGTGAGGGCGTACAGGTCGGCCAGCACCTCGTTCATGCCGCCGTACTCACCGGCGATGTAGATGGACCACATACGCTCCAGCTGCGCCCTGGGCAGCCCGCCGAGCCTGCTGTGCACCCAGTCGCCCATCTTCGCGGCGATGGTCAGCGCCTGGGCGTTCCCGGCCAGCGTGTGGGCGTCGAGCAGCCCGCGCATGATCTTGTGGCAGGTGTAGTACGGCGCCCAGATGGTCGGGTACGTGGTGTAGCTCTCCAGCAGGACGAACTGTGTCTCCGGGTACGCCGCCAGGAAGCCGGGGTGGCTGGGTCTCGGCGTGCCGCGCTCGGCCAGCGCCGTCTGGCACTCCCCCAACGCGGCGACCAGATGGTCCAGTTTGGTCTTCAGGGCGGACTCGCGGGTGTCGGCGTAGGCCTGGGCGACGAGGGTGAGGAAGTGGCCGCCGTAGTGGCCGCGCAGGTTGCCGTCGGAGGTCTCCCAGCCGCCGGGCGGCCTGGCGCCCCGGGTGTCGAGTCCGGCGTTGGCGCGGAAGACGGCCAGGATGCGGTCGGCCGGGTAGGACCGGGCGTAGTTCAGCATCAGGTCGCGCTTGGCCCGGAACACGCCGTCGCCGAGGGTGACCCGGTCCAGCGGGAAGGGGTGCACCGACCAGGTGGGCGGGATCGGCAGCGGGGCGGCCTGCGTCCGGGCGGTCGCTCGGTGGGCCGGGGCGGCGTGCGCGAGCGAGGTGGCCTGCGTGAGCGGGCCGACGGCGGCCGCGCCGGCGGCCAGGCTCAACAGCCGTCGCCGGGTGGGGGGTTGGGGCATGCTCTGGACTCCGATCTTCTCTCGTTCGGCGGGTGGGGGATGTGGCGGCGCAGGGTGCGGGGTGGAGTGAGGGGTCACGACGCGGTGGGGCGGTCGAGCCGCGGTGGGGCGGTCACGACGGCCCCGTCACGGTGACCGTCGCCGTCACGCGGTACGTCGTGCCCGCCACGGTCCCCTTCACCTCGAAGGTGCCGGGCTCGGCGTACCGGCCCGGTTCCACCGGGTCCCAGGTGACCTCGACGCGGCTGTCCTTGGAGCCGTCGTTGTAGGTGGCGACGACGGTCGCCGGGAGAGTGGGCGCCCGGCCGGCCCGGGTCGTGACATGCTCCTCGGCGACGCTGGTGATCTCGACCGCGTCGGTCTGCCGCACCCACACGGTCGCGGTGACCGGGCGTGCCACGAGGTCGGCGATCCCGGTGACCCGGACGCCGGTGCCTCCCACGGCGACCTGTTCCTCCGTCAGCGCGGGCCAGGCGACGGGTGAGCGGGCCGTGGCGCCGTCCTCGTACACCAGCGTCACCTCGTCCGGCAGTTCGGGAATCGTGCCGCGTGGGGTGGGGACGTGGATCTCGCGCACCGCATCCGGCGTCTGCGCGTACACCTTCCACTCCTGGACACCTAGGGCCAGGTTCGGATGCCCGGTGAGCCGGGCGCGCAGGGCCGTCGTCGTGACGGGGGTGAAGGTGGTCCTGTTGTAGCCGTCCTCGGCGGTGCCGTAGCCGCTGGGCGCGGCGACCTCGCGCCAGGTGTCACCGTCCCGGTACTCGATGACCCAGGACGCGGGCACGCCGACGCCGTCGCCCGCGCCGGGCTGGGCGTCGCGGAAGAAGTACAGGTCGGAGCCGTCCACGCGGACCGGTTCGGCCCAGGTGTACTGGACCCACTGGGTGCCCTTCTGCGGCCAGCTGCCCCAGCGCGGGGCGTCGGAGGAGGAGGCGGGCTCCCGGCCGTCGTTGATCGCCGCGACCGACTCCCAGCCGGATGTGTAGGAGGCGGTGGGGGTCGCGAAGGGCGCCACGTTCACCTGCCCGTCGGACGGCCCCTCGGCTCTGACCACGACCTTCTTCGAGGAGCCCGACGCGCCGTCCGTGGCGGTGAGTTCGAGGGTGTAGGTGCCGGGCGCGGTGAAGCGGGCGACGGTCGTCGGCGTGCCCGGGTCGTCGAAGATGACCGCGCCGCCGTCGGGCCCGTCCACCGCCTGCCACACGGAGGTGAGCTTCCCCTCCGGCAGGCCGTCGTCCTCGACGACGCCGGTGAGCCGCACCTGCCCGGGACGGCTGTACGTGGTGTCCCGCCACGCCTCGACGTAGGGGGCCCGGTCGCGGGCCGCCGGGGGCCGGGCACCGGTGTGGAACGCCTGGATCTCCTTCAGGCCGCTGGTGTGCCCGTCGCGGTGCCGCATCGACACCCGCAGCTTCTGCGCGGTCACTTTCGTGAAGCGCACCTGGTTCAGATTGGCCCGGGGATAGGTGGGTGTCTTGGCGGGCCGGGCCACGTCCCGCCAACGGCCCTCCCGGTCCTGGTACCGCACGGTGTAGAGCGCGGGCTCGGCGTACCCGCCCGGTCGTTTGTCGCTGGAGAAGTACAGCCGGACGTCGTCGACCGCGCGGGGTCGTCCGAAGTCGATCTCGTACCAGTCCTCGGCGTTCCCCGAGCCGCGCGCGCCCCAGTGGGGCTCGTTGACGGTGAACCCGTCGACGGCCCCGGCCGCGCCTCGCCCCTCGGCCTCGTGGGAGGCGCGGGCCGTGGCACCGGCGGCGAGGTTCTCCGTCGCCGTGCCGGTCAGGTCCCGTCCGGCCTTGGCGAACAGGTCGGTGACCCGGTCCTCGCGGTCGAACTCGACGTCCTGCGGGGCAGCCACGGCCGTCCGCAGCCCCGTGGTGCGGGCCTTGGCCCCTCCCCCGTCCGGGAACGTCACCTCGCGGGTGACCGGGTCGTAGACGAGCCGGGTGAGCCGGTCGGCGGTCAGAGCGAGCCTGCCGTCGAGGTAGAGGGAGTAGCCCTCGGGGACCTGACGGCCGTACGGCCGCTTCCCGTCCCCCGGTTCGTCCCAGATCACCGCCACGTCGGTGCCGCGGTAGTTGATGTCCGTGACGGCGAAGTGGGGCCAGTCGACGTCGATCGGGGACAGCTCGACCTTCCGGTCGTCGCGGGGCCGGAAGCCCATCGCGTCCTCGATGACGGTCCAGTTGGTGGTGCCGAGGATGGTGTGGTGGATCCAGGAGCGGTAGCCGATCTTCTGCGGGTCGGCGCCGCCGTCGGCCCAGAACTCGTTCTGGTCGGGCCACCGGTTGTCGCCGTCGACGTAGTGGGCCCAGGCGTTCCAGGAGAGCAGTTTCTTGTACCAGGTGCGGTCGATGTAGCGGTTGGGGTACTCGCGCAGCACGGAGGAGAGGAAGCGGAAGGTGACCGTGGAGTTGATGACGGAGAAGTTGTTGCTCCCGGGGTGGCCCTGCTCGGCGGCCTCCGCCTTGTCGGCCTGGTTGGCGGTGAAGAACGGGAAGACCGGGTACTGCTTCGCGTCCGCCCACAGCCGCAGCGCTTCGAGGTACTGCGGGTCCTCGTCCGGCGTGGGCATCAGGCCCACGCTGTACGGGTAGTAGTTGTTGATCTCCTTCCAGGGCACCAGGCTGTCGCTCGCCACGTGCCGGTGCTTGAGCAGCTTGTCCCGAGGGTCCCAGAGGTGTTCGAGGACGGCGTCCTTCACCCGCTGCGCGACGCTCCGCATCCTGTCGGCTGCGGCCTTCTCACCGAGGACGTCGTACGCGCGGGCCCCCGCCATGGCGTTGCTGTACACGTACGCCGACTCGGCGCGGTCCAGGTTGCCCGGTTTCCAGTCGAACGACACCGCGTCGGCGTCGTTGCCGGTCATCGCGCCCCAGTCGTACTCGACCAGCCCGTTGCCGTCGTGGTCGTAGGCCGCGAGCTGGCCCTCGACGTCCTTCTCCGCGTACCGGGCGAGGTTGCGCGGGATGCCGTCGGGGCCGCCGTGCACCTGGTAGGAGCGCCAGGCGGCCTCCGAGATGTACTGGGTGTAGCTGTTGGACCAGTTCTCCGGGTCGCCGGGGTTGTCGGTGTACTTCCCGTTCTTCGACACCTCGCCGGCGGACACCCAGGGGCCGTACGCATAGCTCGGATCCCGCAGGTACTTGAGGTCGTCGACGAACATGCCGACGGTCAGCGCGATGGCGTTGTTGTAGCCGAGGACGCCTTCCATCGAGGTGGGGAACTGGTAGTCGCTGCCCGGGATGTCGGCGTCGAGGTAGTTGTACCGCAGCAGCCACCAGCGGTAGTGGAGCGTCTTCTCGATGTTGTCGTCCGGGAGGTCCATGAACGGCAGGTTCTCGGCCCACCAGCGGTTGTACGCCTGCACGTGCGCGCGGAAGGCGGCGCCCGGGGACGCCGTGCGCACCGCGTCGTACGCCGGCCGGGACGCGGTGATCTCCTCGGTGACGAAACCGAGTTGGACCTTGGTGGTGAGCGTGCGGCCCGCCGGGACGGTGACGGTACGGGTCAGGGTGTCGCCGTCGGGTGTGAAGCCGTCCCCGCTGAGCCTGGGGAAGACCGTGGTGAGGTTGTTCTTCGCGGGCACCGTGCCGGTGAGTTCACGGCCCTCCGGGGTGCCGGTGTACGGCGACGAGGCCCGCAGGGTGATCTCACGGCCGCCGGAGCCCGTGTGACTGATTTCCATCCGTGTCACGGCCACATTGGCGTCGGTGATGAACTTGGTCTGGACGACCTTCAGTCCGGTCGCCTCGTGGGTGAACTCGCCGCGCCAGTGACTCGGTGTCTGGACGCGGGCGGCCACGTCCTCCCGGAGGGTGAGCCGCTCGCCGTCCACCATCAGGTCGACCGTGTACGCGGACCGGTTGTCGATGCTCTCCCAGTACGCGACCTGTCCGGCGAAGCCCAGCCGGCCTGGGTCGTGCTCCTTCATGAACACCGCCCGGCCCCGGGTGAACAGCCAGTCCCCCGCCGGGTCGTCGCCCTTGCGGGCCAGCATGCGGTCCATCCAGAAATCGGTGCCGTCCCCGGCTCGGCGGTCGGCGTCGTACTGGGCGCGCATCGTACGGCGCACCGTGAAGCCGGCGGGCAACTCCGGTACGGGCTCGGCGGATCCGGAGTAGACCGGGTACCCGATGGCCGAGTTGTCCGCCTCGGCGGGAACAGCGACGAGCGTCACGAGCAGCCCGGCGGCCAGCACCCCGGCCAGAGCCCTGGCACGACGCCGTCTTCGGGATCCGGGCACGGCTACCTCCCTGAGGCGGGGTCGGGGGCGGGGGCGGATCCGGGGCCGTCGTCCGAGCCCCGGGGCGGGTCCTCCTCGGTCGTCGGTAGCCACACCCGCATCGTCGAAGGTCCCCGGTTGGCCCAGGAGTGGTAGGGCACCAGGACGATCCCGGTGCGCTCGGCGGGCGGCTCCTGCGGGGCGTGCCCGAGCGGCTCGTACGGCCACGCCCGCGCGCTCGGCCCCGTGCCCCCGGCGACCTCCCCCGCGACCACGACCGTGCCGGCGGTGTCAGCCGTACCGCCGGCCCCGTCCTCGGGGTCGACGGAGGTGTCCACCCGTACCGCGTCGACATCGTTGCCTTCGGGGAGGTCGACGGACTCGGCGCAGTACACCAGCGGCCCGCGCTGCACGGCGACCGTGCCGCGTACGGCGTCGATGCGGGGGTCGGCGCGGATCCAGCGCGGGGCGACGGGGAGTTCGAGGCGTACCTCGTCGCCGGGCCGGAAGACCCGGGTGAGGGCCGCCGTGCCCGGGGTGACCGGGCGGCGCGCACCGTCCGGGGCGATGAGCCAGGCGGTGGCGCCGATCGCCCACCGGGGCACCCGCAGGGAGAGGGTCCAGGGCCGGGCCGGGCAGCGGTCGACCCGGACGGTCACGGTCCCGCCGGACGGGTAGTCGGTACGGACCCGCAGGGCGACGCCCCGGCCGCCGGTGAGGGAGGTGGCGATCTCGGCGTCGGCGTACTGGTGCAGCTGCACGCCCTCGTCGTCCGCCGTCGCCAGATAGCCCGGCAACTGCGCCAGGATACGTGCCACGTTGGTCGGGCAGCAGGACACGGCGAACCAGGGGGCGCGCAGCCCCGAGTCGGCCCGCCGGCTGTCGGCGTCCGTCGGCGGTGCGACGCCCCGGTCTCGCCGGTGCAGGGTGTTGGCGTAGAAGAAGGATCGGCCGTCCTCGGCCGGGGAGGTCGCGACCACGTTGAACAGGGTCCGTTCGACGAGGTCGGCGAAGCGGGGCTCGCCGGTGGCCAGCAGCAGCCGCCAGCCGAGCATCACGGAGGCGACACCGGCGCAGGTCTCGGAGTAGGCGCGGTCCGCAGGCAGGACGAAGTCGCCGCCGAAGGACTCGTCGCGGTGGTGCGAGCCCATGCCGCCGGTGAGGTAGGTGCGGCGGGCGACGGTGACCTCCCACTGGCGTACGACGGCCGCGAGCAGCTCGTCGTCGCCGGTCTCCACGGCCACGTCGACGGCGCCGGCGGCGAGGTAGAGGGCGCGGACGGCGTGGCCGCGCAGGGTCGTGGCCCGGCGTACGGGGAGGTCGTCCTGGAAGTACGCGCGGCCGAACTCGCCCTCGACGAGGGTGCCGTGGCCGCGTCGGTCGACGAACAGCGCGGCCTGGTCCAGGTAGCGCTGCCGTCCGGTGAGGCGGGCCAGTTCCACGAGGCCCGACTCGATCTGGGGGTGACCGCAGACGCCCTCGATGCCGCCCGGCCCGAAGGCGGCGCACACGTGGTCGGCGGCCCGCTGGGCGATCTTGGCGAGTTCGCCCTCGCCCCGGGCGCGGGCCTGGGCGACGCCGGCCTGGATCAGGTGGCCCTGGCAGTAGAGTTCGTGGCCCTCCTCCAGATCGCTGTAGCGGGCGGGCTGTCCGGGGCGGCCGAAGGCGGTGCCGAGGTAGCCGTCGGGGTCCTGGGCGGGGGCGATCAGGTCGGTGAGGGCGGTGATCCCGGCGTCCAGCGGGGTGTCGCCGCCGTTCGCGGCCTCCCAGGCCATGGCTTCGAGGAGTTTGTAGACCTCGGAGTCGGCGAACTCCCGGCCGCGCCGGTCCCGTTCGATCCTGCCCTCTACGGCGGCCCGGAAGTTGCCGGTCCAGCCGACGCGGTCCATCCAGTCGCGGCAGTGGTCGAGCGTGACGGTCGTGTTGGTGTGCCGTCGTCGGGCCCAGAAGCCCCCGGTGATCCTGACCTCGTCGAGTCCGAGCGGCCGCAGTCGGCCACGGGTCGGCGCCACGGGCAGGACGGATGACATCACCCCGTTCTCCCTCACCTGTTCATGCCTCCGGTTCGTCCCTTCGGTCGTCGGTGGGCCGTGCGGGTCGCGCCCGGTCACGCGGGTCACGCCGGTCACGCGGATGCGTCAGCCCTTGAGCGCGCCCGACATGAAGCCCCGGACGTAGTGCCGTTGCAGGAGCAGGAAGAGGAGCAGGCAGGGCACGGCGAGCACCACCACGCCCGCCTCGGTCGCGCCGTAGTCGACGGCGCCCATGCTCTGCTGCCGCAGGTTGGCGACGGCCAGCGGCAGGGGCGCCTTCTCGCTGTCGGAGATCAGGATCAAGGGTGCGATGAAGTCGTTCCAGGCGGCGAGGAAGGCGAAGAGGCCCACGGTGATCAGCCCCGGCCGTACCGCCGGGAGGAGCACCCGGCGCAGCGCGCCCGCCGTGCCACAGCCGTCGACGAGCGCCGATTCCTCCAGTTCACGCGGGACCGCCTCGAAGGAGATCCGCATCATGAAGGTGGCGAACGGCAGTTGGAACATGGCGAGGACGAGACTCAGCCCGATCAGCGAGTTCTGCAGGTGCAGCTTGCCGAGCAGCACGTAGAGCGGGATGAGCAGGGTGGCGTACGGGACCATCAGGATGGCCAGGGTCAGCAGGAACAGCGGGTTCTTGCCGGGGAAGTCGAAGCGGGCGAAGGCGTAGCCGCCGAGCAGGGAGACGCCGAGGGTGAGGGCGACGGTGAGTGCGGACACGATCGTGCTGTTCAGCAGGTACTGCCACAGTCCCGCGTCGTACTCCAGCAGGGTCCGGTAGTTGCCGAGGCCGTGGCCGGATTCCTGGGCGGTGCCGGGCTGGGGGCTGACCGAGGCCCAGGTGTTCCACAGCAGCGGGAAGAGGAAGATGACGGCCAGACCTCCGGCGACGACATAGTGGGGTGTACGGCCGAGGGCGCGGGCGAGCACGGTCCGGTCCCCTCTCATGACTCGTCGGCGCGGCGCAGACCGCGGAACTGGAGGGCGTTGAGCAGCAGCAGCGCGGCCAGGACGAGGATCGAGAGGGCCGCGGCCGTGCCCAGGTCCATCCGCTGGAAGGCCTCGCGGTAGATCAACTGCACGACGGTGACGGTGCTGTTGTCCGGTCCGCCCTTGGTGAGGACGAAGAACTGGTCGAACGCCAGCAGCGATCCGGTGACACAGAGCAGGAGCGACAGGGCCAGGGACGGCCTCAGCAGCGGCAGGGTGATGGAGCGGAAGACCTGGGCGCGGCTCGCGCCGTCCATCCGGGCCGCCTCATACACCTCGTGGGGGATGCGTTGGAGGCCCACGAGCAGGATCAGCATGTAGAAGCCGGCGAACTTCCAGACGACGAGGAACACCGTCGACAGCAGTGCGGAGGTCGGTGAACCGAGGAACGACACGGGCTCGTCGGCGAGGCCGAGCTGCTCCGGGACACCGCCGAGCGGGCCGGTGGTCGGGCTGTAGAGGCCCCAGAAGAGCAGCGAGGCGGAGGCCAGTCCCAGGGCACCGGGCAGGAAGTAGACCGTGCGGAAGAACCCGGCGCCGGGGCGGGACTCCTGCACCAGCAGAGCGAGCAGGAGGGCCAGGCCGAGCAGGATCACCGTGACGATCACCGTGTAGAGCAGGGTGAAGCGGACGGCGGGCCAGAACAGGGTGGAGTCGATGGCGTCCGTGTAGTTCTCGGGGGCGTTGCCCCCTCGGTCCCCCGCGAGCAGCGGCCAGTCACTGAGCGACATCTGCCCGACGAGCAGAAGCGGCAGGACGAAGAAGACCGCGACGAACACGGCCGTGGGGGCGGCGTAGGCGAGCCCCTTGGCCTGGCGGGAGCTCCACCTCGGCACCGACGCCCGCGCCGGGCGCCCCCGGTGGTCCGGCCGGGGCCGGCGCGCGGCGGGCGCGGACTCGGCCACCTTCACTGGCATGAATCTCCTCGGTCGGACACCTTCACCGGCATGAACCTCCTCGGTCGGACACCTTCACCGGCATGAACCTCCTCGGTCGGCCACCCGCACCGGAACGGCCCTCTTCGACCGGCGCCTTCACCGGACGGCCCTGTTCGCTCGGCCACCGTCACCGGAACGGCCTTGTTCGCTCGGCCACCGTCACCGGAACGCCCCTGTTCGGACGGCCACCCTCACCTCGACGACCTGTTCAGTCGGCCAGCGAGGCGCTGACCGCCTCGTTGTGCTCGTCCACGGACGTCCCGTCGCCGAAGACGGCGTCGCGCATCAGCGTCAGCCAGGGCCCGTTGGGGTCGTTGAAGGTCTGGCCGAACTTCAGCGCGTACGGGGTGTGCCCGTCGGCGACGAGTTCGTTGATGGTGACGAGCCGGGGGTCGGCGGCGGAGTGCTTGTTGGACGCCAGATCGGTGCGGGCCACCACGTCCTTGTGGGCGGCGACCACATCGACCTGCGCCTTGTCACCGAGGGTCCAGGCGAGGAAGTTCCAGGCCTGGTCGGCCTTCCCACTGGTCGCGGAGATCCCGACGGCGTCGCCGCCGACGAAGGTGGACCTGCCGCCGTCGGGGCCGGGGATGGGGGCGACACCGAGGTCGAGGTCCGCGGGCATCAGCCCCAGCGTGGTCGACGGCATGGGCATGACCCCGACCTTCCCCTTCGGGAAGATCCCCGTCCAGGTGGTGCCCGTCTCGTCCTTCGCGCCGGGCGCCACGATGTCGTCGTCGACCCAGCCCCGGTAGGTGTCGTAGACCTTCTTGGCGGTGGCGGAGGCGAGGAGCGCCTCGGTGCCGTCCTCGTCGAGGACCTCCTCACCGGCCGCCCAGATGGAGGGCCACCAGGTGAAGACACCGCAGCCACCGCAGTTGCCGCCGAAGAAGGTGCCGTTGACGTCTCCGCCGAGCCCGTCCACGGCGCGCGCCTGCTCGTCCCACTCGCGCAGGCTGGTCGGCGGCTTCTCGGGGTCGAGTTTCGCCTTGCGGTAGAGGTCCTTGTTGTAGAAGAGCACCGACAGGTCGAGGGTGTGCGGCACCACGTACTTCTTGTCCTCGTACGTGCCTGCCTCGATGTGCGACCGTGCCAGGTTCTCGGCGAAGGGCAGGGCGTCGACGCGTTCGGTGAGGTCGGCGAAGAGGCCGCTGGAGGTGTAGTTGGGGACGAAGACCACGTCGGACGCGAACAGGTCGGGCAGGTCGCGGGAGCCGGCGGCGGCGCCGACCTTGGCCTGGTAGTCGTCGGTGGGGACGACGGTCAGTTCGACCTTGTTCTTGTGGCTCGCGTTGTAGGCCTTCACCAGGGCCTCGCTCTGCGGCCGGGTCGCGGCGCGCGTCCACATCGTGAGGGTGGCGCCGTCGTCCACGCCGGTGGCGTTCGCCGCTCCGCCGTCTCCGCCGCCCCCGCCCGAATCGCCGTCCCCCGACCCGCAGGCGGTGACCAGGCTCGCGGCGGCGAGCAGTGCGACGGCCCCGGCGGCGAGACGCCCCGCTCGGCCACGTGGTCCGACCGTGCTCCCCATGTTCGATCCCCCTTGTCACAAAGTGGTGTCACAGAGCGGTGGCGCTGAACCGGGTGACGGAGACGAAAGAAACCGAAAAGGCTTTCTGAGACGCTAGGCGGCACCCGAATACCCGTCAATCCCCTTGCGGAGAGCGGTTTTCGGGGGCCACGGAAAACCGTTCGGGCATCCGGACCGAAACGTTTCCCGTAAGGTTCGAGGTGGGGCGTGTCATCCTCGGCGAGGTCGACACGCGTGGCGAGACAGGAGATCACCCATGGCACAGGCCACCGGCCCCTCTCGTTCGCAGCCCGCCACGCTCGGCGACGTCGCCCGGTTGGCGGGCGTCTCGATCGCCACGGCGTCCAAGGCGCTCAACGGCCGCAGCCAGGTGCGCGCGGAGACGAGACAACGGGTCGTCGAGGCCGCCGAGCGGCTGTCGTTCCGCCCCAACCAGGTGGCGCGCGGGCTGCTCGCCGGGCGCACCGGCACGGTGGGGCTGCTGACCAGCGACCTGGAGGGCCGGTTCGGCATACCGATCCTGATGGGTGCCGAGGACGCCTTCGGCGCGGGCGAGGTAGCGGTCTTCCTGTGCGACGCGCGCGGCGACGCGATCCGCGAACAGCACCATCTGCGCGCCCTGTTGGGCCGCCGCGTCGACGGTCTCATCGTGGTCGGCAGCCGCACCGACCCCCGTCCCTCGCTCGGCCGTGAGGTGCCCGTCCCCGTCGTCTACGCCTACGCCCCCTCCGAGGACCCGGCGGACTTCTCCGTCGTCCCGGACAGCGTCGGCGCCGGCCGCATCGCCGTGGAGCACCTCCTCGCCTGCGGCCGCACCCGGATCGCCCACATCACCGGCGACCCGGGTTACCTCGCCGCGCGGGACCGGGCCGATGGGGCGCGGGCCGCGCTCGACGACGCCGGACTCGCCCTGATCGGTGAGCCCCGGTTCGGCGCGTGGTCGGAGGGCTGGGGGCGGGCCGCCACGGCCATGCTGTTCGACCGGCACCCCGAGATCGACGCCGTCCTCTGCGGCAGCGACCAGATAGCCCGGGGCGTCATGGACGTGCTGCGGGAGCGCGGCCACCGCGTCCCCGAGGACATCGCCGTCATGGGCTTCGACAACTGGCAGATCATGACCGCCGGTTCGCGCCCCCCGCTGACCAGCGTCGACATGAACCTCGAACAGGTCGGCCGCGTCGCAGCCCACGCCCTCTTCGCCGCGATCGCCGGCACGCCCCGCACCGGGGTCGAGACCCTCCCCTGCAAGGTGGTGATCAGGGGTTCGACGGCACCGCTGTCGTGAGGGCACCGCGGTAGTGACGGCCCCGGTCGAAAACCACGGGGGACCCATCGCACCCCCACCCGCACCCGCACCTCGGGCGCCGCACCCCGGCCGAAGTCGTCTAACAGGACTCGTCCAGATACCCGCGCGCCAGCTCGCCCGCGCGCGTGAACCAGTCGACGAGCAGGGCCAGTTCGTCGGGCGAGTACCGGGCGAAGAGTTCGGCCAGGCGCGCGTAGAACGGACCGTAGACGGCCACCACCCGCTCGGCGGCGTCCGGCACCGCGACGACCCGGACCCGGCGCCGGTCGGCCGGGTCGGGCTGCCGGGTCACGAAGCCGCCGCGCTCCAGACGGTTGAGGACACCGGTCACCGCCCCCGTGGTGACATGGGCGCGCGTTGCCAGATCACCGGCGGTGACCGGAGTGTCCCCGGCCTCCAGGACGTACGCGAAGCAGACGAGGTCGGTGACGCTCAGCCCGAGGTTCCGGGCGAACTCCTGCTGGCCGACGATCATCGTCGCGATCAGGCCGTCCATGGCACCGATCGCGTCAGGGACGGTGGGGCGGCGTTCGGCCTCCATTGAAATTGCCTCCGGGGCGGGCTAAATTCCTTACTCGCTAAGATATCTTACGGCGCCCTGGGCGTGGCCGCGGCATGCCGTGGTGCGCCCCGGCGCGCGAGGGGAGCGGACACCATGAGTCTCTACGACGAGGGACACACCGTCGCCGGCTGGACGGGCACGGCCGTCGGCGCCGTGGGGGCGACGGCACTCGGGTTGGGCGTCTGCGGCTGGGCCCCCGGGTTCGCCCTCGGCGCCGTCGTCTCGGTCGCGGCACTCGTCGTCACCTGGGTCCTGCACCTCGCCGGCTGGGGCAAGCCTCCGGGCCCCCGCCCCCGCGACCAGTGGAGCCTCCGAGTCCGCGACCGCTCCGCGCGCGGCGGCCACGTCGACTGCCTCGGCTGCCGCCTGGCCGGCCGCCGGCGCGCCCAGGCACCGCTCCCCGCCGTACCGGGACCCGCTGCACCCGGACCCACGGCCGGCCCCGCCATCACGGTCGCCGCGCCCGCCACCGTTCCGGCGGGAGACGCAGCACACTGACCGGAGCCCCCAAGAGAGGAGCGAAGTAAACGATTACCCTTCCTCGGGGCGTCAGTTACGCAACCGCGCGCCGTCCCCAGGCTGCCATGCAGTAACGTCGAACCGTGACGGTCAATGAAAACGGTCGCCGGAGCAGCGCCGAATCCGGCGGTGCCAGGCGTCGACGGAGCAGCACCTCGGGCGGGGAGCGGCCCAGCACGATCCGGGATGTCGCCGCGCGGGCCGGGGTCTCCGTAGCAACCGTTTCCCGCACCCTAGCCGGGAACTACCCGGTCTCCACGGAGACCAGGGCCCGGGTCATGGCGGCGGTCGAGTCACTGCACTATGTGGTGAACGTGCACGCCAAGGCGCTCTCCGGCCGCGTCGCCGGACCGGTCGCCCTGGTCATCAAGGACATCACCGGCCCCTCCCTCGCCCATGTCGCGGCGGGGGTGGAGCAGGCGGCCGCCGATCGGGGCCGACTGAGCCTGGTGTGTGCCACGCACGACGACTCGGCCCGCGAGGACGACCTGGTGCAGCTGATGCGCGAGCAGCACGCGGCGGCGGTCCTCCTCGTCGGCGGCGCCCGGCAGGACGAGGCGTACCGGAAGCGGATGGCCGAGTACGCGACGGCGCTGGACGCGGCGGGCTCCCGGCTGGTGCTGGTGGGCCGTCCGCCGCTGCCCGGCTCCCTGCCGGTCACGGTGGTGCAGTACGACAACCGGGGCGGCGCCTTCCAGGCCACCGACCACCTCCTGACCGCCGGGCACCGGCGCGTCCTCTTTCTGGGCGGCGACCCCGGGCTCAGCACGGCCGACCAGCGCCGGGACGGCTTCCTGCACGCCCTGCGCGCCCACGGCGTCGAACACGCCGAGGAGTTGGAGCTGCCCGGCCCGTACACCCGGGTCTCGGGTTACCAGCGCACCCGGGAGGCGCTGGCGGCCGGGCTCGACTTCACGGCGGTCTTCGCGGGCACCGACATGGTGGCCACGGGCGCGCTCGCCGCGCTGCGCGAGGCCGGGCTCGACGTCCCGGGCGACGTCTCCCTGATCGGCTTCGACGACGTCCCGTTCGCCGCCGACCTCTCCCCCGCGCTGACCACGGTGCGGGTGCCGTACGAGGATCTGGGGCGCACGGCGGTCCGGTTGGCGCTGGAGCGCGAGGAACGCCTGGGCGGCGACGACCATGTGGTGCTGGGCACGCAGTTGGTGATCCGCCAGTCCGTACGCACGCTTTCGTGATCGGCCAGTCCGTACGCACGCTTTCGTGATCGGCCAGTCCGTACGCACGCCTTCGTGATCCGCCCACCGGTACGCACGCTCTGGTGATCCGCCCACCGGTACGCACGCTCTGGTGATCCGCCCGCCGGTACGGCACTCTCGTGATCCGGCGGATCGCCCGCGCGCTTCGTGAGCGTGGCCACCGGCCGGTGACGACCGAGGCCGCGACAACCCGGGACAACCTCCACCTCGCCACAGGATTTTGACGAAGCGTCACTCCGTCGTAGGACGGCAGGCGCCATCAGGTCAACCGTCCCGGACTATTGACTCGGATCACCACAGTAGCGATTCTCGTCACATCGCTTGTGCCAGCCATGACAATCGGACTATGGCGTCGTGGGTGTTCAACGCGTCCCGGAAGGTCTGGCCGATCGACCGCGCATCCCCCGACCGAGGACGTGAGTATGACCAGGACTCCACGCGCCCACCGCAGACGCAGACCCCTCATGGTGCTGGCGCTGTTCCTGACCGCGATGGGCATGCTGCTCAGCCCGTCGTCGAGTTCGGCGGCCACCGGTGAATGGTGGCTGCCCACCTCACGGCCGTCCCCCGACTCCCAGATCAACGTGACGGGCGAGCCGTTCAAGGGGACCGACTCGGCGGGTGACGTGCGCGGGTTCGTCGACGCGCACAACCATCTGTTCTCCAACGAGGCGTTCGGCGGCCGGCTCATCTGCGGCAAGGTGTTCTCGACCACGGGCATCGCGGACGCGCTGAAGGACTGTCCCGAGCACTACCCGGACGGCTCCCTCGCGATCTTCGACTACATCACCCACGGCGGCGACGGCAAGCACGACCCGGTCGGCTACCCGACGTTCAAGGACTGGCCGGCGTACGACTCGATGACCCACCAGGCCAACTACTACGCCTGGATCGAGCGCGCCTGGCGCGGCGGTCAGCGGGTGCTGGTCAACGACCTGGTCACCAACGGGATGATCTGCTCCATCTACCCGTTCAAGGACCGCAGCTGCGACGAGATGACCTCGATCCGGCTCCAGGCGAAGCTGACGTACGACCTCCAGGCGTACATCGACGCGCAGTACGGCGGCACCGGGAAGGGCTGGTTCCGCATCGTCACCGACAGTGCGCAGGCCCGTGAGGTGGTCAAGCAGGGCAAGCTCGCCGTCGTCCTGGGCGTGGAGACCTCCGAGCCGTTCGGCTGCAAGCAGATCCTCGACATCCCGCAGTGCGGCAAGGAGGACATCGACAAGGGCCTCGACGAGCTGTACGACCTGGGTGTGCGCAGCATGTTCCTGTGCCACAAGTTCGACAACGCGCTCTGCGGGGTCCGCTTCGACGAGCACGGTCTCGGCACGGCCATCAACGTCGGGCAGTTCCTGTCGACCGGCACGTTCTGGCAGACGGAGAAGTGCAAGGGTCCGCAGAAGGACAACCCGATCGGCGGCGCCTCGACGGAGGCCGAGGAGGACCTGCCGGCGGGCACCGAGGTGCCGGAGTACGACGCGGACGCGCAGTGCAACGTGCGGGGGCTGACCGATCTCGGTGAGTACGCCGTCCAGGGCATGATGAAGCGCAAGATGATGCTCGAGATCGACCACATGAGCGTCAAGGCCACCGGCCAGGTGCTGGACATGTTCGAGGCCGCGTCCTACCCGGGCGTGCTGTCCTCGCACAGCTGGATGGACCTCAACTGGACAGAGCGCGTCTACTCCCTCGGCGGCTTCGTCGCCCAGTACATGCACGGCTCCGAGGAGTTCAGCACGGAGGCGAAGCGCACCGACGCGCTGCGGACCAAGTACGACGTGGGCTACGGCTTCGGCACCGACTTCAACGGGATCGGCGACCACCCCGCCCCGCGCGGCGCGAACACCTCCAACCCGGTGACGTACCCCTTCAAGAGCGCCGACGGCGGCTCGACGATCGACAAGCAGACCACGGGCCGGCGCACCTGGAACTACAACACCGACGGTGCGGCCCATGTCGGCATGGTCCCGGACTGGATCGAGGACATCAGACTCGTCGGCGGCCAGGGCGTCGTGGACGACCTCTTCAAGGGCGCCGAGTCCTACCTCGGCACCTGGGGTTCCTCCGAGGCCCACCAGGCGGGCGTGAACCTCGCCAAGGGCGTGCCGGCGACGGCCAGTTCGTCCGAGTCCAACCCCGTCACCAGCTATCAGCCCGGCCGGGCGGTGGACGGCGACGGCTCCACCCGCTGGGCGAGCGACTGGAGCGACAGCCAGTGGCTGAAGCTGGACCTCGGTTCCTCGCGCGTCATCAAGAAGGTCACCCTCGACTGGGAGCGTGCCTACGGCAAGGCGTACCAGGTCGACGTCTCCACGGACGGCTCGACCTGGAGGACCGTGTGGTCCACGACCTCCGGTGACGGCGGTCTGGACACGGCGACGTTCTCCTCGGTGTCGGCGAGATATGTTCGCATGCTGGGGACCGACCGCGGCACGGACTGGGGTTACTCCCTCTACGAGGTCGGCGTCTACAGCGGCTGACCGCACACCACGGGGGAAGAGGGATCCAGATGGCACGCCTGCCGTCGGCCGAACGGCGCAGACAGCTCACCGAGGCCGCGATCCGCGCGATGACCCGGGACGGCGTCCCCAGGACGACGACCCGGTCCATCGCGGCCGAGGCGGGCGTGTCACTGAGCGTCTTCCACTACTGCTTCGAGTCGAAGCAGGAACTGCTCGAGTCCGTCATCACCACCATCACCGGGCACTACGTCACGCTGGTACGGGAGGCGCTCCGCCCCCGTGACACGCTCAGGGAGACCGTCCGGGCCGGTTTCCAGGCCTACTGGGACCATGTCTCCGCCCACCCGGGCGAACACATGCTGACCTACGAGCTCACCCAGTACGCCCTGCGCGAGCCCGGTTTCGAGCACCTGGCCCGGCGGCAGTACGTGCTGTACCAGGACACCTACGCCGACCTGATCGAACAGCTGAGGCTGTCGATGCGATTCGAACTGACGGTTCCCGTCCCGGTCCTGGCCCGCTACCTCGCCGCCATGACCGACGGCCTCACCCTGAACTTCCTGGTCCTGGGCGACGACGCGGCGTGGACGAACATCCTGGACACGATCACGGACCATGTGGCGGGGCTCGTACGGGAGGAAGCCACCACACCCAACCCCTAGGCGTATCGCCCGATTCGCATAAGAATCGGACGATCCATGCGAACCTGTCGCTCGGTTCGCGCAGCGCGAGGGGGAGCGCATGCTGATTCCCAAACCATCAGCACCCAAGAACCAGACCGTTCCGTCGCAGCGGACAACAGCCGGACGGCGCCCCGGGGCTCAGGCGACTGAGAGCGGGCGCCAGGAGACCTCGACCGCCACTTCGCGGGAACGCACACAGACCTCGACCGCCACTTCGCAGGAACGCACACAGACCTCGCGCACCACCCCGCAGGAACGCACACAGAGCACGCCCAGCACCTCGCCGATACGAACACGGACCCCAAACACCACCTCGCCGGCACCCCGCACACCGACCTCGCCCACCCCCTCGCCGGAACACACCCGGCGTACGGGCCGCGGGGCCGTCGTCCCGGCGGAACCGGCGGTGTTCGGCCCTCCCTCATCGGAGTCCCGGCCGAAGCCCGGTACCGTCCCCCTCACGGCGGAGGTCCACAACCACTTCGTCGTCTTCAGGAAGGCCGTGACGGGCAGCCAGATCGCCGTCAACAACGGCACCGTCCACCAGCACCAGGTCATCCAACAGGTCGTCCAGCAGGTCGTCGTCACAGAGCTGATCACGCTCCCTCAGGTGCGGGCCATGATGGGCGCCGTCCGCCGTGTCGGGGTGAAGCCCGAGAAGTTGCGGGAAGTCCGCCAGGCCGCACACGCCTTTCACCACGAGGTCACCAGCCCCGTGCCCCGACCGGACCGCTTGCGGGAGGCTGCCACGCGCCTCGTCGCCGTCGTCGTCGAAGCTCTGGACACGGTCGAAGGCGAGCGCTCGGCACAGGCCGAGGAGCTGGCAGACGTGCTGCGCCCGGCTCTGCCCACCGCCACCCCGGCCCCTGACGCTCCCCACGCTCCCGAGGAGGAAGGTGGCCTCCGTGGCTGATGTCGGAGGCGGGCCGGTGTTCCACGGACCGGTGAGCGGCAGCCAGATCGCCTGGGGCAACCGGGACGTCGTGCAGAACCAGCGGCTCGACTCCGCACCTGCCCTCGACGACCTCCAGGTCAGCGTCCAGACCCTGCTGGACCGGCTCGACGACCTCGGGCTGTCCCCCGCCGACACGGTGTCCGTGCGCACGGACGCCGACGCGCTGTTGGACGAGGCATCCGCCGACGCCCCCGACCCGGGCCGCTTGCACCGGCTCCACGAGCGGATCCGGGCGGTGCTCGGCGTGCTCGCGACCGGGGCGGTGACCGGTGCCGGAGCCGGCGCGGCGCAGCTCGCGCAGAGCATGCTGGCCGACGTCCAGCGGGCCCTTCCGTAGCCGGGCGCCCCGGCCTACCGGGGCGCGCCCGTGCCCGCTCTCAGTGGGTCGACGCCGCGATCAGCTGGTCCAGGAGGGCGATCAGGACGTCGCGGCACGAGGTGCGTTCGCGGGCGTCGAAAAGGAGCACCGGGGTGTTCTCGGGGAGGGCCAGGGACTCCCGGATGACGTCGGGCTCGTAGGGGTGTTCGCCGTGGAAGCCGTTGACGCCGATGACGAAGGGGATCTTGCGGCGTTCGAAGAAGTCGATGGCGGCGAAGCTGGACTCGGGGCGGCGTACGTCGATGAGGACGACGGCGCCGAGGGCACCGATCGCGAGGTCGTTCCACATGAACCAGAACCGCTGCTGTCCGGGCGTACCGAACAGGTAGAGCACGAGGTCCTGGCCGATGCTGATCCGGCCGAAGTCGAGGGCCACCGTGGTGGCGTGCTTCTCGGGGATGCCGTCGAGGTCGTCGACCCCGAGCCCGGCGGTGGTGAGGGGTTCCTCCGTGCGCAGTGGGACGATCTCGCTGACCGACCCGACCATGGTCGTCTTTCCGACGCCGAACCCGCCGGCGATGAGGATCTTCACCGTGTCGGGTGCCGAGATGCCCTGTGCGGTGTGGTCAGAGCCGGCCAAGGCCGTCCCTCACTTTCTTCAGCAGGTCCAGGTCGGGGGCGCGGGCGATCAGGCGTGGCTGGCGGACGCTGATCCGGCCCGCTTCCAGCAGGTCGCAGAGCATGATGGCGACCACGCTGACCGGGAGGTCCAGCTTGCTGGCCAGCTCCGCCACCACGATCGGTCTCGCGCACAGCTTGACGATCCGTGCTTGCTCCGGCTGCGGCCGGGTGCCCCCCGCCGGCTGCGGGTCCACGGCCGTCACCATGGTGATGAGGGTGAAGTCGCCACGGGCGGGCCGGGTCCGGCCGCCCGTCAGGGTGAACGGGCGAACCAGCCGGCCCGCCGCGTCGCCTCCGTTCACCTCACTCGCCGCTGTCGGCCGCGACGACACCGGCGCGCGGCGCCGCGCTGAGGTGCTCGCCGATCTTCTTCACCAGCATGTTCATCTGGTACGCGACCACGCCGACGTCGGCGCCCTGCCGGGTCAGCACGGCGAGGTTGGCGCCGGGTCCGGCGTTGGTGAGGATCAGGAAGGCGTTGCCCATCTCGATGAGCAGCTGGCGGACGGGCCCGCCGCGGAAGTCCATGCTGACGCCCTTGCTGAGGCTCATCAGGCCGGACGCGGTCGCCGCCAGCCGCTCGGCGTCGTCGCGCAGGAACGCGGTGGACTTGCTGACGACCAGTCCGTCCTCGGAGAGCACGACGGCGTGGTCGACCTCGGCGACCCGGTCCACCAAACCGGTGAGCAGCTGGTCGAGCTGGCTGTGGGTGGCGGGGATGGGGCGTGTCATCTGTGTGTCCTTCGATGAGCGGTCTGCGGGGGAGGGAGTCGTGGGGACGTCAGGTGCCGGAGGCGGGGACTCGGTCTCCTGGGTCTTCGGATGCGGTTTCCTCCCCTGGTGCGTGATCGGGTTCCGCGTCGTCGTCACGTGCCTGGAGCGTTCCGCGCTGGAAACCGGCGAGCGAGGAGGCGGCCCGCTCGGCGGTGAAGTCGTCGGCGTCGCCGTCCGGGCAGGGCTCCGCCTCCTCCTTCAGCTCCGCCGCCAGACTGGTCTGCGGGATCCGGCGGGGCAACGGCATCGGGCCGCCCTTCTTCCCGGCTCGCGGCTTTTCGGCTCGGGCCTTCTCGGCTCGGGGCTTCTCGGCGGGGGCCGGCCGGGTGCCGTTCGCGTCCTCGACGGTGTCCGCTGCCCGCGCGTGCGCGGCGGACCGTTCCTCCGGCGTACGGTCCTCCGTCACGCGGTCCGGGTCCTGCCGTACGGCTTCTGGCTGCGGCTCCGCCGCCGTGGCGGCGGCGACCCGGGCGGCCACCGCCGAGGTACGGGAGGGGGATTCGACCGGATCGGTGCCGTCCGCGTCGGGGACGGGGGCCTCCCGCACCACGACCTCGTCCGGGATCAGCACGATCGCCGTGGTGCCGCCGTACGGCGAGGCGCGCAGGGTGACGGTGATGCCGTGCCGGGTGGCGAGCCGGGCGATGACGAACATGCCGAGCCGGAGGTCGTCGGCGAGCGCGACCACGTCGAACTGCGGGGGCACCGCCAGCTGCGCGTTGAAGGAGGTGTAGTCCTCCTCGGACATGCCGAGCCCCCGGTCCTCCACTTCGAGGGCGAGGCCCTTGGCGACGGTCGCGGCGCGAACGCTCACCGGGCTGGGCGCGGGCGAGTAGGAGGTGGCGTTGTCGATGAGTTCGGCGAGGAGGTGGATGACGTCGGCCACGGCGGGCGGGGCGATCCACACCTCGTCGTCGGTGTGCACCTCCACCCGCTGGTACTGGGCGACCTCGCCGACGGCGCTGCGCAGGATGTCGATCAGCGCGACCGGTTCGGTCCAGCT
The DNA here is from genome assembly GCF_031845845.1 of Streptomyces gottesmaniae. Classification (NCBI taxonomy): domain Bacteria; kingdom Bacillati; phylum Actinomycetota; class Actinomycetes; order Kitasatosporales; family Streptomycetaceae; genus Streptomyces; species Streptomyces gottesmaniae. The sequence continues at coordinate 54,131 of NZ_JAVRFJ010000028.1, forward strand.
GCGGCCGGGCCGCTCGCCGCTGATGATGACCAGGTTCTCCTCGTAGCGGCGCAACTGGCTCGCGGTGGAGTCCAGTTCGTACAGGCCCTTGAGGATCTCCGGGTCCTGGTGCTGGCGCTCCAGCTTGTCGAGTTTGGCGAGCTGGAGGTTGACCAGGTTCTGGCTCTGCCGGGCGATGCCGAGGATGACGCGCTGGAAACCGCGCCGGGTGTCGGCGAGTTCCACGGCGGTGTGCACGGCGGTGCGCTGGGCGGCGTTGAACGCCTTGGCGACCTGGCCGAGTTCGTCGGTGCCGTAGTCCAACGGCGCCGCGGCCTCGTCCACGTCGACCTTCTCACCCCGGTCGAGGCGGGCGACGACGTCGGGCAGCCGGTGCTCGGCGAGGCTGAGGGTGGCCGTGCGCAGGCCCGTGAGGCGCCGGGAGAGGGAGCGGGTGATGCGCCAGGACATCACGACGCACACCAGCAGCGCGGCGAGACCGCCGGCGCTCAGCGAACCGGCCGTGATGAGCAGCTCGCGCGCCTCCTCGCCGCTGCGGTCCAGCAGCGCCCCGGTCTGTTCGCGGATCAGCTTCTCGTACTGAACGGACAGCCGCGTCATCGCGGCGTCCCACTCGGCCTGTGCCTGCGGCAGCCTGGTTCTGCGGGCGTCCCCGGTGCCCGCCGTGTGGGCCGAGAGGACCTGGTCCTCCACCTTCTGCAGCGTCTGCCAGTCCTTGCCATGGGTGATCTTCTCGATCTTGCTCTTCACCTCGCCCTCCACCGAGTGGACGAGCTGGTCGTCGACGAGCCAGCGGCGGGCGCTGACCACTTGGGCGAAGTGTTGGCGACTGGCCTCGTCGAGTTCGCCCGAGGGCCAGTTGAGGGTGAGGATCGCGTCGCCCTGGGAGACCAGTTCCGCGGCCTGTTCGAGGGTGACGAGCGGTCCGGCCTGCGAGGTGAGGTCACCGTCGTCGACCTGGGACAGCGCCTGGAAGGCGTGGATCTGGCCGTCGATGATCTCGGTGTACTGGTCGAGGATCTGCTCGGGGGTGATGTCGGTGGGGTTGTCCACCTGGTCCCGGTAGTACTCCAGGCTGCCGGAGCCGGCCATCACCGAGTACAGGCGGTCGCCGATGCGGTCGGGGGCGTCCTCGATGGCGCCGGCGCGCGAGGCGAGCTTCGCGACCGCCCGGTCGGTCACCCGGCGCTGCTGGTCCAGGATGTCCATGGAGCTGCCGGGGGCCGCCATGTAGGCCGCCGACAGGGCGCGTTCACGCTGCAGGGCGAGGGTCGCCTCGGTTCCCATGGCGCCGGTGGACTTGCTCAGTCCGGTCTGCGTCCGCAGCCGCAGTCCCTCCGAGAACATCTGGGTCGTCGTCACACCCCAGGTCGCGGCCAGCGTGACGCTGGGGATCAGAGCCAGGAGGATCAGCGAGAGACGTATGGAGCCGAGACGGCGCCGGGCGCCGGTCCGTGAGGGCATCGTCGTCCTTGGGCGGTTGGCGGGGAGCGGAAGAGACGGAGAGCGGGGGTGACAGGGGTCCGGGGGTGGTGGGTGGACACCTGTCAGTACGGCGCACAGGGGATGCGCAGGATGTTATCCGCACAAGTGAACGCACGTCGCAGGGGTGGCCGGAAGTTTGGGGTCGCCGTTACACGACCGTTCCGGATGCTTGGGTTCTGGGGCGAGGTCATGTCCGAACGGAAGGTTCCGTTTGTCGGTGTCACCGGGTCCCGTTCGCCGCGAACGCGGCGACTCCGGCGACGTTCTTCTTGGTGACGAACGCCGGGCCGGTGAGCACGGGTTCGACACCGCCGCCGCTGATGTTGCCGTTGGTCCGGTAGAGCCAGAGCCCGTCGACCGCGAGATAGCCCTGGAGGTAGGGCTGCTGGTCCACCGCGAACTGGACGTCACCGCTCTTCACCGCCTCGACCAGCTCCTTGTTGAGGTCGAAGGTGGCGACCTGGGCCTTGCTGCCGGCCTCGTCCACCGAGTCCACGGCGGCCAGCGCGAACTGGGCGCCGAGGGTGACGACCTCGTCGATGGTGGGGTCCTGGCGGAGCCTCGCGGCGATGGAGTCGGTCACCGAGCCCATGTCGGTGCCGTCGACGTACAGGTTCTCGGTCCGCCCGGCGAAGGCCTTGCGCACACCGGCGCAGCGGGCCTCGACGGCGACGTTGCCGCGCTCGTGGATGACGCACAGGGCGTGCTTGGCGGCGCGGGCGTCGAGTTCGTTGCCGAGGGCCCGGCCGGCGACGCTCTCGTCCTGGCCGTAGAAGGCCAGCAGACCCTGCGCCTGCCAGGCGTCGATACCGGAGTTGAGGCCCACCACGGGTATACCGGCGGCGCGGGCCGCGGCGACCGCGCCGCGCATCGCCTGCGGCTTGGCGAGGGTCACCGCGATGCCGTCGACCTTGTCGGCGATCGCGTCGCGCACCAGCTTCGCCTGCCCGGCGGGGTCCGGGTCGCTGACGAAGGTCAGCTCGACACCGTCCTTCGCCGCGGCGACCTCCGCCCCCTTGCGGACCAGGTCCCAGAAGGCGTCCCCCTCGGCGCTGTGCGTGATCAGTGCGATCTTCATCCCGCCCGAGGATCCCGACGTACCCGTGTCCGAATCGGCATCCGATCCGCCGAACACCGAGCAGCCGGCGACGGTCAGGCAGAGGGCCGCGGCGAGCGCCGTGGCACGGAACGCCGTGAAGATCCTTCGGGAGGCGGGGGGTGGGTTCATGGGGGCGCGGCACCTCGCTGTGCGACCGGGGTGGAACGGCTGTGGAGAGCGGAATCGTCGCCGCCACCGCGATGACGTGCGGCGACTGGCTGACTATCGCTGGGCGGAGCCAATCGCGTGTGACGCCCGGTAGTCAAGTGAACAACGGAATCGATGTATTGCTGTGACAGCCACCGGCCTGACCTGCGCGCACGTGTCAACGGCCGTCATGGGCCCGACCCGAGCGAACTGAACCGTTCCACCCGCTCCGCGGTGGGCGATTCTCAGCCACTTCACCTTCGCCTCGAAGTTCCTTTCACCTGACCGAAATTCGCGCCGAAGGACGGCAACCTCTCCCCCGTGGGCGGCGACTGCTCGGCTGACGGCCATCCCCGCACGGAACGGAAGCGACGCGTGAGCGACAACCACGGCAAGGCCCGCCACCGCAGAAGGAAGACGGCCCTCGTGGCCGGTGTCCCCCTGACCCTGGCCGCCGCCGGGACCTTGGCCTACGGCACGGTCCTCGGCGTCTTCGGCGAGGCCGCGCAGCCCCGTGCGGCGGCGGCCACCGCCGCCTGGGCCACGGAGACCGCCGACGGCTTCGCCTCGGTGAACGCGCTGGGCCAGAACGGGACCTACGGCGGCCGGGACGGAAAGACGGTCACGGTGCGGACCCTGGCCGACCTGGAGAAGTACGCGACCGCACCCGAGCCGTACGTCATCGTCGTGGCGGCGACGATCGACATGAACCCGGTGGGCAAGGAGATCAAGGTCGCCTCCGACAAGACGATCGTCGGCTCGGGCACCTCGGGCCACATCGTGGGCGGCGGCTTCTTCCTCGGCTCCGGCGTCCACAACGTCATCATCCGCAACCTGACGATCCGGGACTCCTACCAGGGCACCTGGAACGACAAGGACCACGACTTCGACGCCATCCAGATGGACGGGGCCCACCACGTCTGGATCGACCACAACGACCTGCGGCACATGGCGGACGGCCTGATCGACAGCCGCAAGGACACCACCTACGTCACCGTCTCCTGGAACAGGCTGAGCCAGAACAACAAGACCTTCGGCATCGGCTGGACCACCAACACCACCGCCGACCTGACGATCCACCACAACTGGTTCCGCGAGACCGAGCAGCGCAACCCGTCCACCGACAACGTGGCGCACGCGCACCTGTACAACAACTTCCTGGAGGACGTCTCCGGCACGGACATCGCCTCCTCGTACGGCAACTACGCGCGCGGCAACACGAAGATGGTCCTGGAGAACAGCTACTTCCAGGGCCTGAAGAACCCGGTCACCAAGGACTCCACGGCCGCCCTGGTCCAGCGCGGCAACGTCTTCTCCGGCACCTCGGGCCGCAACGAGAGCGGCGGCACGGCCTTCGACCGAAGACGTACTACAGCTACACCCTCGACAAGGCCGCCGACGTGCCCGCGCTCCTGAAGTCCGGTGCGGGCCCGCGCGGTTCCATCGGCACGACCGCGACGACGACGCCCAAGGCCGCCGCGGCCACCACGCTCACCGTCGCCAAGGACGGCAGCGGCCAGTTCACCACCGTGCAGAAGGCCGTCGACGCGGTCCCCGCGGGGAACACAGCGCGGGTGGTGATCTCGGTCGCGCCGGGCACGTACCGCGAGGTCGTCAAGGTCCCGTCCAACAAGCCGCACGTCACCATCCAGGGCTCGGGCGGCAGCCGCAAGGACACCACGATCGTCTACGGCAACGCCGCGGGCATGCAGAAGCCGGACGGTTCGGGCACCTACGGCACACCCGGCAGCGCCACCGTGTCCATCCAGTCCGACGACTCCCAGGTCCGCAACCTGACCGTCACCAACGACTTCGACGAGGCCGCGAACCAGTCCCTGAACGGACACCAGGCCGTCGCGCTCCTCACCCAGGCCGATCGGATCGTCCTCGACGGGGTCATCGTCAACGGTGACCAGGACACCCTGGAGCTGGAGACCGCCGCCAAGGACAAGCTCGGCCGCGTCTACGTCACCAACTCCTACATCACCGGCAACGTCGACTTCGTCTTCGGCCGGGCCACCGTGGTCGTCGACAAGTCGGTCATCACCCTGAAGAAGCGCTGGAACGGCACCTCCGCCGGGTACATCACCGCGCCGAGCACGCCCGCGAACCGCAAGGGCATCCTGATCAACCGCTCCACGGTCAACGGCGACGTGTCCGCCGCGAGCTTCTTCCTCGGCCGCAACTGGCACCCCGGCGGCGACACGACCGTCGACCCGCAGACCACGGTCCGCAACTCCACCCTCAGCGCCGCGATCAAGTCGACGCCCTGGTCCGACATGGGCGGCTTCTCCTGGAAGGACGACCGCTTCGCCGAGTACAAGAACACCGGCGCGGGCTCCGGCAGTGCGAGCGGCGACCGCCCGCAGCTGACGGACGCCCAGGCCGCCGACCAGGAGGTCGCGGACTGGCTGGGCGGGTGGACCCCGGGCACCTGACCCGGCGGGTACGGCGAGGGACGCACCGCTCCGGTTTCTGTTATCCGCCCCGGGGCCGGTGCGTCTCCTGTGTGCGGCCGCCCGCGCGGGCCGACGCGGGCACGAGCCGCGACCTGTACCCGAGACCCGAGGACCCCCACGTGACTGCACAGATCAGCCGCCGGAGCACGCTGAAGATCGCCGGTATCGCCGCGGGTGCGGCGGGCCTGGGAGTCGGCACGGGCCTGGCGGCGACGCCCGCCTCCGCGGCGGGCACCGCCTTCGCGCACCCCGGTCTGCTCCACACGTCGGCCGACCTCGCCCGGATGGCGGCCGAGGTGAAGGCCGGTGCCCGGCCCCACACCGCGGGTTTCGCGAAGCTGACCGCCAACCCGCACTCCCAGAGCTCCTGGACCCCCCGACCCGTCGCCACGGTCTACCGGGGCAGCGGATCCCCGCAGAACTACGCCCAGCTGTACAAGGACGTCCACGCCGCCTACCAGAACGCCCTGCGCCATCACATCACCGGCGAGAGGGCGCACGCCGACACCGCCGTGCGGATCCTCAACGCCTGGTCGGGGACGCTGACCAGCGTGCAGGGCAGCGCCGACCGGTTCCTCGCGGCGGGCCTGTACGGCTACCAGTTCGCCAACGCCGCCGAACTCGTCCGCGACCACGACGACTTCGAGCTGGACCGCTTCAAGACGATGCTGAGCGAGGTCTTCGCCCCGCTCAGCGACGACTTCCTGGTCCGCCACAACGGCGCCGTGATCACCAACTACTGGCCCAACTGGGACCTCGCCAACATGGCCTGCGTCCTGGCCACCGGCATCTTCTGCGACGACAAGGCCCAAGTGGCGCGCGCCGTCGACTACTTCAAGAACGGCGAAGGCCTCGGCGCGGTCAGGAAGGCCATCCCCGTCGTCCACGACGACGGCCTCGCCGAGTGGCTGGAGGCGGGCCGCGACCAGGGCCACGCGCTGCTGGGTGTCGGCCTGATGGGCACCTTCTGCGAGATGGCCTGGAACCAGGGCGTCGACCTGTACGGCTACGACGACAACCGCTTCCTCAAGGGCGCCCAGTACGTGGCCAAGTGGGCCATGGGAGGCAAGGTCGCCTACACCGCCAACACCCGCGCGAAGGGCGCGGTCAACGGCTGGTCGGGCAGGGAGACGGCGTCCGACGCGGCCGGTGTCGACCCGAACATGACGCGCCCCATCTGGGCCATGATCGCCAACCACTACACCAAGCGCCGGGGCCTCGACGCCTCCTACCTCACCCGCATGGCGGCCAAGACCGCGCCCGAGGGCGGTGGCGGCGACTACGGCCCCGACAGCGGCGGCTACGACCAACTGGGCTTCGGGACACTGGCGTTCACCCGGGACCGGGCGACCGCGGCCGAGGCGGACCGGGCACCGACCGCGTCGGGCTCGGACACCGGTACCACCGCCGACACCGGTTCCGCCGCGGACTCCGGCTCGGGCGCGGGCAAGAAGGGCGCCCGGGACACCTCCTCGTCCTCCTCCGCGAGCGCCCAGGGCGGCCGAAACGAGGACCTGGCCGCGACCGGCACCTCCGACCTCCCGGCCTGGACCGCCGCCGGCGGAATCGCGGCCCTCGCGGGCGGCCTGCTCCTGCTGCGCCGCCGCACCCGCTCGGGCGGCGGTGACACGCCGCAGGGCTGACCCGTCCCCCGGGCCGCGCCGTACGGCGCCCGTGCAACGTCCTCGCAACCTGACGAGGCGTTCACTGCGCTCATGGATGTCGTCCCGCGTGTTGAGCTGACCCCCGCGGCCGCCGATCTCGTCCGGCGGCTGCGGGCGGCACACGGCCCGTTGATGTTCCACCAGTCGGGCGGCTGCTGCGACGGCAGCGCCCCCATGTGCTATCCCGACGGCGAGTTCCGTACGGGGAACGCGGACGTCCTCCTCGCGGAGCTGACCGTCGACGGGGTCGACGAGGCGGTGGGTTTCTGGATGTCCCGCGGCCAGTACGAGGTCTGGAGCCACACCCGGCTCATCGTGGACGTCGTACCGGGCCGGGGCAGCGGGTTCTCCCTGGAAGCACCCGAAGGGGTGCGTTTTCTCATCCGTTCCCGCGTCGTCGAGGCGGAGCCCCCGCCCGGCCGGTAGTCGTCTGGTGCACTTCCCCTGAGTCCTGCGACATTTGACGAGACATCAGGGGGCACCGTGACACGTCGTACCGCACGGTTCAGGACGGTACTGACGGTTCTCTCGGCGTGGAGTGTGCTGGCCGGCGCGGCCCTCGTGGGGGCGGCACCGGCCAGTGGCGCGCCCAGGGCCGTCGTCGTCGCACCGGGCGTGGAGTACAGCCAGTTCGGCATCCAGGCGGCCAGGGGCCCGGCGCACGCCCATGTGCTGAGCGTCGACCTGAGCGATGCCCGGGTGGGCGTCGGACTGCTGTACCCGGGCAAGGTGGCCTCGCGCGCGACCGTGTCCCGGCTGGCCGGGGCGGCGGGTGCCGTGGCCGGGGTCAACGGCGACTTCTTCAACATCACCGAGACCCAGCACCCCGGCGTCGCGGCCACCGGGGCGCCGGTCGGCCCGGCGATCGCCGGCGGGCACCCGCTCAAGGCCGCCGTACCGAAGGGCCAGCGCTTCGGCCCGGCGCTGCCGCCGGGCACCGGCACCACGGACGTGCTGGGTGTCACCACCGACGGGACGGCCCGCCTCGACAGCATCACCCTCGACGGTTCCGTCACCACCGCCGCGGGCGATCTTCCGCTGCGCGGCCTCAACCAGTACGCCCTGCCGGTCGGTTCCGTGGGGGCGTTCACCTCGGACTGGGGCAGCGTCTCCCGGATGCGCGCGGTCTGCGGCACGGACACCGACCGGGCCGCGCCGTGCAGCACCGACACGCACGAGGTGCTGGTCGAGGACGGCCGCGTGGTCGGAACGGCGGGCACGCCCGGCAGCGGTGCGATCGCGGCCGGCGCGACCGTTCTGGTCGGCCGCGAGGCGGGCGCCCAGCAGCTGCGCAAGCTCGCCCCCGGTGACGCGGTGGAGGTACGGCACCTCCTCGTCTCCTCGACCGGCTCGCCGTACGCGTTCGCGCTCGGCGGCTACCCGGTCCTGCGGGGCGGCCGACCGCTGCCCGGTCTCGACGCCACGACCTCGGCGGTCCGCACGGCCGCGGGCGTCGCCGACGGCGGCCGACGCCTGCTGCTCCTCGCCCTGGACGGCGCCGCGGCCTACCGCACCGGGCTGACCATCGCCGAAGTGGCCGACACCATGCGGGGCCTGGGCGCGGTCGACGCGTTCAGCCTGGACGGCGGCGGCTCCTCCACGCTCGTGGCCCGCGCCCCGGGGGCGAGCGCGGTCACCGTCCGCAACCACCCGAGCGACGGCACGGAACGAGCCGTACCGAACGGCATCGGTGTCTTCACCAAGGCATGAACGCGGGGAACCGCGCGAGAAGCCCGCACCCTCACGGCTTCACGCGGCTCACGATGTCCGCCGTGGCCGTCAGCCCGTTGTGCACGGTCGGCGCCAGACTCGTGCCGGCCATGGAGAACCCCAGCAACACGCAGACCGCGGCGTGCGAGAACTTCAGCGCGCCGTTGCGCAGGAAGACCACCGTGAGAATCATGAGCAACACGACCACTGAGATGGAAATGGCCATCGTCAACCTCCTCCGCCACGCCCACTTCGCGGCATTTGGCCGTAAGTGTGGCGTAGCGGAGGGTTCGTCCGGGCGGCTGACGTGTCCGCCGAACGAGTGGTGTCGACCGTGTCGTGGCTACGCCGACCGGCGGGCGTCCAGGAACGCTTCGAGACCAGCGAGGTCGTCCGTGTTGAGGTGGTCGACACCGGCCGCGAGCAGTTCGCCCCACAGCGCGTCCCGGGCGGGACCCGCCAGGTCGGGCGTCGCCCAGAACCGCACCTTCTGTCCGCGCCCGTGCGCCGTGGAGACGATCTGCCGGAGCTTGGCGCGCTCGGCCTCCGGGAACGGACCGACGCCCTGCCAGGTGAAGTTGAGCAGCCAGTTGTCGGAGATCAGCGGGATGAAGGAGGCGGGCGCGGGCGTCGGGGACATGAGGTCGGCGAGTCGGCCGTCGTAGAAGGCGCGCCGCACGGTCTGCGCCTCCATGGGCACTCTGGCGGCCCGGTCCCCGGAGATCACGGCCGTGACCGCGCCCCGGTGGACCCGGCCGTGCGCGTACGTGGTGAACAGGTGCCGGTAGCGCCGCAGATGACGGTCGAGCTCCAGATAGGTGGAGGAGCCCTCGGTCTTGATGTCGATGAGCAGGTGCAGCGGCCTCCGGTGCCCCCGGTACACCGAGCCGTGGTGGGCGCGGACGCGGGCGGCGAGCGGGTCCAGGTAGAGGGCTTCGAGCGTGCGGGCGGGGTCGAGGTCGGCGGGGTCGTGGGCGACGAGGAGTCGGTCGCCGACGAGGAAGATGTCGGCCTCGACGCTGCCGAAGCGATGGTCGAGGGCGTCGAGGAGGGGCCGCGGGTGCTCGTAGTCGTTGTGCGCGTGGGCCCGCCACAACGGGCGCGGCCGGTGCTTGTGTTCGCCGGCCAGCGCGCTCGTGGCGGGCAGGGCGAGGGCGCCGGTGAGGGCGGCGCCGAGGGTGGTGAGGGCTCTGCGACGGGTGGTGAGGGCCATGCTCTGCCTCCCGGGTGGGCCGGTTGCGGACCCAGCGAGTATGCGAGCCGGAAGGGGCCGATGAGCAGGTCCGTGCGGGGAGTTGGCCGGACCGCCGTCGTGCGTTCACCCACCTCCGCCCCGGCCGCCGGGCGCACACGAAGAGGCCCGCCCCAGGTGGGGCGGGCCTTCCTCGCTCTTGTCGGCTCTGCTCCCGGCGTACGTCAGGGGGCCTGGAGGTCGACCAGTTCGGCCAGGGCCGCCCGGTGGGCGCCCGCCGTGCCGTACGCGATCGAGTCCGCCTTCGCCCGCTTCAGGTACAGGTGGACCGGGTGTTCCCAGGTCATGCCGATACCGCCGTGCAGTTGGAGCGCCTCCTCGGCCGCGTGGACGGCCACGGGCGCCGCGAAGGCCTGGGCGACGGCCACGGCGAGGTCGGCGTCGTCGCCGCCGGTGGCGAGTTGGTCGGCCGCGTTCCGGGCAGCGGCCCGCAGATTGACGACCTCCAGCCACAGCTGCGCGAGGCGGTGCTTGAGCGCCTGGAAGCCGCCGACGGGCCGGTTGAACTGCTTGCGTTCCTTGAGGTAGCGGACCGTCTCGGTCAACGTCCATTCGGCGAGGCCGAGTTGCTCGGACGCGAGGAGCCCGGCGCCGGCCCGCAGCGCACGGCGTACGGCGGGTTCGGCGTCCCCGAGGAGGCGGCCCGGCGCACCGTCGAGCGTGACCTTCGCCAGCGGCCGGGTCAGGTCCAGCGACACCTGCGGCGTGACGGTCGCCGCCGAGGCGTCGACCGCGTAGAGGCCCCCGTCATCGGCGGGCACCAGCAGCACATCGGCGGCGGCCGCGTCGGCGATGCCGGTCAACTCCCCGTGCAGGGCGCCGTCCTCGAACCGTACGACCTGGTAGGCGCTGCCTGCGGGGATGTTCAGGGCGACGGCCAGGGCGCCGATCCTGCGGCCCGATGCCAGCTCGCCGAGCAGGTCTCCGGCGTCGGCGGCCAGCAGGGCCTCGGTGGCGACGACGGCGCTGGTGAGGTACGGCACCGGGGCGACGGCCCGGCCGAGCTCCTCCAGGACGACGGCGACCTCGCGATGCGTGGCACCCTGGCCGCCCAGCTCCTCGGGGACGAGGAGGCCGGCGAGGCCCATGCCGTCGGCGAGCAGCTTCCACAGTTCACGGTCGTGCGGGGCGTCCGACTCGGCGCGGGCGATGACACCGGCCGCGTCGCAGTGGTCGGTCAGCAAGTCGCGGACGGCCGCGCGGAGGGCCTCCTCGTCCTCCGAGTACAGCAGGTCGGGCTCGGCGCGCCGGTTCGGCTGGGTGCTCATCGGGCGAGGTCCTTCCACGCGACGTCCTTGTCGGTGCGCGGCTCGCCGGGCAGGCCCAGGACGCGCTCGGCGACGATGTTCAGCAGGACCTCGGTGGTCCCGCCCTCGATGCTGTTGCCCTTGGAGCGGAGGTAGCGGTAGCCGGCGTCCCGGCCGACGAAGTCGACCAGCTCGGGACGGCGCATGGTCCAGTCGTCGTACAGCAGGCCTTCCTCGCCGCGGAGTTCGACCTCCAGGCCGCTGATCTCCTGGTTGAGGCGGGCGAAGGCGAGTTTCATGCCGGCGCCCTCGGGGCCGGGCTGTCCGGCGACGAGCTGCTGTCGCAGCCGCTCGGCGGTGAGCCGGGCGGCCTCGGCCTCGACCCAGAGCTTCAACAGCCGCTGGTGGAGGTCGTGGGTGCGCAGCTCCGGGCGTTCGCGCCAGGTCCTGGCGACCGGGCCGATCATGCCGCCCTCACGGGGCAGCCGCATGCCGCCGATGGCGACGCGTTCGTTGTTGAGGGTGGTCTGCGCGACCTTCCAGCCGTCACCGATCTCGCCGAGGCGACGCGCGTCCGGGATGCGGACGTCGGTGATGAACACCTCGTTGAACTCGGCCTCGCCGGTGACCTGCCGCAGTGGCCTGACCTCGATGCCCGGGTCGGTCATGTCGCAGATGAAGTACGTGATGCCGCGGTGCTTGGGCACGTCCGGGTCGGTGCGGGCGATGAGGATGGCCCAGCGGGCGATGTGGGCGCTGGACGTCCACACCTTCTGTCCGTTGACCACCCAGTCGCCGTCGCCCTGCCGGACGGCCCGGGTGCCGAGCGCGGCGAGGTCGGAGCCGGCGCCGGGCTCGCTGAAGAGCTGGCACCAGACCTCCTCCCCCGTCCACAGCGGCCGCAGGTACTGCCGCTTCTGCTCCTCGGTGCCGTAGGCGAGGATCGTCGGCGCGGCCATGCCGAGGCCGATGCCGATACGGCGCGGGTCGTTGTCGGGGGCGCCCTCCGCCTCCAGGTCGGCGTCCACGACGGCCTGGAGGGAGCGCGGGGCGCCGAGTCCGCCGAGGCCCTCGGGGTAGTGCACCCAGGCGAGCCCGGCGTCGAAGCGGGCGCGCAGAAAGTCCAGGCGGTCGGTGGTGGCGGGCGGGTACGCGGCCAGCAACTCGGCCGTGCGGCGCCTGAGGTCGGCTGCGTCGGTCATGCGGCGGCTCCGTTCTCCGGCGAGGGCACCACGACGACCCGGCCGGTGGTCACACCGTCGGCTACGCGCTGTACGGCGGCCGCGGCCCCGTCGAGCGGGGCGCGCTCGCTCACCAGCGGCTTGACGACGCCCCGGGCGGCCAGCTCGGTGAGCTGCTCGTGGCAGTGCTGGACCAGCTTCGGGTTCTTGGTGTTGTACAGGCCCCAGTGCAGGCCGAGGATCGAGTAGTTCTTGACGAGGGCGTGGTTGAGGCCGGGGCTGGGGATCGTCCCGCTGGCGAAGCCGACGACCACGATGCGCCCTTCGAAGGCGACGACCTTGGTCGACTGCGTGTAGGCCTCGCCGCCCACGGGGTCGTAGATCACGTCCGCGCCCCGGCCCGCGGTGGCTTCCTTCACGGCGGAGACGACGTCCTCGCTCCGCCGGTCGATCACCACGTCGCAGCCCAGCTCCCGGGCCACGACGGCCTTCTCGGCACCGCCCACGACGCCGATGACCGTCGCCCCGGCCGCCTTGCCGAGCTGTACCGCCGCGCTGCCGACGCCTCCCGCGGCGGCGTGGACGAGCAGGGTCTCCCCCGCTTCGAGGCGGGCCCGGCGGTGGAGGCCGAACCAGCCGGTCTGGTAGCCGATGTGCAGGGCCGAGGCCTCGGCGTCGTCCAGCGACTCGGGTGCGGGCAGCAGAGCGGCGGCATCGGCGACCGCGTACTCGGCGAGGCCGCCGTGCGGCAGCGCCGGATTGGCGAGGACCCGGCGCCCGTCCTCCGTCTCCCCGCAGATCTCCACACCCGGGGTGAACGGCAGCGGCGGCCGGACCTGGTAGTGCCCCCGGCACATCAGCACATCGGGGAAGTTGATGTTCGCGGCACGCACCCTCAGCAGGACCTGGCCGTCGCCGGGCGTGGGCCGCTCCACGTCCTGGAGCCGCATCACCTCGCTCGGCTCGCCGTTCTCGTGCACTTGCCATGCCTGCATGCGGTGCCTCCACGGACTGCTTCGACTGCCTCGCCGGACCCCGGGGCCGACTGCCGCATGCATACTAAGCGGTCGCTTGCCCTCCGGGGAACAGTCCGGGCCCAGTAGCGTGCGTCACGACCGCGTCGGCCGCGCGCGTACGTGCATCCGCTCCCCCTGCGGTCCGAACAGGCTGAGGAACTCCACCGGTCCCTCCCCCGTCGACCCGAACCAGTGCGGCACCCGGGTGTCGAACTCGGCGGCCTCCCCGGCCACCATCACCACATCATGTTCACCGAGCACGACGCGCAGTTTCCCGGACATCACATAGAGCCACTCGTAGCCCTCGTGGCTGCGCGGCTCCGGCTCCTGCTTCGACTGGGGAACGAGCACCTTGAAGGCCTGGAGGCCGCCCGGCTGCCGGGTGAGCGGCCAGTACGTCCGCCCGTGCCGCTGGATCGGCTTCGACCGCACCCGGGGATCGCCCACCGGCGGCTCCCCGATCAGCTCGTCCAGCGGCACCTGGTGGGCCCGCGCGATCGGCAGCAGGAGCTCCAGGCTGGGCTTGCGCAGCCCCGACTCCAGCCGCGAGAGCGTGCTCACCGAGATGCCGGTCGCCTGCGACAGCCCGGCGAGCGTCGCCTCCCGCTCCTTGCGGATCCGCCGCAGCCGCGGCCCCACTCCGGCGAGCACCTCGTCCGTGCCGCCCGTCACCTCATCCGTGTCACTCATGCCGACATTGCAGTTTCGGCAAAGACATTTGTCAATGCGGCAGCACTCGCGCGACCGTCGGTCGTGGAGGTGGTCACCATGACCGAGCAGTACGAAGTGATCGTCATCGGCGGCGGCACGGCGGGGCTCTCCGCCGCCCTGGTCCTCGGCCGGGCCCGGCGCCGCACCCTGGTCGTCGACGCGGGCGAGCCCCGCAACGCGCCCGCCGCGCACATGCAGGGCTTCCTGTCGCGGGACGGCATGTCCCCGGCCGAGTTCCTGGCCGTCGGCCGGGAGGAGATCGCCCGCTACGGCGTGGAACTGGTCCGCGGCCGGGCGGTCGACGTGACCCGGGACGACGACGGCCGGAGTTTCACCGTCGCCCTCGGGGACGGCCGGACCGTGCGCGCCCGGCGCCTGGTCGTCGCGACGGGGCTGAAGGACGAGCTCCCGGCCGTGCCCGGCGTCGCCGAACGCTTCGGCAGGGACGTCCTGCACTGCCCCTACTGCCACGGCTGGGAGGTCCGCGACCAGCCCTTCGGTGTCCTCGCCACGACCCCGATGAGCGTCCACCAGGCCCTGATGGTCTCGCAGTGGTCCAAGGACGTGACCCTGTTCCTGCACGAGGTCCCCGAGAGCGACCTCTCCGACGACGACCTGCGCCGCCTCGCCGCGGCCGGGGTCCGCGTGGTCCCCGGCGAGGTCGCCGGCCTGGTCGTGGAGGACGACCGTCTCACCGCCGTCGGGCTCGCCGACGGCACGGACCACGCCCGTTCGGTGCTCTTCACCGCCCCCCGCCCGGTCCCGCAGACGGGCCTGCTGGAGAAACTCGGCGCCGACCTGCACGAGACCCCCTTCGGCTCCTACCCCGTGATCGACCCGACCGGCCTGACCTCGGTCCCCGGCGTCTGGGCCGTCGGCAACGCGATGGGCTTCTCCGAACAGGTGATCAACGCGGCCTCCTCGGGCTACCGAGCGGGCGCGACGATCAACGGAGACCTGCTGATGACGGACCTGGACGCGGCGACGCGGGCCTAGCGCCATGGACACCCGCCCGAGGCGATCGGCCCGAAGGGCCATCGCCGAAGGGGCGCGGGGAACTGCGCGAGAAGCCCCCTCACCGGCACCCGCCACCACACCGGCGCCCCCGCCCCTGTAGGCGCTCGGCGAGACTCCGTAGCACCATGGCTCCATGCTCTTCGCCCGGCTCGCCCGCGTGTCGCAAGAGATCGCCGCCGCCTCGGCGCGGTCCCGCAAGACCGCCCTGCTCGCCGAACTCTTCCGGGACGCCGACGCGGCGGACGTCCCGATCGTCATCCCGTACCTCGCGGGCCGACTGCCCCAGGGCAGACTCGGTATCGGCTGGAAGGTCCTGGACCAGCAGATCCTGCCGGCCACCGCCCCCACCCTCACGGTCCGCGAGGTGGACGCCCGGCTGACGGTGATCGGCGCGGTCACCGGCACCGGCTCCCAGGCCGAACGCAGGCGCCTGGTCGGCGAGTTGCTGGCGGCGGCCACCGAGGACGAGCAGCGCTACCTGTTCGGCCTGCTCACCGGGGAGGTCCGCCAGGGCGCCCTGGACGCCCTCGCCGTGGAGGGGCTGGCGGGCGCCACCGGGGTACCCGCCGCCGACGTACGCCGGGCGGTGATGCTGGCCGGTTCGCTCCAGACCGTGGCCCAGGCCCTGCTCGCGGAGGGCTCGTCGGCCCTCGAAGCGTTCCGGCTCACCGTGGGGCGGCCCGTCCAGCCGATGCTGGCGCACAGCGCGTCGTCCGTCGCGGAGGCGGTGGCGAAGCTGGGCGCGTGCGCGGTCGAGGAGAAACTCGACGGCATCCGCGTCCAGGTCCACCGTGACGGCGACGACGTACGCCTCTACACCCGCACCCTGGACGACATCACCGACCGGCTGCCCGAACTCACCTCCGCCGCAAGGGAGTTGAGGGGCGAACGGTTCATCCTGGACGGAGAGGTGATCGCGTTCGACGAGGACGGACGGCCGCGTTCCTTCCAGGAGACCGCCGGACGGGTCGGCTCCCGGCTGGACGTGGCGACGGCGGCCGAACAGGTACCCGTCTCGCCGGTCTTCTTCGACGCGCTCTCCGTCGACGGCCAGGACCTGCTGGACCTGCCCTTCGCCGATCGCCACGCCGAACTGTCCCGCCTCGTCCCCGAGCCGATGCGCGTCCGCCGCACCCTGGTGGACGGCCCCGGCGATCTCGCCGAGGCGGAGGGCTTCCTCGCCGCCACGCTGGAACGCGGTCACGAGGGCGTCGTGCTGAAGGCTCTCGACGCCCCCTACAGCGCGGGCCGGCGCGGGGCGTCCTGGTTGAAGGTCAAGCCGGTGCACACCCTCGATCTGGTGGTCCTGGCCGCCGAGTGGGGACACGGCCGCCGCACGGGCAGGCTCTCCAACCTGCATCTCGGCGCCCGCACCGCCGACGGCTCCTTCGCCATGCTCGGCAAGACCTTCAAGGGCATGACCGACGCGTTGCTGGCCTGGCAGACCGAGCGGCTGAGGGAGCTGGCCGTGGAGGAACACCGCTGGGGCCTGACCGTACGCCCCGAACTCGTCGTCGAGATCGCCTACGACGGCCTGCAGCGCTCCACCCGCTACCCGGCCGGCGTCACCCTCCGCTTCGCCCGCGTGATCCGCTATCGCGAGGACAAGACCCCCGCCGAAGCCGATACGGTCGAGACCCTGCTCGCCGCACACCCCGAGGTGACGCGTTGACCACACCCAAGCGCAGTGCCGGCCTGCTGCTCCACCGCCGCACCGAGCACGGCGTCGAGGTACTGCTCGGCCATATGGGTGGCCCGTACTTCGCGCACAGGGACGCGGGGGCGTGGAGCGTGCCCAAGGGCGAGTACGAGCCGGACGAGCCCGCCTGGGACGCGGCCCGCCGGGAGTTCCAGGAGGAGCTGGGGCTGGCGCCGCCCGACGGGGAGGCCGTACCGCTGGGCGAGGTACGGCAGAAGAACGGCAAGATCGTCACGGCCTGGGCGATCGAGGCGGACCTCGACCCGGCGACCGTCGTACCGGGGACCTTCCGCATGGAGTGGCCGCCGAGGTCCGGGCAGCTCCAGGAGTTCCCTGAGCTGGACCGCGTGGAGTGGCTCGGCGTCGAGCGGGCCCGGGCCGTGATCGTCCCGGCACAGGCGGAGTTTCTCGACCGCCTCCTGGAGCACTCGTCCTGAGTCCGCGTTGCGGCGTGCGCCGTCGCGCGGGAAGGTCGAAGGACAGTCCACGCAGGAGGCCAGCATGCCCATCGCCACGGTCAACCCGGCGAACGGCGAGACCCTCAAGACGTACGACGCCCTGGGCGAGGAGGAGATCGAGCACCGCCTCGCCACCGCCGACGCCACGTTCCGCACCTACCGGACCACCTCCTTCGCGGAACGCGCCCGGCTGCTGCGCCGGGCCGCCGACCTCCTCGACGAGGACACCGAGGACGTCGCCAGGGTGATGACCACGGAGATGGGCAAGCCCGTCAAGCAGGCCCGTGCCGAGGCCGCCAAGTGCGCGAAGGCGATGCGCTGGTACGCCGACCATGCCGAGGTGCTGCTCACCGACGTGGAGCCGTCCGACGCGGATGTGAAGGACTCGGGCGCCTCCCGTGTCCTGGTCCGCTACCGGCCGCTCGGTCCGGTGCTCGCCGTGATGCCCTGGAACTTTCCGCTCTGGCAGGTGATCCGCTTCGCCGCACCCGCCCTGATGGCGGGCAACGTGGGCCTGCTCAAGCACGCGTCCAACGTCCCGCAGACCGCGCTCTACCTGGAGGATCTCTTCCGCCGGGCGGGATTCCCCGAGGGCTGCTTCCAGACGCTGCTCGTCGGCTCCGGCGCCGTCGAGGACATCCTGCGCGATCCCCGGGTGAAGGCCGCCACCCTCACCGGCAGCGAGCCGGCCGGGCGGGCCGTCGCCTCGGTCGCCGGGGACGAGATCAAGAAGACGGTCCTGGAACTGGGCGGCAGTGATCCGTACGTGGTGATGCCGTCCGCCGACATCGAGAAGGCGGCGGAGATCGCGGTGACGGCCCGGGTGCAGAACACCGGGCAGTCGTGCATCGCCGCCAAGCGGTTCATCGTGCACGCCGACGTGTACGACGCCTTCGCCGAGCGGTTCGTCGAAGCCATGAAGGCGCTGCGGGTGGGCGACCCGCTGGACGAGGACACCGACGTCGGCCCGCTCTCCAGCGAGCGGGGCCGCGCGGACCTGGAGGAACTGGTCGACGAGGCCGTGGAGAGCGGCGCCACCGTCCTGTGCGGCGCCGAACGCCCCGACGGACCCGGCTGGTTCTACCCGCCGACCGTCCTCGCCGACATCACCCCCGAGATGCGCGTCCACCAGGAGGAGACCTTCGGTCCCGTGGCCACGCTGTACCGGGTCGCCGACGTCGACGAAGCGATCGCGATCGCCAACGACACGCCCTTCGGGCTCAGCTCCAACGTGTGGACCCGGGACTCCGCCGAGGTCGACCGCTTCGTCCGGGACCTCGACGCCGGCGCGGTCTACGTCAACGGGATGACCGCCTCCCACCCGGCGTTCCCGTTCGGCGGGGTCAAGCGGTCCGGCTACGGGCGTGAGCTGTCCGGACACGGAATCCGGGAGTTCTGCAACATCACCACCGTATGGCACGGGGCGTGAGCGTTCCGCGGCTACCATCCCCGTTGTGAACCGCGAAGTGACTCTGCCTCTGATCGTCGACGACCGCGGGACCCTGCAGGTGTCTGCGGCCGATGTGAGCAAGCTGCTGCGGACGGTGGGCGGGCGCTGGCTGCACCTGGTGGAGGCGGGTGAGGAGCTCGACGAGGACACGGTGGCGGCACTGACGATCGAGCTGGCGAAGCTGGCGGACCGTATCGACGTGGCGTGCATCGCCCACAGCAGCGGGGCCGCGCAGTGATACGGCCCCGCACGGCGTTCGGCGTTCAGGGGCGCGCCAGCGTGGTCCAGAACATCGCCTCGTAGCTCTGCAGCAGGCGGCCGTAGGTGTGCGCCCGCTTCTCACTGATCCGCCCGGTGTCCAACCCGGCCTGCACCGCCGCCCTCGCCCGCTCCTGCAGTTCCGGTGCCGGCTCGGCGAAGAAGTCGAAGAAGGCGCGGGCTTCGTCGGCGAAGCCGTAGTGGTCGCGCAGGGCCCGCGAGATCGTGGCGCAATAGCCGCCCCAGGATGCGAAGTTGGCGCTCAGGGCGAGCACCACATCGGCCGGTGCCGCGCCCAGGGCGAGCCGGGCGACGTACGACGGGTAGGCCTGACAGCCCGGCAGCGGCTCGTACGCCGCCGTTCTCCCCCCGTCCGCACCGCACGCCTCGGCGAACGCCCCGAGCCGTCCCGCCGCCACCGCCTCCCCCTCCGCGAGCATCTCGAAGAAGGGGGCGCAGGCCGGCTCCTCGACCGCCGACCGCCCGGCCAGATGGCGGAAGGAGCGCAGGTCGGCGGCGATGACGAGGCGTTGCTCCAGAGCGAGTGCGGCGAGGACGCCACGGTCGGCCGCACCGGAGGCGATCAGCGGCAGCAGAGGGTTGGCGCCGGGATCCGGGGCGAGTCGCACGGTCGTGGCTTCCAGCAGTTCCCCGGCCGTGCGAGTCATCGGGCGCTCCCTCGGGTCCACGTGTGGTCGCGCGGCTCCCCGTGCCTACCGGATCGGCATCCCCGACACGGTCCGGGCGATCACCAGCCGCTGCACCTCACTCGTACCCTCGAAGATGGTGTAGATAGCCGCGTCCCGGTGCATCCGCTCGACCGGGTACTCCCGGGTGTACCCGTTGCCGCCCAGGATCTGGATCGCCTGCGCGGTCACCTTCTTCGCCGTCTCGCTCGCGAACAGCTTCGACTGGGACCCCTCGGCCGCCGTGAACTGCTTGCCGTTGATCGCCATCCAGGACGCCCGCCACACCAGCAGCCGCGCCGCGTCCACGGAGGTCCGCATGTCCGCGAGCTGGAAGGCGACGCCCTGGTTGTCGATGATGGGCCGGCCGAACTGCTCGCGGGTCTTGGCGTAGTCGAGGGCGACCTCGTACGCGGCACGCGCGGTGCCCACCGCCATGGCGCCGACGGCCGGGCGGGACGCCTCGAACGTGGCCATCGCCGCGTTCTTCACGCGCTCGCCCCCGGCCTTGGCCCGCTCACGGGCGCGCGCCAGGCGCTCGTCGAGCTTCTCCTTGCCGCCGAGGAGGCAGGAGCCGGGCACGCGCACGTCCTCCAGGACGACCTCGGCGGTGTGGGAGGCGCGGATGCCGTGCTTCTTGAACTTCTGGCCCTGGGAGAGGCCGGGCGTGTTCGGCGGGACGATGAAGGACGCGTGGCCCTTGGAGCCGAGTTCGGGGTCGACCACGGCGACGACGACATGGACGTTGGCGATGCCGCCGTTGGTCGCCCAGGTCTTGGTGCCGTTGAGGACCCACTCGTCCTTGGCCTCGTCGTACACGGCCCGGGTGCGCATGGACGCCACGTCGGAACCGGCGTCGGGCTCGGAGGAGCAGAACGCGGCGACCTTGACATCGCTCGCGTCCCCGTACATCTGGGGGATCCAGGTGCCGATCTGCTCCTCGGTCCCGTTGGCGAGGACGCCGACGGCGGCGAGGCCGGTGCCGACGATGGACAGGGCGATGCCCGCGTCGCCCCAGAACAGCTCCTCCATCGCCATGGGGATGCCGAGGCCGGTGGGGTCGAAGTACTGCTGGGCGTAGAAGTCCAGGGAGTAGATGCCGACCTTCGCGGCCTCCTGGATCACCGGCCAGGGGGTCTCCTCGCGCTCGTCCCACTCGGCCGCCGCGGGGCGGATCACATCGGCGGCGAATCCGTGGAGCCAGTCGCGGACCTCTCGCTGTTCCTCGTTGAGTTCCATGGTGAACTCGGCCATGACGCGCCTCCAGCACTGCACTAAGATGTTACCTGCGGTAACAGGAGTCTGTTACCGGTCGGTAGGAAAAGTCAACTCCCGAGCAGGGCTCGGTAGCCCGTTCGATCGGGTCACGCCAATCAGTGTTAGTTTGCGCAAGGCGTCACCGTCATCAGCATGTGGGGGAGAGACTCATGGACACCACGCAGCGGACCGACCAGGAACGGTCCGCCGACCGCCGTCGGCGCGAGCTGCTGGAGGCCGCGGACCGAGTCGTGCTCCGCGACGGCCCCGGAGCGTCGATGAACGCCATCGCCGCCGAGGCCGGCATCACCAAGCCCATTCTGTATCGCCACTTCGGCGACAAGGGCGGACTCTACGCCGCCCTCGCCCAGCGTCACACCGATGCCCTCCTCGACTCGCTGCGGGCCGCGCTGGACGCCCCGGCGGAGCGCCGCGAACGCGTCGAGGCGACCCTCGACACCTATCTGGCGGCCATCGAGGCCCGCCCCCAGGTGTACCGCTTCCTCATGCACCCCGCCGAGGGCGGCCAGCCCGGCGACCAGGGCTTCGACGTCGGCAAGCACTCGGCCCCCCTCCTGCGGCGCATGGGCGAAGAACTCGGCACGGTCATAGAGGAGCGTCTCGACCTCGGCCCCGACAGCCGCCAGCTGGCACGCGTCTGGGGCCACGGCATCGTAGGCATGATGCACGCGGCGGGCGACTGGTGGCTCGGCGAACGCCCGCTCACCAGGGCCGAGTTGGTCCGCAGCCTCGCGGACCTGCTCTGGGGTCGCCTGGCAGCCGCGGGCGACAAGGTCGGCGGCCCCGGTTTCTAGTGCCCTGCCGCGGCACTGGAGGGTCGCTCGTCGCTCAGGCAGGGGATCGCGCCCCGTCAGGGGCGCGGGCCGAGTCGATACGCGGCTCCGCCGCGTGGGCGCGAGCAGCCACGCACCACCCGCACCCGCGTCGCCCGCCGAGCTCACCGCCCCCACGACGCCTTCGCGGCCTTCCTCATCACCCGAGAACGTCTCCAGCCCGAAAGCCGGTCGACATACACCCGACCCTCCAGGTGATCGCACTCGTGCTGCAGGCACCGCGCGAAGAAGCCGCTCCCCCGCACCCGCACCCGGTCCCCGTCCGCGGTGAACCCCTCGACGACGGCCTCGTCGTACCGCTCCACACCCGCCTCCAGCCCCGGCAGCGACAGGCATCCCTCGGGGCCCCGCAGCACGATCCCCTCCGCGGAGACGAGCCTCGGGTTCACGACATGGCCGAGATGGCGCACATCGTCGTCGTCCGGGCAGTCGTACACGAACACCCGAAGCCCCCGGCCCACCTGGTTCGCGGCGAGCCCCACCCCCCGCGCGTGGTACATCGTCGCGAACATGTCCTCCACAAGCCGCACCAGTTCGGGCCCGAACTCCGTCACCTCTTCACAGGGCGCCTGCAATACGGGGTCCCCGAGCAGTGTCATGGGGAGAACGCGCCCTCGGGCGCCGGGAATCGAGCCGCTTCGCATGGGCGCAAGGGTACGGTCGGACCCGATATCGCCGGTCCGACCAGTGCGACGGCCCGGTCGAGATTCGGGCGCGTGAGTGGATCTCGATAGGCTTTGGTCCACACGTTGCCGGGACTGGGCGCGGCGCTGTACGCAAGGAGGATCGAGAACTGATGGCAGGCAACTCGGACCCGCTCACGCCGCGGGCCAAGCTGGCCGTGACGGCGGGCAAGGCGGTCGCGGCGGCATCGCGTGCCGCGGGGCGCGGTAGCGGATCTGTGATCGGCGGCCGGGTGGCACTGAAACTCGACCCCGACCTCCTCGCCCGGCTCGCACAGAGCCTGGACGTCGTCCTGGTCTCCGCCACCAACGGCAAGACCACCACGACCCGGCTGATCGCCGAGGCACTGCGGGCCGCGGGCCCGGTCGTCTCGAACGCGCTCGGCGCCAACATGCCCGCGGGCATCACCTCGGCTCTCGCCGGGAACTCGGACGCGAAGTTCGCGGTCATCGAGGTCGACGAGAAGTACCTGGCCGGTGTGGCGCGGGACACCGACCCCAAGTGCATCGCGCTGCTCAACCTCTCCCGCGACCAGCTGGACCGCGCCGCCGAGACCCGCATGATGGCGGAGGCGTGGCGGGAGGGCCTGGCCGGCACCAAGGCCGTCGTCGTGGCCAACTGCGACGACCCGTTGATCGTGTGGGCGGCCTCGTCGTCCCCGAACGTCATCTGGGTCGCGGTCGGCCAGATGTGGAAGGACGACGCCTGGTCCTGCCCGTCCTGCGGCGGTGTGATGCAGCGCCCCGGCGACGACTGGTTCTGCGGGGAGTGCGGTTTCCGCCGTCCCACCCCGAGCTGGGCGCTCTCCGGCGACCACGTCCTCGACCCGCACGGTTCGGCCTGGCCGATCCACCTGCAGCTGCCGGGCCGCGCCAACAAGGCCAACGCCGCCTCCTCGGCCGCCACCGCCGCCGTCTTCGGCGTGCCGCCGCAGGTCGCCCTGGAACGCATGTACCAGGTTCAGGCGGTCGCCGGACGGTACGACGTGGTCCAGTTCATGCAGCGCGACCTGCGGCTGCTGCTCGCCAAGAACCCGGCGGGCTGGCTGGAGACGTTCTCCCTGATCGACCCGCCGCCGTCACCGGTGATCCTCTCGGTGAACGCGCGCGGCGCCGACGGCACGGACACCTCCTGGCTGTGGGACGTGGACTACACCCGGCTCACCGGCCACCCGATCTTCGTGCTCGGCGACCGCAAGCTGGACCTCGCGGTGCGTCTGGAAGTGGCGGGCCAGCACTTCCAGGTCTGCGACACCCTCGACCAGGCGGTGCAGATGTGCCCGCCGGGCCGGATCGAGGTCATCGCGAACTACACCGCGTTCCAGGACCTGCGCCGTCGCGTGGGCAACTGAGCAGCCGACCACATACGACTCTGAGGGGCACTGACTTCATGAGTGACAACAGCCTGCGGATCGTCTGGGTCTACCCGGATCTGCTCAGCACCTACGGCGACCAGGGCAACGTCCTCGTCGTCGAGCGCCGTGCGCGCCAGCGCGGCCTGGACGTGGCCCGGCTGGACGTGCGCAGCGACCAGCCGATCCCGACCTCCGGCGACATCTACCTGATCGGCGGCGGCGAGGACCGTCCGCAGCGGCTGGCGGCCGAGCGGCTGCGCCGCGACCGGCATCTGTACCAGGCCGTGAACAACGGCGCGATCGTCTTCGCGGTCTGCGCCGGCTACCAGATCCTCGGCCACGAGTTCGTCAACGACCTCGGCCAGCGCGAGCCGGGCCTCGGTCTGCTCGACGTGACGACGACCCGGGGCGAGGGCGAGCGGTGCGTCGGCGACGTCCTCGCCGACATCGACCCGCGCCTCGGGCTGCCGCAGCTGACCGGGTTCGAGAACCACCAGGGCGTCACCCACCTCGGCCCCACCGCCCGCCCGCTGGCACAGGTGCGGCTCGGCAAGGGCAACGGCACGGGCGACGGCACGGAGGGCGCGTACAACGACACCGTGTTCGGTACGTACATGCACGGGCCGGTGCTGGCACGGAACCCGCAGATCGCGGACCTGCTGCTGAAGCTGGCGCTGGATGTGAACGCGCTGCCGCCGACCGACGACCGCTGGTTCGAGGCGCTGCGCGACGAGCGGATCTCGACGGCCCAGCAGCAGCCCGCGTAGCGCGTCCGGCAGGGGCCGGGGCACCTGAGAAACGGTTCCTCAGTGCCCGTACGAAAGCCCATCCGTAGTGGCCCTCGCTCACCTGTGAAAGCCCGTCTGACCAGGCCTCCGCTCACCTGTGCGGGGCCGTCCAGCAGGCGGACGCCCGCTACGGCCCCGCCCCCTGCCGCCGGTAGGGTGGCGGGGATTCCAGCCGGACAGCGTGGTCCGGTCCCCGGCCCACGTCGAGAAGGTATTCGGGCTATGCGCATTGGTGTCCTCACGTCCGGCGGCGACTGTCCTGGACTGAACGCCGTCATCCGGTCCGTCGTGCACCGCGCCGTCGTCGACCACGGCGACGAGGTCATCGGCTTCCGGGACGGCTGGAAAGGTCTCCTGGACTGCGACTACCTCAAGCTCGACCTGGACGCCGTGGCGGGCATCCTGGCCCGCGGCGGCACGATCCTCGGTTCCTCCCGGGTCCAGCCCTCGCACCTGCGGGACGGGGTGGCGCGGGCGAAGGGCCACGTCGAGGAACTCGGGCTCGACGCGATCATCCCCATCGGTGGCGAGGGCACGCTGAAGGCGGCCCGGCTGATGTCGGACAGCGGCCTGCCGGTCGTGGGCGTGCCGAAGACCATCGACAACGACATCGCCGTCACGGACGTCACATTCGGCTTCGACACGGCCGTGGGGGTCGCGACGGAGGCCCTGGACCGGCTGAAGACCACCGCCGAGTCCCACCAGCGGGTCCTGGTCGTGGAGGTCATGGGCCGCCACACCGGCTGGATCGCGCTGCACTCCGGCATGGCGGCCGGGGCGCACGCCATCGTCGTACCGGAGCGGCCCTTCGACATCGAGGAGTTGACCACGAAGGTCGCCGAGCGGTTCTCGGCGGGCAAGCGGTTCGCGATCGTCGTCGCCGCGGAGGGGGCCAAGCCGAAGGCCGGTTCGATGGATTTCGACGAGGGCGGCAAGGACATCTACGGGCACGAGCGGTTCGCGGGGATCGCCCGGCAGCTGTCGATCGAGCTGGAGCAGCGCCTCGGGAAGGAGGCGCGGCCGGTGATCCTCGGGCATGTGCAGCGCGGTGGTACGCCGACCGCGTACGACCGGGTGCTGGCGACCCGGTTCGGCTGGCACGCGGTGGAGGCCGTGCACCGGGGTGAGTTCGGGCACATGACCGCGCTGCGGGGGACCGACATCGTGATGGTGCCGCTCGCCGAGGCCGTGGAGACGTTGAAGACGGTGCCGGAGGAGCGGTACGCCGAGGCGGAGTGCGTGCTCTAGCCGTCCGGCGGGTGCGGGTCGTCGGGGCCATGACCGGTCACGCGGTCCCCCGCACTCCTGACGGGGGCCGCCGCCCCGCCCCCGGCCGCAGACGCGGCCGGGGGCGGTTCTAGTCTGGGGGCGGACAGACAGCACAACCCCCCACGAAGCAGGAGCCGGCGGATGGATCACAGCGGGCACGGTATGGGGCTCTTGCCCTTCACCCTCGGGCGGGGACTCGCGTGGTCGGCGGATCCGTTCTTCCTGGTCGCCTGCCTCGTGGGGCTCGGTCTGTACGGCTGGGGCGTCGTGCGGCTCGTGCGGCGGGGGGACAAGTGGCCCGTCGGGCGGACCGTCGCGTTCGTCGCCGGTGTGCTGCTCGTGATGCTGGTGACGTGTACCGGACTGAACGACTACGGCATGGTCATGTTCAGCGTGCACATGGTGCAGCACATGGTGATCAGCATGCTGGCACCGATCGTGCTGCTGCTGGGGGCGCCGGTCACCCTGGCGCTGCGGGCGCTGCCGGTGGCGGGGAAGGGGCGCAAGGGACCGCGCGAGCTGCTGCTGATGTTCCTGCACGGCTGGTACATGAAGATCGTCACGCATCCGGCGTTCACGATCCCGATGTTCATCGCAAGCCTGTACGGGCTGTACTTCACGCCGTTGTTCGACTTCCTGATGGGGTCGACGCCGGGACACATCGTGATGATGACGCACTTCCTGCTGGTCGGGCTGTTCTTCTTCTGGCCGATCATGGGCGTGGACCCGGGCCCGCACCGCCCCGGGTATCTGATGCGCATGCTGGAGCTCTTCGCCGGCATGCCGTTCCACGCCTTCTTCGGCATCGCGCTGATGATGGCGTCCGCCCCGATGATCAAGACGTACGAGAACCCGCCCGCGTCCCTCGGCATCGACGCGCTCGCCGACCAGAACGCGGCCGGCGGCATCGCCTGGGCCTTCAGCGAGATCCCCTCGGTGCTCGTGCTGCTGGCGCTGCTCTTCCAGTGGTACAACTCCGAGCAGCGGCAGGCCCGGCGCACGGACCGCGCGGCCGACCGGGACGGCGACAAGGAACTGGAGGCGTACAACGCCTACCTCGCCTCACTCGACGCACGTAGTCGCTGAGCTCCATTTCTTTTTCTTGTCGGTCGTGTCCCCATTCTTTTCTTTGGCCACACAACCGTGCCCCTTTCCTTTCTCTTGACGGAAAGGCTTTGCCCCTCCGTAGCATGATGCGTGAGCCCCGCATATCCTCTGCGGGGTGACGGGGGAAACCGCGGGGGGAGCGGTCATGACCATGCGCGCGCGCTTGCGAACATGTTTGCTATTGGTGGGCGTACTGGTTCTCAGCGGCTGCGGCGAGTCGACCCCGTCACTGCTCGCGGTGACGGCGGTGGCCGCGGGGATACCGTCCCTCGCCCCCTTCTTCGACGAGGGCGAGCGGCTCGGCCGGGACGAGCCCGACCTGCGGTCCCTGGCGCCGCACAGCGGTCTCCAGCAGGGCAGCACCCCCGGCCTGTACGGGGGCTCACGGAAGCCGAAGATCTGCGACGTGGGCAAGCTGGAGGATTTCCTCACCGCACCCGAGAACACGAAAAAGGCTCAGGAATGGGCCCGGATCGTCGGGATCGGTGTC
This sequence comes from Streptomyces gottesmaniae, assembly GCF_031845845.1. Classification (NCBI taxonomy): domain Bacteria; kingdom Bacillati; phylum Actinomycetota; class Actinomycetes; order Kitasatosporales; family Streptomycetaceae; genus Streptomyces; species Streptomyces gottesmaniae. The sequence continues at coordinate 81,473 of NZ_JAVRFJ010000028.1, forward strand.
GACCGCGTCCCGGATTATCTCGACGACCTCACACCTGTTCTTCTGCGCCACGACACCCTCGTGAAGAACCACGACTACAAGAAGGGCAGGGCCGTCCCCTTCGACGCGTTGCTGGAAGCCGGCATCGCCGTGTTGGTGGACGCCCAGGGGCTGCCGGCCGTGAAGTGCAGCTGCGGAAATCCGCTCCGCTCGTTCGCCGCGGACCCCGGCCGCATCACCGTGGATTTCGCCGGTGACAACGCGCGGTGGGCGGGCTACGACAAGGCCGCCGTGGTCGTCGTCAAGCCCGCGCCCGAGCAGCTGAAGGAGATCAAGCTCGTCGACGTCGAGGACCCGGACCGGGGCATCAACCGGAAGGTCGGCACCACGGGCGAGTCCGACACGACGTTCGACGCACGTGCGCGGCGGGCCGTGCCGAAGGTACGGGGGATGACCTTCGGCGAGGCGAGCGCGGCCATGGCGGAGAAGGGCCTGGCGGTGACGGTCGAGGGCGCCGGGATGCCGCCGGGTGACGCGCCGGTGACCGGGTCGAGTCCCGGGCCGGGCGCCGAGCTGCGGTTCGGCGACGCGGTGGCGCTGCACGTGGAGTGGCCGGGCGAGGCTTCCGGGAACGGCACCGACGGATCGGGGTCCGGCTCGGGCTCCGACGGCGGCTCGGACTCCGAGGGCGGCTCCGGGTCGGACGGCGGGGCGGACGGCGGGGCGGGCGTGGACGGCGGGCCCACGGGGACGGACCCGGGGGCGACGGATCCCTCCGACCCCGGCGGTTCGCCTTCGGACAGGGCTCCGTCGGACGGATCGTCGTCAGGGGGTTCGCCGTCGGAGAGCGGTTCGACGCCCACGGACCCCGACCCGACGCCCACGGACGGTGGCTCCTCCCCGACGGACGACACGCCGCCGCCCACGGCGTCCACCACTCCCCCGCCCACGGGAGGCACCTCTCTCACGCCGTCGCCCTCCCGGTCCTCCGAGGGGCCTACGCCGGACCCCACCCCCACGTCCGCCCCCACCTCCACCGCTCCCTCGACACCGCCCAGTCCCACTCCCACGAGGTCGAGCAGGCCGCCGACCACCCCCGACCCCGATCCGACTCCACCGGAGGAGAGCGGACCGCCCACCGACATCCCGACGAGCGCGCCCGATCCGACCGGTGATCCACCGTCCGGCGCCCCGGGAAGCCCCGGGGAACCGAGCGACGCGGGGGCCCCGGGCGGCTTCGACGAGGAACCGGCCCAGTTCATGTGGATCTGAACCCTGGGAGTGACCGATGCAGTCAGGAGCACCGCATTCGGGAGTCGGCCGGGTCATCGCCGACCGCTATCTCCTGCTGAACCGGCTGGGCAGCGGCGGCATGGGCCATGTCTGGCTGGCGCACGACCGTCAGCTGGACTGCGAGGTGGCACTCAAGGAGATCGTGTTCCGCCATCCGGGCGAGGCCGAGCAGGAACGCGCCGCCCGCGTGGCCCGCGCCCGCGCGGAGGCCCGGCACGCCGCCGGACTGCGCGACCACCCGAACGTGGTCACCGTGCACGACGTCCTGGAACACGACGCGCTGCCGTGGATCGTCATGGAGTACGTGCCGGGCGCTCTCGACCTGAAGGCGCTGGTGGCGCTGCGAGGCGCCCTCGCACCTGCCGAGTGCGCCCGGATCGGGCTCGCCGTGCTGGACGCGCTGACCGCCGGGCACGAACGCGGCGTCATGCACCGGGACGTCAAGCCGGCCAACATCCTGCTCGCACCGGACCGCACCGGATCGCCGTACGCACGTGTCCTCCTCACCGACTACGGCATCTCCGTCCAGCCCGACACCCAGGAGACCCGGTACACCAGGACCCATGTCCTGGTCGGGACCGCCGGGTATCTGGCACCCGAGCGGGCACAGGGCGGGCCGCCGACCGCCGCGTCCGACCTGTTCTCGCTGGGCTGCACGCTCTACCACGCCGTCGAGGGGTACGGGCCCTTCGACCGCGACTCGGACATCGCGGCGCTCACCGCCGTCGTCCTGGAGGAGCCGCGTCCCATGCTGCGGGCGGGGGCGCTGGAGCCGGTGCTGGCCGCCCTGCTCACCAAGGTTCCCGTGCGCCGGATCACCGCCACCGAGGCCGAGGCAGCGCTCTCCGCGATCGTCATGCCCCAGGCCCACCCGCGCACCGCGCCGGACCTCGGCTCGCAACCGCAGTGGGCGAGCGAGCCGACGCACACGGCGGAGCCGGGGCAGCCCCTCGCCGCGCCGGTCGCGCACGAGACACCGTGGTACGTGCCGTCGGGCGGCACCGCTGGACGCGGCGGGCCGGGAGGAGGGAACGCACAGGGAGGCGAGGTCGACTGGTCCCCGGCGGAGCACCGGGCGGCGGGCGCCGACGGAGACGGCTTCGCCCCTCCCCCGCCATTCACCGGGGCCGGCCCTGCGCCCGGCTCCGGCGGACATCGCCGCCGGCACCGCAGCCGGGCCCTCCTCGCGGGCATGGCCACCACCCTCGGTCTCGCCCTGGTCGTCGGCGGAACCTGGTACGCCATGGGCAACATGCGGGAGCTGACGGAAGGCCTCGGCGGCCAAGGCACCGGGAGCGCGGTCCTGCCCTACGGCGGGACCGTGGGGCTGACCGAGCTGCTCAAGGACGGCGACTGTGTCGACGTCACCTGGACCGGCACTCCGTTCACGGACGCCGCCCGGCTTCGCATCGTGCCCGGATGTGCGGGGCCCGCGATGGACGGACAGGTGATGGCCTCCTACGAGGCCTCGTCCGCCGAGGACGCCCGCGCGGGCGGAGCCGCCCAGTGCGAGCAGCTCACGATGGAGGCCCGGGACAAGCTCGTGGACGTCCGCGCCCACGCCGTGCTGCCGACCGGCGACGGGTTCGACGCCGCCGGGCATCGGGTCGCCTGTCTGGTGCTGGGCGAACGCAGGCCGGTGCACGGGCCGATCGGGGAGTACCGGACGGTGGGTGAGACGGTGATCGACGACGTGGCCACCCTGCAGAAGCAGGACTGCCTCGACCGGATCTCCGGCAACGAGCTCCGGTTGGTCTCCTGCCAGGACCGCCATCGGGAGAAGGTGCTCGGGTTCCATGAGATGAGCCCCGGCACCACCTACGAGGAAGCGCAGCGGCAGGCTCTCGCCGCCTGCGAGAAGAACCTGCCGCCGAAGCAGTACGGCCATGAGCCCGGCCGGACCGGTTCCGGTTTCTGGGTCAGCGAGGACGGCTGGAAAAAGGGGGCACATTTCGTCGTCTGCACTGTCATTTCCGCCAGTGGGGGCACCATGGAGGGAGAAGAAGCCTGAGGACCTGAGAAGGGGTGTTGCGATGCCCGGTTCGACGAAGGCCATGGGGGTGCTCACCGTCGGTGGGCTGGTCATGGTGACTGCCTACTCGGTGGCCCTCGGCAGCAACGGCTGGCTGTGGTTCGGCTGGGTCGTCCTGGGCCTGCTGACGCTGGGCATGGTGGCGTCGCGCACCTGAGGCGCAATCGCCGGCTCGACCCACGGGTTCGAGCCGGGGTGATCCTCAGGTCCGGGGTATTCCCCCGTCCGGGTGTACGCCCGGCTGGTACTTGGGCAGCCGGGCGGTGATCTTCATGCCCGCGCCCACCGCGGTCTCGATGACCAGGCCGTGGTCGTCGCCGTACACCTGGCGGAGCCGCTCGTCGACGTTGCTGAGGCCGATGCCGCCGGAGGGGCTGCTCTCGCCGGCGAGGATGCGGCGGAGCACCTCGGGTTCCATGCCGACGCCGTCGTCCTCGATGACGACGAGCGCCTCGGCTCCGGCGTCCTGCGCGGTGATGCTGATGTGGCTCTTGCCCGCGGCGGTCACGGAACGGCCTTCGAGGCCGTGCTTCACCGCGTTCTCCACGAGGGGCTGGAGGCAGAGGAAGGGCAGGGTGACCGGCAGGACCTCGGGGGCTATCTGGAGCGTGACCGAGAGCCGGTCGCCGAAGCGGGCCCGGACCAGCGCCAGGTAGTGGTCGATGGCGTGGAGTTCGTCGGCGAGGGTGGTGAAGTCGCCGTGTCTGCGGAACGAGTAGCGGGTGAAGTCGGCGAATTCCAGCAGCAGTTCGCGGGCGCGCTCGGGGTCGGTGCGGACGAACGAGGCGATCACCGCGAGCGAGTTGAAGATGAAGTGCGGGGAGATCTGGGCGCGCAGGGCCTTGATCTCGGCCTCGATCAAGCGGGTGCGGGACTGGTCGAGATCGGCCAGTTCGAGCTGGACGGAGACCCAGCGGGCGACCTCGCCGGCCGCCCGGACGAGGACGGCGGACTCGCGGGGCGCGCAGGCGACGAGCGCCCCGTGGACGCGGTCGTCGACCGTGAGGGGGGCGACCACCGCCCAGCGCACGGGGCAGTCGATGATGTCGCAGGTCAGCCGGAAGGCCTCGCCCCGGCCGGTCTCCAGGGGGCCCGCCAGGCGTCCCATGATCTCGGCGCGGTGGTGCTCCGCGACGCCCTCCCAGGCGAGGACCGACTCGTGGTCGGTGAGGCAGAGCGCGTCCGTGCCGAGCAGGGTGCGCAGCCGCTTGGCCGATCTGCGGGCAGTCTCCTCCGTGAGGCCGGCGCGCAGCGGGGGCGCGGCGAGGGTGGCGGTGTGCAGGGTCTGGAAGGTGGCGTGCTCGACGGGTGTGCCGAGCCCGCCGAGGCTGTTGCGCGGGCGTGCCGTACGGCGGCCGAGCCAGAAGCCGGCCGCGAGCAGCGGGAGCACGGCCACGCAGAACCCGGCCAGGAAGCCGGTCACTTCACCGCTCATCGCTCACCTCCTGCATGTGGTACACCGCTCACCGGCCGTGGGTTCCCTTTTCGGTTTCTCGTGCCGCTGCAAGGGTTTCTCGTGCCGCTGCAGGTCGGTCGGTCCGGCCGCCGTCCCGGGCGGGGTGCCCCTCACCGCCGCCACAGTTCGATCTCCTTGGTCGCCGCGCGGGTCCGGCCGCCGACGAGTTCCTCCGGGAGGTGGAAGCGGGCCAGGATCGCCGGTGTCTCGGGCGGGACCTTGCCGGGGGTGGCCAGGGACACCAGGACCATCGTGAGGAAGCCGAGCGGTACGGACCAGAGGGCGGGCCAGGCCAGCAGGGCGTGCAGGGTTCCGGTGCCGGGGTAACCGGCCATGGTCGCGGCGACCGCGAGGAGGGCCGCTCCGCCTCCGACGAGCATGCCGGCCGCGGCACCCGGCGGGGTGAGGCGGCGCCACCAGATGCCGAGGACGAGCAGGGGGCAGAACGAGGAGGCCGAGACGGCGAAGGCGAGGCCGACCGCGTCGGCGACGGGCAACCCGCCGACCAGGACGCTCGCGGCGAGCGGCACCGCCATGGCGAGGACCGCGGCGAGCCGGAAGTGCCCTACGCCCCGGGCGGGCAGCACGTCCTGGGTGAGCACGCCGGCGACGGCCATGGTCAGTCCTGAGGCGGTGGACAGGAAGGCGGCGAAGGCGCCACCCGCGACCAGCGCGCCGAGCAGGTCGCCGCCGAGGCCCCCGATCATGCGGTCGGGGAGCAGGAGGACGGCCGCGTCGGCGTCGCCGGTGAGGGTGAGGTCGGGGGCGTAGAGGCGGCCGAGTGCCCCGTAGATCGGGGGGAGGAGGTAGAAGACGCCGATCATGCCGAGGACGACGACCGTGGTGCGGCGGGCGGCGACACCGTCGGGGCTGGTGTAGAAGCGGACGACGACGTGGGGCAGGCCCATGGTGCCGAGGAAGGTGGCGAGGATCAGCCCGTAGGTGGCGTACAGGGGGCGTTCCTCGCGGCCGGCGGCGAGCGAGGTGGACATGCCGCCGTTGGTGCCTCGGTCGGCGACGGGGACGGGGTCGCCCTCGGTGAAGGTCAGGCGGGTGCCCCGGTCGATGCGGTGGGTGCCGGCGGGCAGCTCCACGCGGCGGTCGTCGTGGCGGCGGCCGTCGATCGTGCCGGTGGCGGTGACGGTGAGCGGGCCGCCGAGCTTCAGGTCGAGGGTCTCGTCGACGCGGACGACGCGTTGTTCGCGGAAGGTCGCGGGCTCGTCGAAGGCGTGCCGGGGGGCGCCGTCGCCCTGCCAGGCGAGGACGAGGAAGAGGGCGGGGACGAGGAGGGCGGTGAGCTTGAGCCAGTACTGGAAGGCCTGGACGAAGGTGATGCTGCGCATGCCGCCGGCGGCGACGGTGGCGGAGACGACGACGGCGACGATGACGCCGCCGAGCCACTCGGGGGCGTCGGTGAGCACGTTCAACGTCAGTCCGGCGCCCTGCAGTTGGGGCAGGAGGTAGAGCCAGCCGACACCGACGACGAAGGCCCCGGCGAGCCGTCGTACGGTCTTGGAGGCGAGCCGGGCCTCGGCGAAGTCGGGCAGCGTGTACGCGCCGGAGCGGCGCAGCGGGGCGGCGACGAAGAGCAGGAGGACGAGGTAGCCGGCGGTGTAGCCGACCGGGTACCAGAGCATGTCGGGGCCCTGGACGAGGACGAGGCCGGCGATGCCGAGGAAGGAGGCGGCGGAGAGGTACTCGCCGCTGATCGCGGCCGCGTTGAGGCGGGGGCCGACGGTGCGGGAGGCGACGTAGAAGTCGGAGGTGGTGCGGGAGATGCGCAGGCCGAAGGCGCCGACGAAGACGGTCGCCACGACGACGAGGGCGACCGCGGGGACGGCGTAGTTCTCGTTCATGCCTTGCTTCCGGTCTCCTCGTTCACGGGTTCACTGCTCGCGTCGCCTCGGTGGTTCGCCTCAGCGGTCCTCGACGAGGCGGACGAGGTCCTGTTCGTTGCGTTCGGCGCGGCGCACGTGCCGGCGGGCGAGGAGGACCAGCGGCGGGTAGACGCCGAAGCCGAGGAGGGCCCACTCCAGGCCGGCGCCGTCCGGCATCGCGGCGAAGACCAGGGGCAGCGGGGCGACCAGCAGGACCAGGACCGCGAACACGGCGAGGGCGGCGCGGAGTTGGCTGCGCATGAGGGAGCGGACGTAGGTGTGGCCGAGGGTGGTCTGTTCGTCGATCTCGGTGCGGGGGCGCTGATGGCCGGACGGGCGCGGGGTGCGGCGGGGCACTCCGGTGACGACGACACGGCGTTCGGTGGGGTCGCTCGGCATGGTGGCTCCTCAGCCCGTGGTCCGGCGCATCAGCAGATCGCGCAGCTCGCGGGCGTGACGACGGCTGACCTGGAGTTCCACGGAGCCGACGAGGACGCTGACCGTGCCCGCGTCCAGGCGGAGTTCGCCGACGTGCCGCAGGGCGACGAGATGGCGGCGGTGGATGCGGACGAACCCGCGTGCGCGCCAGCGCTCTTCGAGGGTCGAGAGGGGGATGCGGATGAGGTGGCTGCCCTGCGGGGTGTGCAGTCGGGCGTAGTCGCCCTGGGCCTCGACGTGGGTGATGTCGTCGACGCTGACGAAGCGGGTCACCCCGCCGAGCTCGACGGGTATCTGGTCGGGGTCGGGTTCGTGGACCGGTATCGGCGGGGCCGGTGCCGTGGTCGCCTCGCGGAGCTGGACGGCCCGGCGGATCGCCTCGGCGAGGCGCTCCCGGCGTACGGGTTTGAGGACGTAGTCGACGGCCTTGAGGTCGAAGGCCTGGACGGCGAAGCCCTCGTGCGCGGTGACGAAGACGACCAGCGGGGGCCGGGCGAAGCCGGTGAGGAGGCGGGCGAGGTCGAGGCCGTCGAGGCCGGCCATCTGGATGTCGAGGAAGACGACGTCGATCGCCTCGGGCCCGTCGGGGCCGGACTCCAGGGCGCGGTTGATCCGCCGCAGTGCCTCGGTGGCGTCGTTCGCGCCCTCGGCGCTGCCGACCCGTGGATCCGCGTTCAGCAGGTACAGCAGCTCCTCCAGGGAGGGTTTCTCGTCATCGACGGCGAGCGCGCGCAGCATGAACGTGGAGTGTAGGAGCAATTCGCACGCCTGCACACGGCCGCGCGCCGGAGGCCTCGGCGCCGGGGGTCGTGGAGGCCGCCCGCTGGATACAGTGCCCGCATGAACAGCAAGTCCGCGGCGTTCGACGAGCTCGATCGCAAGATCATCACGGCGTTGATGGCGAACGCGAGGACCAGCTTCGCCGAGATCGGCGCGGCCGTCGGCCTTTCGGCCACCGCGGTCAAGCGGCGGGTGGACCGGTTGCGGGAGACCGGGGTGATCACCGGGTTCACGGCGACGGTGCAGCCGGCGGCGCTCGGCTGGCGCACGGAGGCGTACGTGGAGGTGTACTGCGAGGGCGCGGCGCCGCCCCGGCGGCTCGCGGAGGTGGTGCGCAACCATCCGGAGATCACGGCGGCGATGACGGTGACCGGCGGCGCCGACGCGTTGCTGCACGTGCGGGCGGTGGACGTGGAGCATTTCGAGGAGGTGCTGGAGCGGATCCGCACCGAGCCGTTCATCCGGAAGACGATCAGCTACATGGTGCTGTCGCACCTGCTGCCGGAGGCTCCGGAGGCCGGGGCGACACAGGACGCAGCGAACCTGCGCTGAGCCGGTTCTCTACGCAGCATTACTGCGTGAACACGCAACGTTCGTTTCTTGTCGTGCGCCGGTCCCGATTCCTACCGTGGTGTCATCCCCGTCGACACCGTCAGGAAGCGGAGAAACCCTCTGTGCCCGACAGCCGTGTGCCGCGCCTTCGGCGCTTTCTCGTCTGCGAACCCAGACACTTCGCCGTGCAGTACTCGATCAATCCCTGGATGCATCCGGACACCCCCGTGGACGTCGACCTGGCCCAGGATCAGTGGCAGGAGCTGATCCGCGCCTATCGGTCCCATGGTCACACCGTGGACACCGTGGAGCCGGTGGCGGCGCTGCCGGACATGGTGTTCGCCGCCAACTGCGCGCTCGTCCTCGGCGGCCGCGTCCTCGGCTCGCTGTTCCACGCGCCCGAGCGGCGCCCCGAGTCCACCGCCTACGACGCCTGGTTCAAGAGCGCCGGGTACGAGGTGTTCCGCTCCGAGTCGGTGTGCGAGGGAGAGGGCGATCTGGTGCCCACCGGTCGCTATCTGCTCGCCGGGACCGGCTTCCGCACCACCCGTGAGGCGCATCGCCAGGCGCAGGAATTCTTCGGCGTCCCCGTGATCAGCCTCCAGCTGGTGGACCCGCGTTTCTACCATCTGGACACGGCGCTGTTCGTCCTGGAGGACGGGAGCGACGGCTCCGCGGGCAACATCGCGTACTACCCGGAGGCGTTCTCGCCCGGCAGCCGCGCGGTCCTCGCCCGCCTCTACCCGGACGCGGTGATCGCCACCCGCGAGGACGCCATGGCCTTCGGTCTGAACTCGGTGTCCGACGGCCGCCATGTCTTCATCTCGCCCCGTGCCAAGGAACTCGCCGACCAGCTCGCCCGGCAGGGTTACGTCCCCGTCCCCGTCGACCTGTCGGAGTTCCAGAAGGCCGGCGGCGGCATCAAGTGCGTCACTCAGGAGATCCGCTCATGACCGCTCCCGTCCGCGCGCGTTCGTCGGCCGACCTGATCCGCGCCGAGGGGCCCGTCCTCGCGCACAACTACCATCCGCTGCCCGTGGTCGTCGCCCGCGCCGAGGGCACCTGGGTCGAGGACGTCGAGGGCCGCCGCTATCTGGACATGCTGGCCGGCTACTCCGCCCTCAACTTCGGTCACCGCCACCCGGCGCTGATCGAGGCCGCGCACCGCCAGCTCGACACCCTCACCCTCACCTCGCGGGCCTTCCACAACGACCGGCTCGCCGAGTTCGCCGAGTCGCTGGCCGAGCTGACCGGCCTGGACATGGTGCTGCCGATGAACACGGGCGCCGAGGCGGTGGAGAGCGCGATCAAGGTGGCCCGCAAGTGGGCGTACGAGGTGAAGGGCGTCCCCGCCGACCGGGCCACCATCGTCGTCGCCGCCGACAACTTCCACGGCCGTACGACGACCATCGTCAGCTTCTCCACCGACCCGGTGGCCCGCGACGGGTTCGGGCCGTTCACGCCGGGCTTCCGGGTGGTCCCGTACAACGATCTCGCCGCGCTGGAGGCGGCGGTCGACGAGACGACGGCCGCGGTGCTCATCGAGCCCATCCAGGGCGAGGCGGGCGTGCTCATCCCCGACGACGGCTATCTGCGCGGGGTCCGCGAGCTGACCCGGCGCACGGGTTGCCTGTTCGTCGCGGACGAGATCCAGTCGGGCCTCGGTCGCACCGGCCGCACGCTCGCCGTCGAGCACGAGGACGTCCTGCCCGACGCCGTCCTGCTCGGCAAGGCGCTCGGCGGCGGCATCGTGCCGGTGTCGGCGGTGGTGGCCCGCCGTGAGGTGCTGTCGGTCCTGCGTCCCGGCGAGCACGGCTCGACGTTCGGGGGCAACCCCCTGGCCGCGGCGGTCGGTTCGGCGGTGGTCGAGCTGCTGCGCACCGGGGAGTTCCAGCTCAGGGCCGCCGAACTGGGCGGAGTGCTGCGGGAGGGGCTCACGGAACTGGTCGGCCGGGGCGTGGTCGGCTTCCGGGCGCGCGGACTGTGGGCGGGTGTCGACGTCGACCCCGCGCTCGGCACGGGCCGCGAGATCAGTCACCGGCTCATGGAGCGCGGCATCCTGGTCAAGGACACCCATGGCTCGACCATCCGCCTGGCTCCGCCCCTGACGATCACGGGGACGGAACTCCGGTCGGCGCTGGGGACGTTGGGGGAGGTTCTGAAGGAGGGCTCCTGAGACTCGGAGTCCGCCCGCCCGCGCCCCGAAAGGGGCGCGGGAAACGGGCGCGCGCGAGCCACCACGGCGCGCGGACGGCGCGCGGCATCATCAGCGCCCACAGGGACGGCTCACGACCGCAGCCGATCGAACCGGAACGGTGTGAGAACGTCCGGCCGCCGCCCCGTGACGACGTACTCGGCCAGCCGCTGCCCCGTCACCGGCCCCAACGTCACCCCCAGCATCCCGTGCCCGGTCGCCGCGTACGCGTTGTCGACGCCCGGGACCCGGTCGACGACGGGCAGCCCGTCCGGGAGGAAGGGCCGTCCGCCCACCCACGGGTCGCGGATCAGGCCGACCAGGTCGTCCGGATCGTCGAACCAGCGGCCCAGATAGTGCCTGCTGGCGAGCGCGACGGCGACCACCCGGCGCCAGTCGAGGCGGTTGTTGTTGCCGCTCAGCTCCATCGTGCCGCCGATCCGCGTGGTGCCCCCGATCGGTGAGGCGACGGCCCGGCGCTCACCGAAGTACAGCGTGTGACGGGGCGCCGGATCCAGGTCCACGGAGAAGCTGTAGCCCTTGCCGGCCTGCAGCGGCAGTCGGCTCCCGAGGGCGCGCAGCAGCCCGGGGGACCGCATCCCGGCCGCGACGACCACGGCCGAGCAGGGGATGTCGCCCTGTGCGGTGCGCAGCGCGGTGACCCGTCCGGCGGTGGACCGGAACCCCGTGGCCTCGGCGTTCTCGTGGACCTTCACCCCGGCCGCGGCGAGCGCCTCCCCGAGCGCGCGGGCGAAGGCCTCCGGGTCGACCACGCCCTCCCCCTCCACCAGGTAGGCCGCGCGCACCTTGGCGGACAGCGCGTCGTCCAGCAGCCGGGCGTCGGCGCCCGTGGTGACGTCGTCGGGCAGCGGGTAGCGGCCGTCCGCCATCTCCCGCTGGATCGCGAGGTGATGGCGGGCCTCGGCCGGCGACAGGAAGGCGTGCACCATGCCGGGCCGGGTCAGCGTGGTGTCGATCCCCGCCTCGCGCAGGCCCTCGAAGAGTTCGAAGGTGGTGTCGTTCAGCTCGGCGATCGCCGCGTAGCCGTGCCGGAACGCGGCCGGTGTGCTGCTGCGCCAGAACCGCCACAGCCACCGTACGAACGCCGGGTCGGGCAGCGGCCGTAGATACAGGGGCGAGTCGGGGCGGCCGAGGGAGCGCAGCGCGTAGCGCAGGACGCCCGGGGCCGGCACCGGCGTCGAGTGGCTGAGGCAGACCCAGCCGGCGTTGCCCCGGGACACCCCGGAGCCCAGACCGCGCCGCTCGACGATCTCCACCGGCACCCCCGCCGCGGCCAGGTAGTACGCCGTGCACAGCCCCACGACGCCACCGCCGACGACCACGACCGGGGCGTCGCCGACCGGGCCCCCCGCGCCGGGCGCACCGGTCATGAGGTGGTCCCGTAGGAGGCGAGGAACTCCCGGGTGCGGGCGCGGGCCGGACGGTCGAGGACCTCCTCGGGACGGCCCTCCTCCACGATCCGGCCGCCGTCGACGAAGACGACGTGGTCGGAGACCTCGCGGGCGAAGGGCAGTTCGTGGGTGACCAGGAGCATGGTCATGCCGTCGGCGGCGAGTTCGCGCATCACGCTCAGTACCTCCCGGGTCGCCTCCGGGTCCAGGGAGGACGTGGGTTCGTCGAAGAGCAGCACTTCGGGGGTGAGGGCGAGGGCGCGTGCGATGGCGACGCGCTGCTGTTCGCCGCCGGAGAGCTGGTCGGGCAGGGCGAGGGCGCGGTGGGCGACCTTGACCCGGCGCAGCAGGGCGACGGCCCGTTCGAGTGCCTGTGGTTCGGGGACGCCTGCCTTGCGCTGGGCGAGGACGACGTTCTCGACGGCCGTGAGATGCGGGAAGAGGTTGAACCGTTGGAAGACCATGCCGACGGTGCGGCGCAGCCGGGCCAGGTCGCGGCAGACGGTGCGGCCGCCCTGGTGCACCACCTCCCCGGCGACCTCGACCGTGCCCCGGTCCGGGCGTTCGAGCAGGTTGACGCAGCGCATCAAGGTCGTCTTGCCGCCGCCGCTCTGTCCGATGACGCTCACGATGCGGCCGCGCGGGACCTCCAGGTGGACGTCGTCGAGGACGAGGCGGCCGTCGAAGGACTTGCTCAGGCCTTCGATGCGTACGACGGCCTCGGGGGCCGCCGCCGGAGTGGCGGCCCCGGGCTTCGCCGAGGTGACCGAGTCGCTCATGCCGTCGCCTCCTTCGGGCCGGCGTCCGCGCCGGTGTGCGTGATCAGGTCGGCGCCGAGCAGGGTGCGGGCCGCGCGCAGCCGTCGGCGGCGCCACGGGGACAGGGGGACACCGGCCCGTACCTTGCGTTCCAGGAACAGCAGGAGCTGGGAGAGGGGGTAGCAGAGGGCGAAGTAGACGGCCGAGATGACGAGGTACACCTCCAGGGCGCGGAAGGTGGCCGAGGTGATGAGCCGGCCCTCGGACATCAGCTCGGCGGCGGAGACGGTGACGAGCAGCGAGGTGGACTTCAGCAGGTCGACCAGCATGGTGTTGGTGCCGGGCAGCGCCTGCCGGACGGCCTGGGGCAGGATGATGTGGCCGAAGATGCCCGCCCTGCCCAGTCCCAGCGCCTCCCCCGCCTCCGTCTGTCCGGCGTGCACCCCGCTGATCGCGGAGCGGAAGATCTCGGAGAGATAGGCGGCGTAGAAGACGACGAGGCTGAGGCAGCCGGCCGTGAACACGTCCAGCCGGAGCCCGGCGGAGGCGAGGCCGAAGTAGGTCAGGAAGATGATGGCGAGCAGCGGGACGTTCTTGAAGACCTCGGTGTAGACGGCGGCCGCGGCACGGGCCGGCCAGGAGCCGCTCAGCCGGAGCAGGGCGACCGCGAGGCCGAGGAGGACGGCTCCGGCGAAGCTCACCGCCGTGTAGGACAGGGTGCGCCCGAGTGCGTCGAGCAGGTCGGGCCGGTAGTCGGACCAGGGGACTTCCAGAAAGGCGGCGAGATCGGACATGTCAGCCCCTCACCTCGCGGCGGACGGCGGGGTCCAGTCCTGGGGCCGGTCCACGCCCCGGCGTGCGGTGGCGACGTCGGCGGCCGGCTTCAGGAACTGTTCGGGGTCGCCGCCCCACTTCTCGACGAGCTTCGTCAGGTCGCCGTCGCCGTACATGGCGTCGATCTCGGCGGAGATCGCCTTCTCCAGCGCGGTGGCCTTCTTCGGGAGGTAGAAGCCGGTCTGGTAGGGCTGGAAGTACTGGTAGGCGGGCTCGGCCTTCACCTGCGCGGCGGTCGGCGGTGTCATGTACTGGGTGTCGATCTTCAGGTCGGGCCGTTCCTTCTGGGCCGCGATGATGAGCAGCGGGTCGAGGAAGCCGACGTCGATCCGGCCCGCGCCGAGGTCGTCGAAGACCCCGTTGGCGTCGGGGTAGGCGTGCAGCTCGGCGCCGGGGACGGCCTGGATGGACTTGACCCAGACATAGCCCTCGACCGTCCCGAGCCGCAGGCCCTCGAGGTCGTCGACGGTCCGGTACGTCTTCCCCGACCGCACGGCCATCGCCGGGGGCGAGTAGTAGGGCGGGTCCGTGAACAGTCCCTGCTTCTGCCGCTCCGCCGACCAGGCGACCCCGCCTATCGTGATGTCCACCCGGCGCGACTGCACCCCGGCGAGCATGCCGGCGAAGTCCGTGACCTGGGGCTCGACCCGGAGACCGAGCTCGTCGGCGACGTGGTTGAGGATGTCGCCGTCCAGCCCGACGATCTTGTCGCCCTGGACGCTGGTGTACGGCGCGTACGGCTGGACGGCGACCTTGAGGACGCCGGGGGTGAGGGTGCCGAGCGCGGCGGTCTTCGCGGACACGTTCTTCGGGCCGTCGTCGCCGTCCGCACCACAGGCACCGACGGTGGACAGCAGGAGGGTCGCGGACAGTGCGGCGACAAGTGGACGCAGACGGTTCATCGGCGTGGGCCTTCCGTTTCGGCCTGCGGGACCCGCCGTTCACCGCGATGTGCTGCGGCGGGATGGGATGTGCTGGGCCCAAAGGTATGAGCGGGCCGGGCCGGGGTCACTGTTCGCTTCGTACGAACTTGTGGTGGTCGATACCCCGTTCGCTGTACGGTGCGTCCAGCTCCGGTCCGTCCCCGACGGGAGGAAAGCCCGTGCTGAGCCCGTCGCTCGCGCAGGAGATCGCCGGTGACACCTCGGCGGTCATCGGTTTCAACGTGCTGATCACCGATGCGGAGGGCATGGTCATCGGCAGCGGTGACAGCAGCCGGGTCGGCACCTTCCACGAGGCCTCCGTCGAGGTGATCCGCACCCAGGAACCGGCCGCGCACACCGCCTCGGAGGCCCTTCGGCTGCGGGGCGTACGCTCCGGCATCACGCTGCCGCTGATCACGGACGGGCGGGCGGTGGGCACGGTCGGGATCACCGGAACCCCGGCCCAGGTCCGACGGTTCGGCCTGCTGGTGAAACGGCAGACGGAGATCCTGCTGCGTGAGTCGGTGATGCTGCGCTCCCGGCTGCTCGCCGAGCGGGCGGCCGAGAAGCTGTTCGCCGACATCGCCTCGTACGACCCGCAGGTGGTCGAGGGCGACTTCCTCCTCTTCCGCGCCGCCGAACTGGGCTTCGACCTGCGGCTGCCCCGGGTCGCGGTGGCCTTCGAGGTGACCGTGGCGGAGCCGGGGAACCGTCGGCACGGCGCGCCGACCCGGGACATGGCCCTGGTCCGCTCGGAGCTGCTCCGCACCGTCCGCGAGGTCTTCGCCGACCCCCAGGACATCGTGGCCGGCACGGCTCCCGGCCGGCTCGGCGTGCTGCACCGGCTGCGGCCCGACCGGACGACGGAGTCCCTGGTGGCGGACTGCCGCCGGGTCGGCGACGTCATCGCCGCGCAGAGCTCCCTCACCGCCCGCGCCGGCATCGGCGAGCCGGCCGACTCCGTCGGTGCGCTCCACGACTCCTACCAGGACGCGTGCGACGCGCTCCACCTGACCGCCCGGCGGACGAGCGGTTCGGCCGGGCGCCCGGCCGTCCGCGGGGCGGGCGGCGCCCCGGTCCATCTGATCGCCGATCTGCGGATCCACCAGCTCCTGGCGGCGGTGGGCCAGCCGACCCGCGGCCGGCTGCTCGCGGTGACGGCCGCGGAGCTGCGGGAGCAGCCGGACTGGCCGGTGCTCCGCGACACGGTCACCGCGTGGTGCGAGGGCGGCTTCAATCTCGTCCGGGCGGCCGAGGCGCTGCACGTCCACCGGAACACCGTGGTCTACCGCATGCAGAAGATCGAGCAGCTCACCGGCCGACCGCTGCGCGACCACCGCACCACCATGGCCCTGTACCTCGCCTGCCTCTCCGACGAGCTGGGCGGGGGCGGCGAGACACCCACCCGGCCCAAGGAGACCGCCGTCGACGACGTGCCGCCGAGACCCAGGCGTACGGGTTGAGGGGAAGCCCCTTCTCCATGACTGCCGCGGATCGGGGCCGAGAGACCGGCGGCCGGCCGGGGGCGGGTACGGTCGGCACCGATCGCCCGCGGGGGCCCGGTGACGGGCGGGTCGAGCGGTGCGGCCGGCGTGCCGCGCCCCGTCCTCCCGTGACCACCGGTCCGCCAGGTGCGGGACGCCCACGCTGTTCGGTTTCGTCCGGCCTCCTCCCGGTGACGTGGCACGTAGGGCTACGATCAATCGTCGACACGCAGGACGAGGCCCACCAGCGCTCATGCGCCTGACGCAGCGTCAGCGAGGTCAGCGAGGAGTCCTCGTGAGTCCGAACACGTCCACAGAGCCGACCCGGTAGCGCGAGGGAGACGCCGTGTTCTATTACCTGCTCAAGTACGTGCTTCTGGGACCCCTGCTGAGACTGGTCTTCCGGCCTCGCATCGAGGGCCTCGACAACGTGCCGTCGTCGGGCGCCGCCATCGTCGCGGGCAATCATCTGTCCTTCTCGGACCACTTCCTGATGCCCGCGATGCTCAAGCGCCGCATCACCTTCCTGGCGAAGGCCGAGTACTTCACCGGCCCCGGGCTCAAGGGCCGGTTGACGGCGTTCTTCTTCCACAGCGTCGGGCAGATCCCGGTCGACCGCTCCGGCAAGGAGGCGGGCCAGGCCGCCATCCGCGAGGGGCTCGGCGTGCTGAGCAAGGACGAACTCCTCGGCATCTACCCGGAGGGCACCCGCTCGCACGACGGCCGTCTCTACAAGGGCAAGGTCGGCGTCGCGGTCATGGCGCTCAAGGCCGGCGTGCCCGTCATCCCGTGCGCCATGATCGGCACCTTCGAGGCGCAGCCCCCGGGCAAGGTCATCCCGAACATCCACCCCGTCGTCATCCGCTTCGGCAAGCCCCTGGACTTCTCCCGCTACGAGGGCATGGAGAACGAGAAGGCCGTGCTGCGGGCCATCACCGACGAGATCATGTACGCGATCCTCACACTCTCCGAGCAGGAGTACGTCGACCAGTACGCGGCCGTCGTGAAGGCGGAGGAGGCCGCCGCGGCCAAGGAGCGCAAGTTCCCGCGCCTGCCACTGAGTTGAGCGGACCCGGGCGGATCACACCGAGTCGGGGCCTGCCCACGGCGGACGGTGTCCAGGCTTCCTAGCGCCCTGATGCCCTGATGTTCTGATGTCTCGGCGGCAGGGCGGCAGGAAGGCAAGGTGTTCTGCCGGTAGCAGAGCGTCCCGGCGCCCGGCACCCGGGCGTCGTACGGTCGGGGCCATGACACGACGTGCTGTGGTGGTCGGAGCGACGGGACAGATCGGCCGGGTGGCCGTGGGCGCGCTGGCGCGCGACGGGTGGGCGGTGACGGCCGTCTCGCGGGGCGGCGGCCGGGACGACGGCTGGCCCGAGGAGGTACGGACCGTCTCCGCCGACCGGAGCGACGACGCGGCGCTCGCGGCCGCGGTCGGTGACGGCTGCGACGTGCTGGTGGACATGGTCGCCTACGGTCCCGAACACGCCCGGCAGTTGCTGGCGCTGGCCGACCGGGTGGGCTCGGCGGTCGTCGTCTCCAGCGTCTCGGTGTACGAGGACGACAAGGGCCGCAACTTCGACACGCAGGCGGAGCCGGGCGGCTTCCCCGAGTACCCGCTGCCCCTGCCCGAGAGCCAGCGCACGATCCAGCCGGGCGACACCTCGTACAGCACCCGCAAGGCGGGCCTGGAGCGTGAACTCCTCGCCGGGGCCGACCGGTTGCCCACGACCCTGCTGCGCGCGGGCGCCATCCACGGGCCGCACTGCCGTACCCCGCGCGAGCTGTACTTCGTGAAGCGCAACCTGGACGGCAGAGAGCGCCGGATCCTCGCGCACGGCGGTGCCAGCCGCTTCCATCCGGCGAGCGTCCACAACATCGCCGAGCTGACCCGGCTGGCCGCCGCCCGGCCCGGTTCCCGGGCGCTGAACGCGGTCGACCCCGACGCACCCACCGTCGTGGAGATCGCCGCCGCCGTCGACGCGGTGATGGGCGTACGAACGGAGAACGTGCTCGTCGACGGCCCCGCCCCGTCGCCCACGGTGGGCCACACCCCGTGGTCCGTGCCGGTGCCCGTGGTGTGCGACATGTCCGCGGCCGAGCGGGAGTTGGGCTACCGGCCGGTGGTCCGGTACGCCGAGTCGCTGCCGGAGACGGTCGCCTGGATCGAGGGCCGGCTCGCGGGCGGACGGGACTGGCGGGAGGCCTACCCGAAGATGGCCGAGGTGTACGGGGACCTCTTCGACTACGCGGCGGAGGACGCCTGGCTGGCTGGACGCCAGGCGTGAGCACATGAGCACATGAGCGCACGAGCGAGGGGCGCACGAGCGAGGGGCGACCGTCATCGACGGTCGCCCCTCGCCGCTTTCACGGCCCTACGGCCCTGCTGGTCCTACGGGGTCGGCGTGGCGTGCGGGGCGCACGTCACGTCGGCCTTGCCCACCTCGCCGGTGAGCAGGTAGGTGTCCACGCGCTCGTTGACGCACGGGTTGACCAGGCCGGTGACTCCGTGGGAGCCGGCCTTCTTCTCCGTGATCAGCCGGGATCCCTTGAACCGCTTGTGCAGTTCGACGGCGCCCTCGTACGGCGTGGCCGCGTCCCGCTCGGACTGGACGATCAGGACGGGCGGCAGGCCCTTCCTGGTCTTCACGTCCACCGGGGTGTACTGCTTGGACGGCCAGGTGGCGCACGGCAGGTTCATCCAGGCGTTGGCCCAGGTCATGAACGGGTAGTTCTTGTGCAGCCGGGTGTTGTCGCGGTCCCACTTCTTCCAACTGGTGGGCCACTTGGCGTCGGTGCACTCGACCGCCGTGTAGACGGCGTTGCCGTTCTCGGAGGCGGCGTTGCCCGCGGTGTCGCCGAGGTCCGGGGCGGCCGCGTCGACGAGCGCCTGGGTGTCACCGGCGACGTACTTGCTCCACACCTGGGCGGTGGGCGCCCACGCGGAGTCGTAGTACGGGGCGCTCTGGAAGAAGGAGATCAGCTCGGCCGGACCGACCAGCCCGCCGATCGGGTTCTTCTTCGCGGTGGCGCGCAGCTTCAGCCAGTTCGCCTGCACCTTCGCCTGGGTGTCACCGAGGTGGTAGGTCGCGTCGTTCGCCGCGACCCACGTCGTCCAGTCCTTCCAGCGCATCTCGAAGGCGACGTCCTGGTCCAGGTTGGCCTGGTACCAGATCTTCTCGCGGGAGGGGTTCACCACGCTGTCGACGACCATGCGGCGCACGCGGTTCGGGAAGAGGGTGCCGTAGACGGCGCCGATGTACGTGCCGTACGAGACACCGAGGAAGTTGAGCTTCTTCTCCCCGAGGGCGGCCCGGATGACGTCCAGGTCACGCGCGGTGTTCGGGGTGGTCATGTGCGGCAGCATCGCGCCGCTGCGCTCCTTGCAGCCGGCCGCGTACTTCGCCGCGAGCTTCCGCTGCTTGCGCTTGTCGGCCTCGGAGTCCGGGACCGGGTCCATCTTGGGCGCCTTCACGAACTCCTCGGGGTCGGCACAGGAGATGGGCGCCGACTTGCCGACACCCCGCGGGTCGAAGCCCACGAAGTCGTAGGCCTTGGACGTGTTGACCCACAAGGGGTTCTTGGTCGTGACCCGACGCGGGAAGCGCAGGCCCGAGCCGCCCGGACCGCCGGGGTTGTAGACGAGCGCGCCCTGACGCTCCTCCTTCGTCCCGGTGTTGCCGATCCGGTCCACGGCCAGCTTGATCTGCTTGCCGTTCGGTTTGGCGTAGTCCAGCGGCACGGTGACCCAACCGCACTGGATGGGCTTCTCCAGCCCCCAGCTCTCGGGGCAGTCCTGCCAAGTGACGCCCTCCTTCGCCGCCTTCGCGGCGGCGACGGCGACACCCTTGGCCTCGCGGTCCCGCGCACTCGCGCCGTCCGCGGCGCCGGCCGCGGGCGCGGTGACAGCGCTGGCTATCAGGGTCGCCGTGACGAGCAGTCCGGCGGAGCCGAACGCTCCCGCCCTTCTCGTCGGCCTCATACCTCTCAAGAGGGAACTCCCCGTACATCGATTCGAAGTTTCGAATGGTCACGGGGATCCTCGTACCTGTGAGGCACCTGCGAACAGGGGGCCGACACGTTCTTTACTAATCCGATAACCGGTGCGGAAAGTCCCGTTCAGCGGATGCCGGAGCGCACGCCCGCTCAACCGTCCAGCTCGGCAAGGGCCTGGTCGAGCACGCGCCGCAGCCGCAGCGCGTCGGTCGCGAGCGCGCTGACGAGCACGGCGGGTCCGGCGAGCGGAGTGAGCGCGGCGGTCTCCGCCAGCACCCGCGGCTCGGGTTGCTCGACGACGAACTCCGGTCGTACGACGAGGAGTTGCCCCAACGCCCGGTGTCCGCCCAGCACCGCGGGTCCGTCCCAGCCGCCGGGCGCCCCGGGCCCACAGGCCACCTCCTGATCGAGCAACGGCCGCCCGTCGAGCAGCACGGTGAGCCGACTCCGCAACCGCCCCGGTTCCTCACCGGTCCGGCCGAGCACCTGCTCCTCGCGGAACACCAACCGCGCCCCGGCGGCGAGTTCGACCCGCGTCGAGACCGCCAGATCGCTGCCGTTGGCGGAGATCAACTGCTCGGGGAGCCACCGCAGTTCACCTCCCGCCGCCACGTCGATCCGTACGCCGTAGTGAGCCTCCCCCTTGGCCTGCCCCGGCAACGCGATCGTCGCGGCGGCCGACCCGACGTCCAGCCGGGCCCCCTCCCCGACCTCCGTCTCGACGGCGAACCGGTCCCCGCCGAGCGGCCCGCTCATCGCCCCGACCAGCATGACCCGCGCCGCGTCACCCCTCCCCCGGGTGCGGCGCAACGCCAGCGGCCCGTCGCTCTCCAGCACGGGCAGGGCCGTACCGCCCCGCCCGTCGACGCGGGCCGCGATACGCGCGGTGGCCCTGACGCCGGTGGTCCCCCTGTTCCGGTCCCGGCCCATGTCCCGGCCCCTGTCCCGGTCCCGGCCCCGGTCCCGGTCCACGGCAGCCCCTCGGACCGCCGTCATGCCGTCCACGCCGCGAGCTTCTCGCGCACCCAGGCGGCGACTTCCGCCACCCCCGACTCACCACGCAACGACTGGAACACCACCGGCAGCTGCGCACGCTGCGCCTTCGCGTCCGCGGCCATCCGGGCGAGGTCGGACCCGACGTACGGCGCGAGGTCCGTCTTGTTGACGACGAGCAGGTCGGCGGTGGTGACACCGGGCCCGCCCTTCCGGGGGATGTCGTCCCCGCCTGCCACGTCGATGACGAAGATCTGCGCGTCGACGAGCCCCTTGGAGAAGGTGGCGGTGAGGTTGTCACCGCCGGACTCGACGAGGATGAGGTCGAGCGGACCGACCTCGTCCTCCAGGTCCTCCACGGCCTCCAGGTTCGCGGAGATGTCGTCCCGGATGGCCGTGTGCGGGCACGCCCCCGTCTCCACGGCGGTGATCCGCTCCGGCGGCAACACGGCTTCCTTCAGCAGGAACTCGGCGTCCTCGCGCGTATAGATGTCGTTCGTCACGACCGCGAGCGACAACTCGTCCCGCAACGCCCGGCACAGCGCGGCGACCGTCGCCGTCTTACCGGACCCGACGGGCCCACCGAGCCCCACGCGCAGGGCACGCCGGGTCCCGTCGGGCCGATGCGCGTCCGCGCCGATGGCTGAGGGGCCGTCGTGGGAGTGGGTGTGGTCGAGATGCATGACTGCGGCTCCTTGTTCGGATGGGTCAGGTAGGACGGGTGCGGGTGGGTCGGGGTTCTCGCGCGGTTCCCCGCGCCCCTGGAAGGCCAGGCTTTGCGGGCCAGAAAGCACGGGGCCAGCCCCTGCTCTTCAGGGGCGCGGGGAACTGCGCGAACAACCCCCACTGGACGGACGTCCGGGGTCGAAGGGGCGCAGCCCCTGGAGGACGGGACGGGTAGGGGCGGCGGGGGCGAACCAGGCTCAGGACGCGAACAACCGCACCGGCCAAGCCGCATGCACCTCCGCGCTGATCTCCGACAACGGCCCGGAAGCCGCCGGCAGCACTCCCACGCCACCGACCGACACCCCTCGCGCCGCCTCGACCGCCGCCCCCACCACGACATCCATCTCAGGAGCCAACCGCGCCAACACCCCCGTCGCGGCGAAGGGATCGAGACTCAGCAACCGCACCGTCGCACTCGCCGCCCCACTCACGCTCTCGTACACGGAGCAGTACGCGGCATCGTCCGCACCGAGCCCGGCGCCCCGGGCCGCCACCCCCAGCACGACCGGCTGATGCGCCCCCTTGGGGAACACCCGCGCCACCGCGTCCAGTTCCCCGGAGGGCCACGTGGCCCGCGCCGCCCGCATCAACTGCCGCCCCAGCTTCCGCGAGGCGACCCGCAGCGCGAGCGACGGCGTACGGGCGTCGGCGGCCGCGTCCAGCTCGCCCGGGTCGACGCCCAGCGCGGCGGCCGCCGCGAGAGACGCCGACACCAGCCCGACGGTGTGCAGGCGCCCCCGGCAGAACGCCTCCAGCCCCTCCGCCCCGGTGATCGACCCCGCCTTGACGGCCGCCTCGGCCCCGCCGGAGTGCGCGTGCCCCCCGGCGGGAAAGCGGCCGTCGGCCAGGACGAGAAGAGTCGCCCGGGACATCAGAAGAGGAAGTAACGCTGGGCCATGGGCAGTTCGGCGGCCGGCGTGGCCTCCACCAACTCCCCGTCGATGTGCACGGCGAAGCTGTCGGGGTCGACGCGCACCTCGGGCCGCGCGTCGTTCTCCCGCATGTCGGCCTTGGTGACCCCCCGGGTCGACTCGATGGCCACGAACCGTTTCCCCAGCGACAGCCGCTCCGGCAGCCCGTCCTCGATGGCGAGCGGCGCCACGAAGTTGAACGAGTTCGCGGCGGGGGCCCGCCCGATCGCCCCGTACATGGGACGCGGCAGGATCGGCTGCGGCGTGGGGATGGAGGCGTTGGCGTCGCCCATCTGCGCGTACGCGATCTGCCCGCCCTTGATCACGAGCTGCGGCTTGACGCCGAAGAACGCCGGCTCCCACAGCACGAGGTCGGCGAGCTTCCCGCTCTCCACGGACCCGATCTCCCGGGCGAGGCCTTGCGCGAGCGCCGGGTTGATCGTGTACTTGGCGACATATCGACGTACTCGTCGGTTGTCCGCGCGCCCGTCACCGGGGAGCGCGCCGCGGCGCCTCTTCATCACGTGCGCGGTCTGCCAGGTCCGCAGGACGACCTCGCCGACCCGGCCCATGGCCTGCGCGTCGGAGGAGATGATCGAGATCGCGCCCAGGTCGTGCAGGATGTCCTCGGCGCCGATGGTCGACGGCCGGATCCGGGATTCGGCGAACGCCAGGTCCTCCGGCACGGCCGCGTTCAGGTGGTGGCAGACCATCAGCATGTCGAGGTGTTCCTCGGCGGTGTTGACGGTGTAGGGGCGGGTCGGGTTGGTGGAACTGGGCAGGACGTGCGGCTCGGAGACCACGGTCATGATGTCGGGCGCGTGGCCGCCGCCCGCGCCCTCGGTGTGGTACGCGTGGATGCCGCGTCCGGCGATCGCGGCGAGGGTGTCCCCCACGAAACCGGCCTCGTTGAGGGTGTCCGTGTGGATGGCGACCTGGATGCCGGTCCGTTCGGCGACCGTCAGCGAGGCGTCGATGACGGCGGGGGTCGAGCCCCAGTCCTCGTGCAGCTTGAGGCCGAGGGCGCCGCCACGGATCTGGGACAGCATCGCCTCGTGCGAGACCGTGTTGCCCTTGCCGAGGAAGCCGATGTTGAGCGGGTACTGCTCCATCGCCTCCAGCATCCGGGCGAGGTGCCACGGGCCGGGGGTGACGGTCGTGGCCTTCGAGCCCTCCGCCGGTCCCGTGCCGCCGCCGACCAGGGTCGTGACACCGGACGACAGGGCCTCGTCGGCGATCTGCGGACAGATGAAGTGGACGTGGGCGTCGATGGCGCCCGCGGTGACGATCCGCCCGTTGCCCGCGATGATCTCCGTCTCGGGACCGATGACGAGGTCGGGGTGGATGCCGTCCATGGTGTCGGGGTTGCCGGCCTTGCCGATACCGGTGATCCGGCCGTCACGGATACCGATGTCGGCCTTGACGATGCCCCAGTGGTCGATGATCACCGCGCCGGTGATGACCGTGTCCGGTGTGCCTTCTGCGCGCGTAGCACGCGCCTGCCCCATGGACTCGCGGATGACCTTGCCGCCGCCGAACACGGCCTCGTCCCCGGCGAGTCCGGGCCCGCCGGAGCGGTCCTCCTCGATCTCGACGAGCAGATCGGTGTCGGCGAGCCGGATGCGGTCTCCGGTGGTGGGGCCGAACAGGTCGGCGTACGCGGCACGCGAGATCTCAGGCATCGAGAGCACCTCCGGTCTCCCCGCGCAGGCCGGGCACGACACGGGCGCCGGTGAGCGGTACGAGTTCGACGTCGACGGGGATCCCGGGCTCGAAACGCACGGCGGTGCCGGCGGCGACGTTCAGCCGCTTGCCGCGCGCGGCGGCGCGGTCGAACTCCAGGCCGGGGTTGGCCTCGGCGAAGTGGTAGTGGGAGCCGACCTGGACGGGCCGGTCGGCGGCGTTGAGGACGGTGAGCCGGGTGACCTCACGGCCCTCGTTGTAGACGATCGGATCCGAGGCGAACAGGATCTCTCCGGGAATCACGGGCACTCCCCCTCAGACGATCGGGTCGTGGACGGTGACGAGCTTGGTGCCGTCCGGGAAGGTCGCCTCGACCTGGACGTCGTGGATCATCTCGGGGATGCCCTCCATGACATCGTCCCGGGTGAGCAACTGCCGCCCGGACGCCATGAGTTCGGCCACCGTACGGCCGTCCCGCGCGCCTTCGAGGAGGTGCGCGGTGATGAGCGCGACGGCCTCGGGGTGGTTCAGCTTCAGGCCGCGGGCCCGGCGCCTCTCCGCCACGTCGGCCGCCACATGGATCAGCAGCCTCTCCTGCTCGTGCGGGGTCAGTTGCACGGCGTCCACCTCACATCCTCGCTCCGGACCGTGCGGGATCCGGTTGCCTCACCACCGGGCAAATTCGCTGGTGGCGTGGCCGCAGGCTAATTGGGCGGCGTTTCGGCGACGTTAACCGGACCGTGATCCCCGCGCGCCGGACCGTGGTCCCCGCGCCGCGCCCGCCCCGCCGCCTGCCGGGTGCTCCCTCCCCCGGCAGGCACCGCACGTCCCCGCCCGGTCCCGCTCAGTCCCGGGCCTGCGGGTCCCCCATGCTCGTCAGCGCCTTCACTCCCAGCTCGACCACCTGGATCGGCACGTCCCCGAAGAGCGCGTACTGGGCGGCGAACCCCTGGGCGAGCGCCACCATGGTCCGCGCGACGCTGATCGCGGGAATGTCGGCCCGCATCAGACCGGCGTCCTGGTACCCCTCGACGATCTTGATCCACGGCTTGCGGACCTGGGCGAAACCGTCCTCCAGGATGGCGTGCAGCTCGGGGTTGCGCAGCGTCTCGGCCCACACCTGCACCATCAGCCTCGGATACAGGGACTCCCCCGCCTCCCCCAGCGACGGCTGCCGGTGCAGGATCCGGCGCATGACGGTGCCGATCAGCACATCCGGCGGCGGAGGCGGGCCCTCCTTCGCGGCCTCCTCGAACGCCTCGCGCACCTCACCGAGGACCGTGCGGACGATCGCGGCGATCAGCTCCTCCTTGCCGCTGAAGTACCGGTAGACCGCCCCGGCCGAAAGGTCGGCCTCCTTCAGCACGTCCTGCATGGACGTGGCATGGAAGCCGTTGCGGGCGAAGCAGCGGGCGGCGGCGTCGAGGATCTGGCGGCGGCGGGCGTCTAGACGCTCCTGGGATACGCGGGGCATGCCACCAAACGTAAAACGAACGTTCCTTCTTGACAAGCGCGACACCCCGGAGCATGGTGATTTCAAGAAAACGAACGATCCTTCTTTTTAAGGAGAGGCCATGTCCGCCCCATCCGCTGCACCCACCGCGCCCCAGGCCACCGGTACGGTGCCCACGACCCCCTCGCTACCCCCCGGCCGCCGCATGGTCGCGGTGATCGTCCTGATCCCGCTCGTCGCGGCGCTCGCGCTCTGGGCCTTCGCCTGGCCCAACGCCCGCACCGCACCCCGCGACCTGCCGCTCGGCGTGGCCGGACCGGCGACCGCCGTGGCCCAGGTCGAGCAGCAACTGAAGCAGCGGGACGGCGCGTTCGAGATCCACCGCTACGCCGACGAGGCGGCCGCGCGGGACGCGATCGAGGACCGGACCGTATACGGCGCGGTGGTCGTCACCCGGTCCGGGCCCAAGCTGCTCACCGCCTCGGCCGCGAGCCCGATGGTCGCCCAGCTACTGCAGCAGGCCGTGACGCAGCAGGCCGCCGAGGAAGGCGTCCGGGTGACGACCACCGACGTGGTGGCCGGCCCGGCGAACGACCCGCGGGGCGCGGCCTTCGGTTCGAGCGTGCTGCCCCTGGCCCTGGCCGGTACGGCGTCCGGCGCCATGGTCACCCTGTTCGGGCTGCGCCGTGGGCGCGCGGTCGGCGCGTTGATCGGGGCCGCCGCGCTGGTCGGGACCGCTGCCGCCACCCTCGCCGACAGCTGGCTCGGCCTGCTCGGCGGCCACTGGTGGGCCGAAGCCGGTGTGCTGAGCCTGGCGACCCTGGCCGTCGGCGCCACCGTGGCCGGACTCGCCTCCCTGCTGGGCCGGGCGGGCCTCGGTCTGGGCGCCCTGTTGATCGTGTTCCTCGGCAACCCGTTCGCGGGCGCCTCCTCGGCACCCCAGATGCTCCCCGAGCCGGTGGGCACCCTGGGTCAGCTCCTCCCGCCGGGTGCGGGGGCGTCGCTCCTGAGGTCGGTGGCGTTCTTCGACGGCGCCGGTGCCCTGGCCCCGACCCTGGTGCTGACCGCGTGGGCCGCCCTCGGTCTGACGGCGATCCTCCTGGGCGACCTGCTCAAGCGCCGCACCCGGTCCAGCGAACCGTCCACCCCGACCCCGGCCCCGGTCCCGGCCCACTGACTCGCCCGACCGCTGCCCCGCACGGCCGTCGCCCCCGCTGTAGCGGACGGGGGCGCACGGTCGTTTCGGCGGCGGTCATCGGGCAACCGTCACGGGCAGCGCTCCGCCGGGCGCGTGCGTTCCGGGGAGTGCGCGTTCGGAGAGTGTGCGCGTTCGGGCATGCTCCTGGCAGCCCTCATCCGGCAGCACTGACGTGCGGTGCCGGCGTGGCGCGGCGCCATCAGGAAGCCCCCGGCCCCCTATGCTCGGCCGCGATGCCGAACCGCTGCTGCTCCCGCGCCGCGGGTGCGACCTCGCGGACTCGGGAGACGGCGCTGATCACCGGCTCGTCGGCCGGCTCCTGAAGGGCTTCGAGCTGCTCCAGGTCGACTGCGGAGACGAGGGCGACGAGGGGCTTTCCGTGCCGCGTCACGACGACGCGCTCGCCGCCGTAGACCACGCGGTTGATCAGATCGGCGAGCTCAGCCCTGGCTTGCGTCACCGGAATCTCGTAGGCCATGGAGCCCAGCTTAGACCTGGCGCCCCGCACCACCCCGGCCGGAAGATCCCCTTCCGGCCCCTCCGCCGATCCCGCCCCCACCCCCGCCCGCGCGCCGCCCGACGACCCGAACCGCTCACACGTTCCCTGCGGAGCCGGCTCCATGGGAATTTTCGCTTTCGGCCGATCCCCTCCTCCCCGCATACGTACGTCCTGTACATTTTTGACAGAGTCGATCAGAGGAGGCGTGTCCCATGCCCGCGAACCGACCGTCGGCCCGCCAGGTGCTGCCCGAGTTCACCGAGCGCACCAGTGCGGGTCACCGAACGATGGATCCGTACGCCAAGTTGCTGGAAGAACGGATCGTGTTCCTCGGGACGCAGATCGACGACACGTCGGCGAACGACGTGATGGCGCAGTTCATGCACCTTGAGCACCAGTCGCCGGACCGCGACATCTCGCTGTACATCAACTCGCCCGGCGGCTCGTTCAGCGCGATGACGGCGATCTACGACACCCTCCGCTTCGTCACCTGCGACGTGGAGACCGTCTGCCTGGGGCAGGCGGGTTCGGCCGCCGCGGTGCTGCTCGCGGCGGGCACACCGGGCAAGCGGTTCATGCTTCCGGGGGCGCGCGTACTGATCCACCAGCCCGCGGTGGCCGGCCGGATCGAGGGACAGGCCAGCGATCTGGCGATCCAGGCCCAGGAACTGACGCGCAATCGCCGCAGGCTGGAGGAGATGCTCGTCCGGCACACGGGCCGGAGCCCGGAGCGGATCAGCGCCGACATCGAGCGGGACAAGTTCCTCGACGCGGAGGCGGCGGTGGAGTACGGCCTGGCCGATCGGGTGATCCCGAGCCACAGGACCACGCGCACGCTCCCCGGCGCGAGGTGAGCCGTCGATGCTCCCGCCCGAACTGCCGCCGTTGCCCGCGCTCACGCGCGCCGAGGCCGAGCTGATCGACCGTTACCTGGACGTCGTCGATCTGCTCGGCCGGATCAATCCGGCCCGACCGGGCGATACGTACCGCGGGTTGCGCGCGGCGCAGGCGCTCGTAGCCAAGGCGACCGCTCTGCGCGACGCGCTCGAACTGATGCACAGGCGCGGGGAGAACGAGGTGCACGCCCCGACGCTCGCGCGAGCCCTGCGGGTCCTGGACGGCGAGCGACGGGCGGGCCGGGTGGCGTTGCCGCCGGAGCCCGAGGACTCGCCGGCCTGAACCGACCCCGGGGCGGTCGCCGTACTACTGACGGGGCGTCCGGTCCAGGTTTCGTGCCGTCCGGACGGCCTACCGCGATCGACCTATCGGCCCATACGTCGTGAGGACCTGTGAAGTTGCGCAACATGGCTGGCACGCGGCCGGAACACCTCATTCCGGTGCTGGTGCGGACGTCCTCGACCGCCTGGACACACCAGCCGAAAACGTTCTGTCCACCCGAACGGGCGAGTGGTGAGTAAGACCACAAATCCACGGTTCCGTTGGGATTTTCGGACGTCCGTACGCCAAGATCCCTTCCTGACGACAAGCCCCCGCCGCAGCGGCGGGGCGATCCGGGTGGACGCCGAGTCCTGCCGCTACCCGGATGACCGGTCGACAGAAGTGCATCGGCAGGAGTGGAGGACCCAAGCACGACGGGTCGCCGGAACGGTCAAGCCATGACCGCGCCGAGCAGCCCTTGGGGTGAAGCCGCGTCAGCGGCCGGGCAACTTCGCCAGCCCGAATCCGACAGGTCATCCTTCACAGGCGGCTGACGAAGGGTTGCGCATGACTGCGCTGAATCGTGTCCCGTCGCTGTTGACCCGGGCCGGCACGGCCTCGGCTCTGACCATCGCCGCTGTCAGCGGCAGCATCGTGGTCCCGGGCGTCGCAGCCGACGCCGAGGCCGCCACGGTGGCGTCGAAGGCACTCAAGGTCGCGGCTTCCAAGAAGGGCTCCCCTTACAAGTACGGCGCCACGGGCCCGAGCAGGTTCGACTGCTCAGGGCTGACGCTCTACTCGTTCAAGAAGGCGGGCAAGAAGCTGCCCCGTACTGCTCAGCAGCAGTACAACAAGACGAAGCACATCTCCGCGAGCAGCCGCAAGCTCGGAGACCTGGTCTTCTTCCACTCGGGCTCGAACGTCTACCACGTCGGTATCTACGCGGGGAAGGGAAAGATCTGGCACTCGCCGAAGACGGGTGACGTCGTCCGACTGCAGAAGCTCTGGACGAAGAACGTCTGGTACGGCCGGGTCCGCTGACCCACCGTCGGGGGCGGCTGAGTTCTCCGCCGCCCCCGGCAGGCGTGCGACCGGCGGTTTTGGATACCCGTTCGACCATGGCCGACGAACGCACCCGCCCCGCACGCAACGAGACCCCCCTCGAACGCGCCGACCGCAACTTCGCCGAGCTGCTCCAGGAGTTGCGCGTCACCCAGACGGGTGTCCAGATCCTCTTCGCGTTCCTGTTGACGTTGGCCTTCACCCCGCGCTTCCCCGACCTTGACTCGGTCCAGCGCGCCACGTACGTCGTCACCCTGCTGCTCGCGGTCCTCGCGGCGACGCTCTTCACCGCCCCGGCCGCCCTGCACCGCTCGCTCTTCCAGCAGAACGCCAAGCCCGTCATCGTCCAGGTCTCGTCCCGGCTGGCCAGCGCGGGGTTGATCGTGCTGATGCCGGCCTTCACCGGATCCGTCCTGCTCGTCGTGGACGTGACGCTCGGCCGGAAGGCCGGGATCGCCGCCGGGGCCGGCACCTTCCTCATCTGCCTGCTCCTGTGGGCCGTGCTCCCGAAACTGGTGGGCCGTCTCTCCGACCGCGCCGACCGCGCGGACTCGACGACACCGGAACGGCCACCAACACCGGCGCAGCCCGCGGACAAGGCCACGAACACAACCACGTCCACGCCCACGTCTACGCCCCCGAACACGGACACGGACACGGATCTCGTCAGGTCTCCTGCGGACCGCTCGCGCTGACCGGCTGCGCGGGGACCGTCCACGGCAGTTCGATCGCCACTGTCTTACCGCCCTCCCGGGTGGGTCTGACGCTGAGCCTGCCGCCGCACTCGGCGGTCAGCCAGCGGATGATGACCATGCCCCGGCCGTTGTCCTGCTGGACGGCGGCCGGCAGCCGTTTCGGGAAGCGTGGATGGCTGTCGGTGACACCGATACGCAGCTGCTCGTCCCGGTCGAGGGCGACGTCCACGGTGAACGTGGGTGACTGACCGAGAGTGTGCTGGACGGCGTTGGTGGCGAGTTCGGACACGATCAGGCGCACGGTGTCCGCGATGTCGGTGTCGCCCGGCAGGCCCCATTCGGCGAGCACGTCGGCGACGTAGTTCCGGGCCGTGGACACCGAGGCGGGATCGCTCGGCAGAGTGACGGATGCTTCCAGGTGATCTGCCATGGCGAGGCGTCCCTTTCCCACGGGACCGGTGTCCGACAGGGAGCGGATGGTTCGACTACGGTCCCGGACTGGTGCTTCGCGCCAGACTGCCACTACCTGGGCTGTCACGGGTGGCGATCCACCAAGATATGCATATATCTGTCGCTCGAAGCGGTGAACTATCCGACGGCCGAGCGTATTTGGATGGGGTTGTCGTCCATCCTCTGTCGTCACCCCGACCTTCGCGCGCCGGGCGGAAGGAGAATCCCATGCAGTACGGTCCGGCGGTGCGCCGCCGCAGGCTCGGTGCCGAGTTGCGTGTCCTGCGCACCCGTTCCGCGCTCACCAGTATCGAGGCGGCCCATCGCGTGGGCTGGCACCAGTCCAAGGTGAGCCGGATCGAGACGGGGGCCAGCGGGGTGAAGCCCGCGGACGTACGCAAGCTCCTGGACGCGTACGGGGTCGACGACACCGAATTACGGGAGCTGCTCCTGGCGTTGGCGGGCTCCGAGGACGGCGGCGGGCGGCACAACTGGTGGCACGCGTACCGGGGCGTACTGCCGCCGACGTACCGGGACTTCATCAGCCTGGAGTCGCAGGCCGGGGGGATGCGGACGCTGGAGACCTCGGTGGTGCCGGGTCTGCTGCAGATTCCTGAGTACGCGCGGGCGGTGACACGGGCCGCGGTGGAGGGGCTGGAAGACGACAAACTCGACGCGCTCGTGGAGGTGCGGCTGGCGCGGCAGGAGGTGCTGCGCGGGAACCCGCCGCTGAAGCTGAGTGCCGTGCTCGACGAGGGCGTTCTGCGACGTGAGGTGGGCGGGCCCGAGATCATGGCCCGGCAGTTGGACCGGCTGGTCGAGGCGGCCCGCCTTCCCCAGGTGCGACTGCAGGTGCTGCCGTTCACTGCCGGGGCCCACATCGGCGTCACGGGCCCTTTCGTAATTTTCTCATTTAGGAGCACATCTGATCTGGACGTGGTTGTTCTCGACCACTTGACGAGTAGCCTCTACCTCGAACGGAAAGAAGACCTCAAGGCGTATGTCGAGGCCTTCAACGCCCTTCAGATCCACGCCCTTTCGCCCGAGGACTCGTTGGATTACATCGCCGGGCTAGCCGCCGGCGCGTAAGGAGGCACCATGTCCGCACTGCCTCGGAACGTACCCACCAGTACCGAACTACGCGGAGTGCGATGGCTGCGCAGCAGTCGCAGCACGGGAATGAACAACTGCGTGGAGACGGCCCGTCCCGCGTCCGGCCGCTGGGCCGGCCTGGTGGCCGTACGCGATTCGAAGAACACGGCGGGGCCCGCCCTGCTGTTCGAACCCGACGCCTGGGAGGGATTCATCACCACGCTGCGGTGACCACCACCGACAGCGTTCGTACTTCCGCTTACGGCGACGCCCGGCCCTGACGCCGACTCACGGTCGTGTATCGCCGATGATCCCCACGGCCCGGTCGATCTGCTCCCGCGTGAGATCCGCGCGGGCGGTCAGCCGCAGCCTGGAAACGCCGTCGGGCACGGACGGTGGGCGGAAACAGCCGACGGCGAGACCCGCCGCACGGCAGTCCGCCGCCCACCGCACCGCCTGATCCGGCGACGGCGCGCGTACGGACACCACGGCGGCGTCGGGCCGCACCGCTTCATGGCCCGACGCCGTCAGCCGTGTGTGCAGTTCCCGCGCCACCTCCCGGGCCCGCGCGGCGCGCTCCGGCTCACGGCGCAGCAGCCGGAGCGCGGCGAGTGCCGCGCCGGTGGCCGCCGGGGCGAGGCCGGTGTCGAAGATGAACGTCCGGGCCGCGTTGACCAGGTGGTCGATGACCTTCGCGGGGCCGAGCACGGCACCGCCCTGGCTGCCCAGCGACTTCGACAGCGTGACCGTCACGACCACGTCGGGGTCGCCCGCGAGCCCCGCCGCGTACGGCGCGCCCCGGCCGCCGTCGCCGAGCACCCCGAGCCCGTGCGCGTCGTCCACCACGAGCCCGGCGCCGAACGCACGGCAGGCGGCGGCGAGGGAGGCCAGCGGGGCGGCGTCGCCGTCCACGGAGAACACCGTGTCCGAGACGGCGACGGCGGGCACCCCACCGCCCGTCGCCAGCGCCTTGCGGACCGCCTCCGGATCGGCGTGCGCCACCACCTGGGTGGTGCCCCGGGCCAGTCGGCAGCCGTCGATGAGGGAGGCGTGGTTGCCGGCGTCCGAGACGATCAGGGAGCCGTGCGGGGCGAGCGCGGTCACGGCGGCGAGGTTGGCCGCGTAGCCGGAGGAGAAGACGAGGGCGGCCTCGAAGCCGCAGAAGTCGGCGAGTTCACGCTCCAGCTCGCCGTGCAGTTCGGTGGTGCCGGTGACGAGACGGGAGCCGGTGGCACCGCCGCCCCACCGGCGCGCGGCCTCGGCGGCGGCCTCGGTGATCTCGGGGTGCCGGGCCAGACCCAGGTAGTCGTTGCTCGCGAGGTCGAGGAGCGGCGAGTCGGCGGGACGGGGGCGCAGGGTCCGTACGAGACCGGCCCGGCGGCGTGCCGAGGCCTGCTCGTCGATCCAGCCGAACGCCATGGGTCCTCCGGGGTGGTGTGGGCAGCCTCCGGCGCCGGGCTGTCGTGGACGGCACGGCGGGGGCTTTTGTAGGCAGTGCACAGACACTAACGGGCCGACCAGCCGCCCACGATGTGGCAATACCCACACGTCGATCCCACTCTGTTGTCCGAACTCTCCTTGGCCGGGAGCGGTCCCGTAGGACAGGATCGGCTCTCATGGACCTGCTGAACACGCTGGTGGACAAGGGGCTCCGGCGCGAGCCGCTGAGCCGTGCCGAGGCGCTCGCCGTCCTCGGCACCTCCGACGACGAGCTGTTGGACGTGGTGGCCGCGGCCGGGAAGGTACGCCGACACTGGTTCGGGCGCCGGGTGAAACTGAACTATCTGGTCAACCTCAAGTCCGGGCTGTGTCCCGAGGACTGTTCCTACTGCTCGCAGCGGCTCGGCTCGACCGCCGGCATCCTGAAGTACACCTGGCTCAAGCCCCACGAGGCCTCCGAGGCCGCCGCGGCCGGGCTCGCCGGGGGCGCCAAGCGGGTCTGTCTGGTGGCGTCCGGGCGCGGCCCGACCGACCGGGACGTCGACCGGGTCTCCGACACCATCAAGGCGATCAAGGACCGACACGAGGACGTCGAGGTGTGCGCCTGCCTCGGTCTGCTCTCCGACGGTCAGGCCGAACGCCTGCGCGAGGCGGGCGCGGACGCCTACAACCACAACCTGAACACGTCCGAGGCGACGTACGGCGAGATCACCACGACCCACACGTACGCCGACCGGGTGGACACGGTGCGCAAGGCGCACGCGGCGGGTCTGTCGGCCTGCTCGGGTCTGATCGCGGGCATGGGCGAGAGCGACGAGGACCTGGTCGACGTGGTCTTCTCGCTGCGCGAGCTGGACCCGGACTCCGTTCCGGTGAACTTCCTGATCCCGTTCGAGGGCACCCCGCTCGCCAAGGAGTGGAACCTGACCCCGCAGCGCTGTCTGCGGATCCTGGCGATGGTGCGGTTCGTCTGTCCCGACAGCGAGGTGCGCATCGCGGGCGGCCGGGAGGTCCATCTCCGCTCGATGCAGCCGCTCGCCCTGCACCTGGCCAACTCGATCTTCCTCGGCGACTACCTCACCAGTGAGGGCCAGGCGGGCAAGGCCGACCTGGAGATGATCGCGGACGCCGGCTTCGAGGTGGAGGGCGCCGACCAGGTGACGCTCCCGGAGCACCGGGCGACCGTGGCCGCCGGCGGGGGCTGTGGGTCCGGGGAGAGGGCGGGGTGCGGATCGCACGCCGGGGGCGGCTGCGGGTCGCACGAGGACGAAGGAGCGGGCGCGGGCGCGGGCGCGGGTTGCGGCTCGCACGCGGGGGGTGGCGTGTGCGGTTCCGCCGCCCAGGCCCCGGTTGCCGCGACGCCGGCCGGCGAGGCCCGTACGGATCTGGTGGCCGTACGCCGCCGGGGCGCCGGAACCGACCTCGCGCCCAATGCCTGAGCCGACCGGCCTGAGCGTGCCCGAGCTGGTGGAACTCGACCGGCGGCATGTGTGGCACCCCTACGGGCCCATGCCGGGTCGGCAGGAACCGCTCGTCGTGCAGTCGGCGAGCGGGGTCCGGCTGAAGCTCGCGGACGGCTCGGGCGAGTTGGTCGACGGCATGTCGTCGTGGTGGTCGGCGATCCACGGCTACAACCACCCCGTCCTCAACGAGGCGGCGCGCGAGCAGCTCGGCCGGATGAGTCATGTGATGTTCGGCGGCCTCACCCATGAGCCCGCCGTGCGGCTGGCGAAGCACCTCGTCGACATGTCGCCCGAGGGCCTGGAGCATGTGTTCCTGGCCGACTCGGGGTCGGTCTCCGTCGAGGTGGCGGTGAAGATGTGCCTGCAGTACTGGCGCTCGCTGGGCCGTCCCGGCAAGCGGCGGCTGCTGACCTGGCGCGGTGGTTACCACGGCGACACCTGGCAGCCCATGTCGGTGTGCGACCCCGAGGGCGGGATGCACGAGCTGTGGCAGGGCGTCCTGCCCCGGCAGGTGTTCGTGGACCCGCCGCCGGTCGAGTTCGACGAGGCGTACGCGCGGTCGCTGCGCTCGACGATCGAGCGGCACGCGGACGAGCTGGCGGCCGTGATCGTGGAGCCCGTGGTCCAGGGAGCGGGCGGGATGCGCTTCCACTCCCCCGCGTACCTGCGGGTGCTGCGCGAGGCGTGCGACGCGCATGACGTGCTGCTGGTGTTCGACGAGATCGCCACCGGGTTCGGGCGTACGGGGGCGTTGTTCGCGGCGGACCACGCGGCCGTGACGCCGGACGTGATGTGTGTCGGCAAGGCGCTGACCGGTGGTTACCTGACGCTGGCGGCGGCGCTGTGCACGGCCCGGGTGGCCGACGGGATCTCGCGGGGCGAGGTCCCGGTGCTGGCACATGGGCCGACCTTCATGGGCAATCCGCTGGCGGCGGCCGTCGCCTGTGCCTCGATCGAGCTGCTGCTGGGCCAGGACTGGCTCGCGGAGGTCAAGCGGATCGAGGCGGGGCTGCGGGAAGGCCTGGCGCCGGTGCGCGAGGTGCCTGGGGTGACGGACGTACGGGTCCTCGGCGCGATCGGTGTGGTGCAGCTCGACCACGCGGTGGACATGCGGGCGGCCACGGAGGCCGCCGTGCGCGAGGGCGTGTGGCTGCGGCCGTTCCGCGACCTCGTCTACACGATGCCGCCGTACGTCACGGGCGACGAGGACGTGGCACGGATCGCGCGCGCGGTGTGCGCGGCGGCCACGGCGGGATGACGGAACGGAAGAGGACGACATGACGGTCCTGGTGGTCACGGGGACGGGCACGGAGGTCGGCAAGACGGTCACCACGGCGGCGGTCGCCGCGGTGGCCGTGGCGTCCGGCCGTTCGGTGGCCGTGCTGAAGCCCGCCCAGACGGGCGTACGACCGGACGAGCGCGGCGACGCGGACGAGGTGGGCCGGCTCGCCGGTGCCGTCACCGTCCGCGAACTCGCCCGCTATCCGGAGCCGTTGGCGCCCGCGACCGCCGCGCGCCGCTCCGGCCTGCCACCGGTGCACCCGGAGGACGTCGCCGAGGCCGCGGCCAAGCTGGCGACCGACCACGATCTGGTGCTGGTCGAGGGCGCCGGTGGCCTCCTCGTCCGCTTCGACGAGGCGGGCGGCACGCTGGCGGACACCGCGCGGCTGCTGGGGGCGCCGGTGCTCCTGGTCGCCTCGGCCGGGCTGGGCACGCTGAACACGACCGAGCTGACGGCCCGAGAACTCACTGCGCGTCAGGTGGAGTTGGCGGGTGTGGTCATCGGCAGCTGGCCCGAGGCCCCGGACCTGGCGGCGCGGTGCAACGTGGCGGACCTGCCGGTGGTCGCGGGGGCGCCCTTGTTGGGGGCGGTGCCCGCGGGGGCGGGGGCGTTGGCGCCCGGCGACTTCCGGGCGGGGGCCGGGGGTTGGCTGGCGCCGGCGCTCGGTGGGGTGTGGGACGCGGTTGCCTTCAGTACCGCGGAAGGCGCGGCGTAGAGGTTCCGTGCGGGGTCTGCCCCGGTCTCACGTCTCCGTCTCCCCCAGCAGCCTCACCAGTTCGATCCTCGACCGGATGCCCAACCGCGAGAACACGCCCCGCAGATGGTGGTCGATCGTGCGCGGGCTCAGGAGCAGCCTCGCGGCGATCTCCCGGTTGGTGGCGCCGTCCGCCGCCATGCGGGCGATCATCAACTGCTGGGCGGTGAGTCGGTTCTCCAGGGTTTCCGCGGCCGGGGCCGGGGCGGCGCGCTCGCCGAGGGCGCGCAGTTCGGCGCGGGCCTGGGACGCGCAGTGCGGGGAGCCGAAGTGCTCGAAGGCCTCCAGGGCACTGTGGAGCCGGTCGCGGGCCTCGGTGCGGTTGCGGAGCCGCCGCAGGGCGCTGCCGAACAGGAGTTCCGTACGGGCTCGTTCGAAGTCACGGGTGCCGGAGGCGTGCAGGTCGAGGGCGGCGCGGTAGTGCTCGACGGCCTCCTCGCCGGTCGCGAGGAGGGCCCGGCAGCGGGCGCTGAGCGCGAGGTCGTCGGCGCTGCGGACGGTACGGGCCCAGCGGTCGTAGTCGGCGTGCGCGGCGACGGCCACCCGGGTGTCGCCGGTGCGGACGGCGGCTTCGACGTAGTGCGGTGTGGCGATGTGCCGGATGGCCCGGTGCCCGTGCCCGGGGCCGAAGCCGGCGAGGGCACGCAGCCGGGCGGCCGAGGCGGCGTACCGGCCGGTGCTCAGGTCGAGGAAGGCGAGGGCGAACATGGCGAGCGCGGCGGGCAGTCCGAGGCCGCGTTCCAGGGCGTAGACGCGGGCGGACTCGGCGCGTTCCCGGCACACCTCCTGGTCGCCGGTGAGGGCGGCGAACATCGCGAGGGCGGCCTGGAGGTGGCAGGCCCCGTTGTCCTGCCCGGTGGCGTACGCCTGGCGCAGGGCGTCGAAGGCGGCGGCCTCGGCGGCCTTGGGGCGCCCGGTCCAGAACTCGGCGTAGGCCCGGAACTCCATGGCCTGCGGCACGGTCACCGTCTCGCCCCTGGCCCGGGCTGAAGCGGCGGCGCGGGCGGTGGCGGTGACCGCGCGGGTGTGGTCGCCGAGGAGGAGGGCGGCGATCCCGGAGTGGATGAGCTGGGTGGGGTCGCCACCGGGGCCGCAGCGCCCGGCGGCGGCTTCGAGGACGTCCCGGGCGTCGTCGTAGCGTCCCTCGAACGCGGCGGCCAGGGCACCGAGGGTGCTGGGCGGCAGGATGCCGAGCCCGTCGGCGACGGCGGCGGCCTCGCGGCAGCGGCGGAGGTCCCCGGTGTAGATGGCGGCCTCGGTGGCTCGTGCCAGCAGATGGGCGGCCCGGTCCGAGGTGTGGTCGCCGACGTGGCGGACGGTGGCGGTGAGCAGGGCGTCGAACGCCTCGGCGGCGTTGCCGGCGCGCAGGGCGAGCAGTCCGCCGAGGGCGTCGTCGTCGGTGGCGGCGACGAGGCGGCGGGCCCGGTCGCCGTCGCCGGACTGCCATGCCTCGGCGGCGGCCTGGGCGAGCAGGGGCCCGCGTTCGGCCGGTTCGGGGGTGAGGCCCGCGGCGCGTTCGGCGAGGGCGGAGGCGAGGGTGGGGTCGCCGATGGCACGTGCCACCCGTGCCGCGAGACGGAGTTCGGCGGCGAGGCGGCGGCTGGGGCCGAGGGCGGCGGCGGCCCGGTGCCAGGAGCGGCCGGGTCGCTCGCCCTCGCCGCTGAGGACGGCGGCGAGGAGGCGGTGGGCCTCGCGCCGGTCGGCCATGGACGCGGACTCGTACACGGCGATCCGGGTCCAGGCGTCGCGGAAGACGATGCCCTGGGCCGTGGTGTGGGCGAGGCCCGCCGCCTCCGCCGTGTCGAGGGGCTGGGTGTCGAGCCGGGCCGCGGTGACGGCGCGCGCGTAGGCGTGTGTCGGCACCGGGTACTGGTCGGCGGCGGCGAGGAGCAGCAGGAAGCGGGTGTCGGCGGGCAGGGCGCGTACGTCCCGCCGGTGGGTCCGCAGCAGGGCGGGGGCCAGCGCCAGGGGCTCGGCGGGGAGCGGGTCCAGGCCCGTGAGCTGGCGCCGGGTCAGGGCGGCGGCGAGTTCCGCGGCGGCCCGTGGATCGCCGTGGGCGGCGTGCAGCAGGCGTACGCGCACGCCCTCGGACAGCGTGGGCACGGCGGCCGACGCTGGGTCCGGGCTCGGCCACGCGTTCATGGGGGGCGGTGGCGAGCGATGCGGAAGTTGTGGGGGGTTCACCGGAGTCACCACGCTCATCACGTTACTTGCGAGTTAACCGACCAGTAAAGACCGGCGATTTCGCCGATGCGGCGCGCGTAGACCCCGCTGACACTCCTGACGAACCCCACCCGTTTCAGGAGGCACCATGCAGCGCCGCATGCGCCGTATCGCCACGGCCCTCGCGACCGTGACCACCACGCTCCTTCTGTCGCTCTCCTTCTCGGCGTCCTCCGCTCAGGCCGCCACCCACAACCCGGTCGTCTTCGTGCACGGGCTCAGCAGTTCGTCCAGCAGCTGGGACGACTGGGTCGCGTACTTCAAGGCGGACGGCTACACGTCCGCGGAGCTGCACTCCTGGTCCTACGACTGGGGCCAGTCGAACGCCACCACGGCGGCACAGCTGAAGGCCAAGATCGACAGTGTGCGTGCCTCCACGGGCGCCGCGAAGGTCGACGTGGTCGTGCACTCCATGGGCGCGCTCAGCTCCCGTTACTACCTGAAGAACCTCGGCGGGACGTCGTACGTGGACGACTTCGTCTCCACGGCCGGTGTGAACCACGGGACTACCGTCGCCGGTTGGTGCCGGTGGCTCTACACCTCGTGCTCGGAGATGTACACCGGCAGCTCGTTCCTCACCTCGCTCAACTCCGGTGACGAGACGCCGGGCAGTGTGTCCTACGCCAGCTACTGGTCGAACTGCGACGACGCGCTCACCCCGGACACCAGCGCGATCCTCAGTGGCGCGACGAACGTCGAGGTCGGCTGTGTCGCGCACAACGACATGAACAACGACCACGGCATCTACCAGCAGGTCCGCAACTTCATCGCCTGATCCGGCGCCCCGCGCTCCGACGACGGGGTACGCGCGAGCACGTGAGCACGGGGCACCCGATGCCCGGCCGCCGCCTCACCCCACCCGTCGCACAGCCGTTCCCCACGGCCGTGCGACGGGTGAGCCGGTGCTTCCCGGGGGACAATCGCGGTATCTGCCGCCCTCTTCGGGAGGTCCTCATGGCCCGCGCCGCGAAGGACGCCGTGCACCACCCCCTCTTCGCCCGGTTCTACGCCAGACTGAGCGTGTCGGCGGAGCCGAGGATCGGCCCGCTGCGCGACGAGTTGCTCGCCGGGCTGTCGGGGCGCGTCATCGAGATCGGGGCCGGCAACGGCCTGAACTTCCCCCGCTATCCCGGCGCCGTCTCCGAGGTGGTGGCGATCGAACCCGAGCACTCGCTGCGGCGGTTGGCCCTGGAGGCCGCCCTGCGCGCCGAGGTGCCGGTGGACGTGGTGCCGGGGGCGGCGGAGGCGCTGCCGGTCAAGAGCGAGGCGTTCGACGCGGCCGTCGTGTCCCTGGTGCTGTGCAGTGTGCGGGACGTACGGCGCTCGCTGAGCGAGGTGCGCCGGGTGCTGCGTCCCGGTGGCGAGCTGCGGTTCTTCGAGCACGGCCGGGGCGGTGGACGAGCCATGCGGACGGCCCAGCGGGCGCTGGACGGCTCGGTGTGGCCGCTGCTGTTCGGCGGCTGCCATGTCTCCCGTGACCCGGTCGCCGCGCTGCGGGACGCCGGGTTCGAGGTCGGGGCGGTCCGGGAGGTCCTGGTGCCCGAGCAGGGGCCGCGACTGCCCAGCTCCTACTGCGTGCTGGGCCGGGCGCGGCGGCCGGACCTCACTGACTCCACTGGCGCAGCTCCCGCGTGATGTCGTGCACGCTGGCCTCGCCACTCTTGACCAGGCGGGCGAGTTCGCGCACCTGTTCGGCCGAGGTGACGACCTTGACGCCGCTGGCCACGAGGTAGCCGTAGGCGACGGCGGAGGCGAACAACGCGTTGGAGCGCTCCAACGCCGGGACGTGCATGAGGACTTGGAGGAGGGCGGCGGCCCTGGCGTGCGGGGTGTCGTAGACGGGGACGTCGAAGATCTCGGCCTCGTGCCGGGCGACGGCCGCGACGAGGGCGCCCCAGTCGGTGACCTGGGGATCGCCGGGCGTCTTGCGTTCGGCGACCATCAGGAGCCAGGCGAGGTCGATGCGAAGCTGACTCAAGGGATCAGTGACGTCCCTCGCGCCGGTTCTCGGGCTCGGTGCCGAACTCCTCGGCGAACACCGCCTCGTACTGCTTCATGAAATCGGCGGCGGACTCGACGAAGGTGTGGCCCGCCTCGCCGGCGTCCTGCCTGACCAACTCCTCGATGTAACGGTTCACGCTCATCCCCCGCTCCAGGGCTCGCTCTCGGGCGGCCCGGGCCGTGTCCTCGTCCACCCGCACGTTCAGCTGGGTCTTGGCCATGACTCGACGCTAGCGCCGGAGTGCTAGCGGGGCAAGGGCGCCTTGGCCCCCACAGAGTGCGTGCCCCTTACATCGACACCCGAAGCCCGACCTGCGACGGAGACGGACTCGACCCTCGGGGGGATTCCGGCTGTGCCCTGGGTCACACTAGGCTCGGCCGAGAACGCCCGGAATTCGAACTGGTTCGAGCCTGGAGGCCGTTTTGTCCACTGCTGCCGCTGAGCACACCCTCGGCCGCGCGGAAGCCGACGGCATCGCCGCCCGCGCCCGGGGCCTGACGAAGGCGTACGGCTCGGGCGAGACGACGGTGCTCGCCCTCGACTCCGTCGACGTGGACATCGCGCGCGGCCGCTTCACCGCGGTGATGGGCCCCTCGGGCTCGGGCAAGTCCACGTTGATGCACTGTCTGGCCGGACTCGACACCGTCTCGGCCGGACGGGTCTGGCTCGGGGACACCGAGATCACCGGGCTCAGGGAACGCGACCTGACCCGGTTGCGCCGGGACCGGATCGGCTTCATGTTCCAGTCCTTCAACCTGATCCCGACGCTGAACGCGGCCGAGAACATCACCTTGCCCATGGACATCGCGGGCAAGAAGCCCGACGAGAAGTGGCTGGACCAGGTCATCGACACCCTCGGACTGCGGGACCGGCTGAAGCACCGGCCCGCCCAGCTCTCCGGCGGCCAGCAGCAACGCGTCGCCTGCGCCCGTGCGCTCGCCTCCCGGCCCGAGCTGATCTTCGCGGACGAACCCACCGGCAACCTCGACTCCCGCGCCGGGCTCGAAGTGCTCGGCTTCCTGCGCGAGGCGGTGGACCAGCTGGGCCAGACCGTCGTCATGGTCACCCACGACCCCGGCGCCGCCGCCCATTCCGACCTGGTGCTCTTCCTCGCGGACGGACGGATCGTGGACCGGATGGAGCACCCCTCGGCCGACGCGGTCCTGGAGCGCATGAAGCGCTTCGACACTGTCCGGGCGGCCGTCGCCCCCGAGAGCGCCCCGACCACCGAGGCCACCGACACCACCGACACCGACAAGGACTGAGACCGTGCTCAAGGCGACCCTGCGGAGTTTCCTGGCACACAAGGGGCGGCTGCTGCTCTCGGCGCTCGCGGTGATCCTGTCCGTGGCGTTCGTGGCGGGCAGTCTGATCTTCTCGGACACGGTCACCCGTACCTTCGACCGGCTCTTCGCCTCCACCTCGGCCGATGTGACGGTCGGCCCGAAGGACGACGAGTTGGAGAGCCAGCTGCCGACCGGTGCGGTGGAGACGGTGCCCGCGTCGCTCGCCGAGCGGATCGCGGGGATCGACGGCGTCGCCGAGGCCCACGTCGACGCGTCCGTGGAGAACGTCACGGTCGTCGACAGCGAGAACGAGTCGGTGGGGCCGACGACGGGTGCCCCCACCATCGCCACCGACTGGCACCCCACCGACCGCAGCCCGGTGAAGCTGACCAGCGGGCAGGCGCCGGAGGGCCCCGGTCAGGCACTGCTCGACGCGGACACCGCGAAGAACAAGGACGTGCGGATCGGCGACACCCTGACGGTCCTCGCCCGGCCGGGCTCCTTCGAGGTGAAGGTCGTCGGGATCGCCACCTTCACCACCACCAACCCCGGTTCCGCGCTGGTCTTCCTCGACACCCGGGTCGCGCAGACCGAGCTGCTGGGCGATCCCGACGCCGCCACCGGCATCTCGGTGACCGCCGAGCCGGGGGTGAGTGACGACGTACTGGAGCGGCGGATCGCCGACGCGCTGGGGCCGTCGGCGTACGAGTACGAGACCGCCGACGAGCAGGCCGAGTCGGCCGCCGCCTCGCTCGGCGGATTCCTCGACGTCATCAAGTACGTGATGCTGGGCTTCGCCGGGATCGCGACGCTCGTCGGCATGTTCCTCATCGTCAACACCTTCTCGATGCTCATCGCCCAACGCACCCGTGAACTGGGCCTGCTGCGCGCGCTGGGTGCCGACCGGCGGCAGGTGCGGCGGTCGGTGCTGGCCGAGGCGGCGCTGCTCGGCCTGGTCGGGTCGACGCTCGGCCTCGCCGCGGGCATCGGGCTGGCCTTCGGACTGATCGCCCTCATGGACGCCTTCGGGAT
The DNA here is from genome assembly GCF_031845845.1 of Streptomyces gottesmaniae. NCBI lineage: Bacteria > Bacillati > Actinomycetota > Actinomycetes > Kitasatosporales > Streptomycetaceae > Streptomyces > Streptomyces gottesmaniae. The sequence continues at coordinate 124,883 of NZ_JAVRFJ010000028.1, forward strand.
GAACCTGAAGTCGACCGAGATCGTGATCGGCGTGGGGACGCCGGTCGCGGCCTACGTCGTCGGGCTCGGCGTCACCTTCGTGGCGGCCTATCTGCCGGCGCGGCGGGCGTCGGCCGTGTCGCCGATGGCGGCGCTCGCTGACGCCGAGATCGCCGGGGTCGGACGGCCGCTGAAGGTGCGCGCGGTGGTCGGCGGAGCGGTCGGGGCGGCGGGTGCCGGCGCGCTCGTGGGGTGCGCGGTGTCGTCGGACACGGGCTCGGCGGCCTCGCTGCTCGGCCTCGGTGTGGTCCTCACCCTCGTCGCGACGGTCATCGCGGGACCGCTCCTGGTACGGCCGGTCATCCGGGTCCTGGGCGGGACGTTCCCCGCGCTGTTCGGGTCCGTGGGCCGGATGAGCCAGCGCAACGCCCTGCGCAACCCGCGCCGGACCGGGGCCACCGCCGCCGCGTTGATGGTGGGGATCGCGCTGGTCGGCGGCATGTCCGTGGCGAGCGCGTCGATGACGAAGTCCTTCGACCAGGAGATCGACAAAACCCTCGGCGCCGACTTCGTCGTCCAGAACCAGAACTTCCTGCCGTTCCCGCAGGAGGTCACCGACAAGGTCCGCGACACCGAGGGCACCGGCCTCGTCGTACGGCAGCGGTTCACCCCGGTCGCGGTACGGCTGCCGGACGGCGACCGGGTCGAGACGACCGCCGCGGCCTACGACGCGCGGCTCGACGAGGTCGCGAACGTCACCTACGCCCGGGGCGACAGCGCGGCCGCCCTCGCGGACGGTGCCATCGCCATGGACGTGGAGTTCGCGCGGGAGCACGACGTGCGGGTCGGCGACACGCTCCCGGTGCGGTTCCCCGCCGGGAAGAACGCCGAACTGGAGGTGGCCGCTCTCACCGACCAGGACACCGCCGACGGCTTCGGCATGCAGGGCGGGCTGTTCTTCGGGACGGGCACCATCGAGACCTATGTACCCGACGGGCAGGACTCGGCGCTGTACGTGAACGCCGGCTCGGGCGTGGCCGCCGACGAGCTGCGCGCGAACCTGGAGCGGACGCTGGAGGCGTATCCGCAGGTGCAGGTCCGCGACCAGGCCGACTACAAGGAACTGGTCCGGGGCCAGATCGCCGTACTGCTCTACCTGGTCTACGCCCTGCTGGGCCTCGCGATCGTCATCGCGGTGCTCGGCGTGGTCAACACCCTCGCCCTGTCGGTGGTGGAGCGCACCCGGGAGATCGGGCTGCTGCGCGCGATCGGGCTGGCCAGGCGGCAGCTGCGGCGGATGATCCGGCTGGAGTCGGTGGTGATCGCCGTCTTCGGTGCCGTCCTCGGGCTCGCGCTGGGGCTGGTCTGGGGCGTGTGCGTGCAGCAGGTGCTGGCACTCCAGGGGATGAAGGCGCTGGCGATCCCGTGGGGCACGGTCGTCGCCGTCGTGATCGGCTCCGCCGTCGTGGGCGTGGTGGCGGCCCTGCTGCCCGCCCTGCGGGCGTCCCGGATGAACGTGCTGGCGGCCATCGCGCACGAATGATGTACTCACCGGTGTGCCGACTCAAGTCCCTTTCGAGTGAGGAGAGTTCATGCCGCGCCCGTTCCGCTTCGGAGTCAGCCTGCTCAGCCCCACGTCGGGCGCGGAGTGGCGCGCGAAGTGCCGCCGCGCCGAACAGCTCGGCTACGACGTGATCCTGGTCCCCGACCATCTGGGCATGCCTGCCCCGTTCCCGTCCCTGGTGGCCGCGGCGGAGGCGACCGAGCGGCCGCGGCTCGGCACCTTCGTGCTCAACACGGGCTTCTGGAACCCGACGCTGCTCGCCCGTGAGGTCGCCACCACGGACGCGCTGACCGGCGGGCGGCTGGAGCTGGGGCTGGGCACCGGGTACGTGGAGGCCGAGCACGAGAAGGCCGGTCTGCCGTGGGGGTCGCCCGGCGGGCGGGTGGACCATCTGCTGCGCACGGTGGAGGAGTTGGACCGGCTTCTCGGTTCCGACGACCACCAGCCGCGCCCCGCGCAGCGGCCCCGGGTGCCGCTGCTGATCGGCGCCAACGGTGACCGGATGCTGCGGATCACCGCCGAGCACGGGGACATCGCCGCCTTCACGGGCGCGCGGACGGTCGCGGGCGGGAAACTGGAACCGCTGACCGCCGAGGAACTGGAGGAACGGGTCGGCCGGTACCGGGAGTTCGCCGCCGGGCGGAAGGAACCCGCCGAACTCAACCTGCTGGTCCAGATAGTCGAACTGACCGAGGACCGGGCCGCCGCCGTGCGGCCGTGGCTAGGTCACCTGCCGAACCTCAGCGAGGAGCAGGTGCTCCGGCTGCCGCTGGTCCTGGTGGGGACGCTGGAGGAGATCGTCGATCAGGTGCTGGCGCAACGGGAGCGGTACGGGTTCTCGTATCTGACCGTGCTGGAGCCGAACATGGAGGTCTTCGCGAAGGTCGTCGAGGCGCTGCAGGGCAGGTGATCCCGTCCGGCCCCTCCGGAGACCGTTCGCGGCCCCGTCCCCTCCCGACCGGCCCCGTCCGGATTCTGGAATTCCAGGTCGCCGTCGGGCCCTCGTGATGGGATCCGCTCATGACCGACCTACGCATACGGGCCGCGAAGGCCGACGATCTCGACGCGGTGCTCGCCTTCTGGAAGGTGGCCGCCGAGGGCACGAGCATCAGCGACGACCGGGAGGGCGTCGAGCGGCTGGTGGCCCGCGACCCCGAGACCCTGATCCTCGCCGAGCTGGACGGCGAACTGGTGGGCACGGTCATCGCCGGCTTCGACGGCTGGCGATGCCATCTGTACCGGCTGGCCGTGCACCCCGAGCGCCGCCGCAGGGGCATCGGTTCGGCGCTGCTCACCGCCGCCGAGGAGCGCTTCGTACGGCTCGGCGGACGGCGCGGTGACGCCATGGTGCTCGTCCGCAACGAGACGGCCCAGCATGCGTGGCGGGCGGCCGGGTACGCGCCGGAGGAGAAGTGGCGGCGATGGGTGAAGCCGCTCGGCGACTGACCGCCTTCCACCGGGACGGGGGACCGACACGTCTTTGCCGATCCTTTACCATGGGTGGACCCGTCAACCTCTACGGAAAGGTTGTGAGCGTCCGCCCATGGGCGAGCCTCCCAGTACCAGCGCCGGCGCCCGACGTCGCGCGATCCTCCTGCCCCTGTCCGACCATGGGACGGAGGTGACCCGATGATCGAAGTGCTCCTCCTTCTGGTGGCGGTGCTGCTCTCGCTGATCTGTGGTGCCTTCGTCGCCGCGGAGTTCTCGCTGACCACCGTCGACCGGGGCCGGCTCGAGCTGGCCGTGGAGCGCGGCGAACGGGGTGCCGTGGGCGCCCTCAAGGCCGTACGGAATCTGACGTTCCAGCTCTCCGGCGCCCAGCTCGGCATCACCGTCACCAACCTGGTGGTCGGCATGCTCGCCGAGCCGTCCATCGCCAAGCTGATCGCGGGGCCGCTGGAAGCGGTCGGTGTACCGAGCTCCGCGTCCCACTCGGTGGCCCTCGTGATCGGTACGGCCCTGTCGACCGTCGTGCTGATGGTCGTCGGCGAGTTGGTGCCCAAGAACTGGGCGATCTCCGCGCCACTGGCGGTGGCGAAGAAGGTGGCGAACCCGCAGCGCTGGTTCAGCGCGGCGTTCCGGCCGTTCATCACCCATCTCAACAACACCGCCAACCGTCTCGTACGGCTCTTCGGCATCGAGCCGGCCGAGGAGCTGGCCTCCGCGCGCGGCCCCCAGGAACTGGCGGCCCTCGCCCGGCACTCGGCCAGGGAGGGCGCCCTGGAGGAGGACACCGCCGAACTGTTCGTGCGCACGCTGAACCTGGCCGATCTGACCGCGGAGAACGTGATGACCCCGCGCGTCCAGGTCATCGCCCTCGAAGCCCAGGCGACGTGCGAGGACGTGGCGAACGCGACCCGGGCCACCGGCCTGTCCCGCTTCCCCGTCTACCGCGGCAGCCTCGACTCGGTCGTCGGCACCGTGCACATCAAGGACGTCCTGGCCGTGCCCGCCGAGCGTCGGCTGCGCACGTCCGTCGCCGAGCTGCTGCGCGAGCCGCTGCTCGTCCCGGAGTCGCTGACCGTCGACCGGGTCCTCGACCGGCTCTCCGGCAAGCGCACGATGGCCGTCGTCATCGACGAGTACGGCGGGACCGCCGGCGTCGTGACCCTGGAGGACATCGTCGAGGAGGTCGTCGGCGAGGTCCGCGACGAGCACGACCCGCACGAGACACCCGACCTGGCCCCCGTCGGCACCGACGAGAACGGCCGGGAGCTGTACTCGGCCGACGGCTCGGCCCGCACCGACCAGCTCGCCCGCGTCGGCCTGCGCGCGCCCGAGGGGCCGTACGAGACGCTCGCGGGCCTCGTCGCCACCGAACTGGGCCGTATCCCGGCCGTCGGCGACACCGTGGAGGTCACCGGCTGGCGGCTCGACGTGGTGGACGCGGCCGGGCGCCGAGCCGCGCGGGTACTGCTGCGCGCGCCGGTCACGCCCGCCGAGGAGCACGAGGAGGAGACCCGATGACCGCCGTCCAGCTGCTGATCGGTTTCGCGACGCTGGTGGTCAACGCCTTCTTCGTGGGTGCCGAGTTCGCCCTGATCTCCGTACGCCGCAGCCAGATCGAACCGTACGCCGAACAGGGCGACCGCCGGGCCCGCAGCGTGCTGTGGGGTCTGCAGCACGTGTCCGCGCTGATGGCGGCCGCACAACTCGGCATCACGCTGTGCACCCTGGTCCTCGGTGTGGTCGCGGAACCCGCGATCGAACACCTGCTGGAGCCGCTGTTCCACGCGATGGGCGTGCCGGAGGGCGCGGGCCACGCGATCTCCTTCGTGATCGCCCTGGCGCTCGCCACCTATCTCCACATGCTGCTCGGCGAGATGGTGCCGAAGAACATCGCCCTCGCGGAGCCGGTGCGCAGCGCCCTGCTGCTCGGTCCGCCGCTGGTGACCCTGTCACGCGCGCTGCGCCCGGTGATCTTCACGATCAACGCGTTCGCCAACGCGCTGCTGAAGCTGATGCGGATCGAGACGAGGGACGAGGTCGCGGCGACCTTCTCGGACACCGAGCTGGCCCGTCTCGTCGCGGACTCCAGCGAGGCCGGGCTGATCGACGACCGCGCGCAGGAGCGGCTGCGGGACGCGCTCGAACTGGGCCGCCGGCCCGTGCGCGATGTCGTGCTCCCGCTGGAGCGGGTGGTGTACGCGGGCATGGGGGTCACCCCGGAGGAGCTGGAGCGGCTGTCGGCCGAGTCCGGGTTCTCCCGCTTCCCCGTGGTCGACGAGGGGCGCCGGATCGTGGGCTACCTCCATGTGAAGGACGCGCTCGACGCCGCCCCGCGGGACGTGCCGTTCTCCGTCCGGGACATGCGGTCCATCGCCCGCGTGCGGGAGACCACACCGCTGGACGACGTGCTCACCGCGATGCGCCGCAGCCGGACCCATCTGGCGGCCGTGCTGGGCGGTGACGGACGGCTCGCGGGCATCGTGACCATGGAGGACGTGCTGCGCGAGCTGTTCGGCCAGCCTGCCGCCTGAGTCGTCCGTCCCTCGGTCACCCGTCCCCTGTGATGCGTCACCCGTCACCCGTCACCCGTCCTCGGCCGAGGGCGGGTGACGAGCACGGTGACCGACCGCTGGGTATGTGCGCGGGGTACCATTTCCGACGCCATGCAGACGAATCCCACCCCCGCCGGGCCCACCGACTCCGGCCCCGCCTACTCCAGCCTCGTCACGGTCGGCGACTCCTTCACCGAGGGCATGTCCGACCTCCTCCCCGACGGTACGTACCGCGGCTGGGCGGACCTCCTCGCGGCCCGCATGGCCGCACGGACGCCCGGCTTCCGGTACGCCAACCTCGCCGTACGCGGAAAGCTGATCGGCCAGATCGTCGCCGAGCAGGTGGAGGTCGCGGCCGCGATGGAGGCGGACGTCATCACCCTGGTCGGCGGCCTGAACGACACGCTCCGGCCGAAGTGCGACATGGGCCGGGTGCGCGGCCTGCTGGAGGAGGCCGTGGAACGCCTCGCCCCCTCCTGCAAGCAACTCGTCCTGATGCGCAGCCCCGGCCGCCAGGGCCCCGTCCTGGAGCGGTTCCGGCCGCGCATGGAGGAGCTGTTCGCCTGCGTCGACGCACTGGCCGCGCGGCACGGCGCCCTCGTCGTCGACCTCTACGGCGCGCCCTCGCTGAGCGATCCCCGCATGTGGGACGTGGACCGGCTGCACCTGACGGCCGAGGGGCACCGCCGGGTCGCCGAGGCGGTCTGGCAGACGCTCGGCCACGAGGCGCGGGACCCGGAGTGGCGCACGCCGATGCCCGTCACGCCGCCGCCCGGCTGGACCGCCCGTCAGGTGGCCCACGCGCGGTTCGCCCGGCAGTACCTGCTGCCGTGGATAGGCCGCCGCCTCACGGGGCGCTCCTCCGGGGACGGCCGGGCAGGCGCCCAGTTCAGCGCTGAGCTGGGCAAAGCCTTCTGGGTCACCCCTATGGACGACACGAACCCCGGACCTGTGACGGGCTGGCGACGGCTGGGAACGTGACCCTGATCCTCGTCCGGATGCCCGGCACCGATCGAAGTACAGGTGGATCTGTATCGATGCCGCGCACGACGCCCTCCCCATCGGCGGTCCCCACTCGGCGCCCGGCCCTCCAAGCCGGACGACGGCGGGAACGGCCGGGCCGCCCTCCGGACCGCGTCCGTCCGAGGTAACCGGCCTCGAACAGGGCACGCCGTGCTGATCACAGGCCCGTCGCCGGGCCATCGTGGTGCGGCAAGCCCGGAGCTACGGATGGGACACGCGAATGCCGGAATCGACCGAGGCCATGAGTCGGCGCAGTCTGCTGATCACCGGTGGCGCGGTGGCGACCACCGTCGCCGCGACGGGTGGGGCCAGCGCTCTGGCGAGGGAAGAAGCGGGGCCCCAGAGCTCGCAGGGCGGTGACGACGGCGGCCGTTCGAGGATCGACGTCCACCACCATTTCACCGCTCCGGCATGGGTCGACTGGGCCGAGCGTGAGGGTCTGGTGCGGCGGCAGGAACTGCCGTGGTGGGCACGCTGGGACCTGGACTCCACTCTGGCGCTGATGAACCGGGTGGGCATCGCGACCGCGGTGCTCAACCCGACCATGCAGGACCGGTACCGCTCCGCCGCGCAGGCCAGGGAAGGCCTCACTGTCGTCTTCGAGGCAATGGCCGACCTGGTGGCCGCACACCCGGGCCGTTTCGCCATCCTCGCCCCTGCTGTCCTGGACCATCCCGATGTGACCACGTGGGCTCTCCAACACGCCTTCGACGAGCTCGGTGCCGTCGGAGTCAGCGTGAAAGCCAACTACAACGGCATCTACCTCGGCGATCCCTCCTACGACCGCTTCCTCGCCGAACTCGACGAACGCTCCGCTGTCCTTGTCACCCACCCGCTCGACCTCCCGGGTGGACCACCCGGCGTGCCCACCGTCCCCGGGATCCCGAACTTCATGTGCGACTTCCTGCTGGATTCCACGCGCGCCGCCGTGAATCTGATCCGTACCAGGACACTCGACCGCTACCCGCACCTGTCGGTCGTCCTGCCACACGCCGGCGGGTTCCTCCCTCAGATCGCCACCCGCATGAAGGCCTTCGGCAGTTTCTGCACCCCACCCCTCGACGCCGCCCGTGTCCAGGACTATCTCCACCGCTTCTACTACGACACAGCGGGCCCGCTGGCCCCCTCGGGCACGCTGGTGGCCACCGCCGGTGCCGACCGGATCCTCTTCGGCACCGACTGGCCGGCCGCCTCCGCCGACATCATCACCGGCTTCACGGTCCCGGCCGTCGAGACCGACCCCGTCTTCACCAACCGCCAACGCCGCGGCATCTACCGTGACAACGCCCTCCGCCTCATGCCCACGCTCAAGCGCGCCTAGTGCCGCTACAGCGCCGAGCGGCCCGAGTTGCTTCCGTACGAGGGCCCACTGGCGTAGGGAGCCGTCCTACCGGGAGGCGCGAGTGACCACGACCGTGATCAACCTCAAGGGCCGCATCCGCGACTTCGGCCCCCGGTTGGAGTTCGCCCCCGGCGACCTGGTCTACATCGGCCGCCGCTGGACCATGGGGCACTGGGACCTGCCGCAGCACCCGCTCTACAACCCGTTCCAGTACGACACCGAGAAGAAGAAGCGCGACGGGACGCGGGCCGAGGTCATGGCGAAGTACCGGCAGTACCTGACGGCCGACCCCGAGCTGATGGCCCTCGTACCGGAGCTGCGCGGGAAGACGCTGGCCTGCTGGTGCGCGCCCGAGCCGTGCCACGGGGACATCCTGGCGGAGCTGGCCGACGGCTCGGACAGCTCTTCGTAGGTTCCTCCGAAGAGACCCTCGGCGCTCACCTGCACGAATCGCCAGTAGAATCCGTACACGTGACTTCCGCGCCAGCCAAGCCCCGCATCCCGAACGTCCTCGCCGGACGCTACGCCTCCACCGAGCTCGCCACGCTCTGGTCGCCCGAGCAGAAGGTGAGGTTGGAGCGGCAGCTCTGGCTGGCCGTGCTGCGGGCCCAGAAGGACCTCGGCATCGAGGTGCCGGACCAGGCGCTCGCCGACTACGAGCGGGTCCTCGACACCGTCGACCTGGCCTCCATCGCCGAGCGCGAGAAGGTCACGCGGCACGACGTGAAGGCGCGGATCGAGGAGTTCAACGACCTCGCCGGGCACGAGCACGTGCACAAGGGCATGACCTCCCGCGACCTCACCGAGAACGTCGAGCAGCTGCAGATCAGGCTCTCCCTGGAGCTGGTCCGCGACCGCACGGTGGCCGTGCTGGCCCGCCTCGGCAAGCTGGCCGGTGAGTACGGCGAGCTGGTCATGGCCGGCCGCTCGCACAACGTGGCCGCGCAGGCCACCACCCTCGGCAAGCGGTTCGCGACCGCCGCCGACGAACTGCTCGTGGCGTACGGCCGCGTCGAGGAGCTGCTCGGCCGCTACCCGCTGCGCGGCATCAAGGGCCCGGTGGGCACGGCCCAGGACATGCTCGACCTGCTGGGCGGGGACGCCGCCAAGCTGGCGGAGCTGGAGGACCGGATCGCCGGGCACCTCGGCTTCGCGCAGGCGTTCACCTCGGTCGGCCAGGTCTACCCGCGCTCGCTCGACTACGACGTGGTGACCGCGCTGGTGCAGCTGGCGGCGGCGCCGTCCTCCCTGGCGAAGACGATCCGCCTGATGGCCGGGCACGAGCTGGTGACCGAGGGCTTCAAGCCGGGTCAGGTCGGCTCGTCCGCCATGCCGCACAAGATGAACACACGGTCGTGCGAGCGGGTCAACGGCCTCATGGTCATCCTGCGCGGCTACGCCTCGATGACCGGCGAGCTGGCGGGCGACCAGTGGAACGAGGGCGACGTCTCCTGCTCGGTGGTGCGCCGGGTCGCGCTGCCGGACGCCTTCTTCGCGCTGGACGGTCTGCTGGAGACCTTCCTGACCGTTCTCGACGAGTTCGGCGCGTTCCCGGCGGTCGTCGCGCGCGAGCTGGACCGCTACCTCCCCTTCCTCGCCACGACCAAGGTGCTGATGGGCGCCGTACGGGCGGGCGTCGGCCGTGAGGTGGCGCACGAGGCCATCAAGGAGAACGCCGTCGCCTCCGCGCTGGCCATGCGCGAGCAGGGCGCCGAGCGCAACGAACTGCTCGACAAGCTCGCCGCCGACGACCGCATCCCGCTGGACCGTGCCCAGCTGGACGCGCTGATGGCCGACAAGCTCTCCTTCACGGGCGCCGCCGCCGACCAGGTCGCCGTCGTCGTCGGCCGGATCGAGGAGATCGTGAAGCAGCGCCCGGAGGCCGCCGGCTACACACCGGGAGCGATCCTCTGACCCGCTACACCCAGGCCGAACTGGAGGCCGCCCGCGACCGGCTGGTGCCGGACGTCACCGCGGACGGCCTCCGGGTCCTCTTCTGCGGCATCAACCCGGGGCTCATGACGGCGGCGACCGGCCACCACTTCGCCCGCCCCGGCAACCGCTTCTGGCCCGTCCTGCACCTGTCCGGCTTCACACCCCGGCTCCTGAAGCCGTCCGAGCAGGGCGAGCTGCCGTCGTACGGGCTCGGCATCACCAACGTCGTCGCCCGTGCCACGGCCCGCGCCGACGAGCTGACGGCCGAGGAGTACGTGGAGGGCGGCCGGCTGCTGACCGCCAAGGTGGAGCGGCTGCGTCCGCGGTGGCTCGCGGTGGTCGGTGTGACCGCCTACCGCGCCGCCTTCGGGGACCGCAAGGCCGCCGTCGGACCGCAGGAGAGGACGATCGGGGCCTCACGCGTGTGGGTGCTGCCCAACCCCAGCGGGCTGAACGCGCACTGGACCGCGGCGACGATGGCGGAGGAGTTCGCGCGGCTGCGGGTGGCGGCGGAGGATTGACCGACCGTCCGGGTGCCCGGGTGCGGGGCGCCGCGGTGGACGGGTCAGCGGGGGCCGCGGCGGGCGGGTCAGGGTGGGTCGATCTCCGTTATCAGTGCGACGAGTTGGAACGGCAGTTCCGTGTCCCACTGGGAGACTCCGAGGGCGACCCAACGTCCGTCGACCTGCCACAGGTGCAGGTCGGGGACGTGGGAACTGAGCACCGCCCAGGGTTCGGGTATGTCCTCGCCGTCCATCGACCGGTCGAGGACGCTCCACAGGCTGAACACGGCCGGGGCGCCCCAGCGTGCGGTGAGCAGCTCCGACAGCGCGTCACGGTCCGCCTCGTACTGTTCCTCGGTCTCCTCGCGCCGCGTGCCGTCGTCCTCCCAGAAGTCGGCACTCGTCCGTAACTCGGCGACGTGGTACCCCGGTCCGGCCGTGCCGACGTCCGACCGACCGGGCTCCGCGGGGAACTCCTCGGAGCACAGCCGGTCGATCACGGCGAGGTGGTGCGTGATGCTCATGCGGTCCAGTAAAGCGGGCAGCACTGACAATTGGCACGGCGTCAGGACACGGTACGAGGGGGCGGTGCGAGGGGCGTGCGAGGAGGCGGTGGCAGGGGGCCGCGTCAGGGGCGTGCACGCGCGCCGCGGTCGGTCGTCGGCGCGGGGTCTCCCGGGTGCCGAGCCGTTCCTGTGCCCGGGCCCGTGAGGGAGTGCGCACGTCGGGGGCGGAGGGCACTCGCCGGGGTGCGCCGTGGCGAGTACGATCCGGCAGACATGGGCGCGAGCTGGGAGGACGGGCGTTGGGGCCACTGACCGGCGGGGATCCTTCTCTGCTTCGAAGAATCAACTCGGCCGTGGTGCTGCACGCGCTGCGGGCCACGGACCACGCGACGCTGACCGAGATCACCAGGGTCACCGGCCTGTCCAGGCCCACGGTCGAGGGCGTCGTGGAGGGGTTGGTCGAGGCCGGGCTGGTGGTCGAGCGGGCCGCCGAGGAGGGTGCCGCCAGGCGGCAGGGGCGCCCGGCACGGCACTACCGGTTCCGGGCCGAGGCCGGCCATCTGCTGGGACTGGACGTGGGCTCGCACCGGGTGGCGGCGCTACTCGCGGACCTCGACGGGCGGGTGCTGGGCTCGCTCTCCAAGGAGGTCTCCGAGTCGGCGTCGGCGGAGGACCGGCTGGAGCGGCTGCGCTCGACCGTCGCCGAGCTGCTCCGCAGGTCCGGTGTGTCGCGCGGTTCGCTGCGCGCGGTCGGGGTGGGCAGCCCGGGGGTCATCGAGGCCGACGGCGCCGTACGCCTGTGCGCGGCCCTGCCGGAGTGGACGGGACTGAACCTGGGCGAGCGGCTGAGCCGTTCCTTCAAGTGCTCGGTGCTGGTCGAGAACGACGCCAACGCGGCCGCCGTCGCCGAGCACTGGAAGGGCGCCGCCACCGAGTCCGACGACGTGGTGTTCGTGCTGGCGGGGCTGAGCCCGGGCGCCGGTTCGCTGATCGGCGGGCGGCTGCACCGGGGGTACGGCGGCGCCGCCGGGGAGATCGGCGCGCTGCATCTGCTGGGCCGTGAGGCCACCCCGGAGGCGCTGCTGTCGACCACCGGCGAGCCCTTGCACCCGCTGGACGAGCAGGCGGTCGCCGAGGTCTTCAAGCACGCGCGCGAGGGCGACGTGCGGGCCCGTGAGGCCGTCGACCGCTTCATACGGCGGCTCGTCCACGATGTGACGGCCCTCGTCCTCGCCCTGGACCCCGAGTTGGTCGTCGTGGGCGGCTGGGCGGCCGGCATCGACGACGTCCTCGACCCCCTCCACCGTGAGCTGGCCCGCTACTGCCTGCGCCCGCCCCGGGTCGCCCTCTCCCGGCTGGGCGAGGCGGCCGTCGCCATGGGCGCGCTCCGGCTCGCCCTGGACCACGTCGAGGAACAGCTCTTCGCGGTCGAGGGCACGGTGACGGCGCGCCGCTGAACCACGGCCGCCGTCGAACCACCGTTCGGCGCCGCCTCCTGGCGGCGCCGAACCGCTGCCGGGCACGCGAACGCCGCGCCCCGGCATCCGGGACGCGGCGGGTACGGCCGGGAACCGCTGTCGGCGCCGTCAGGACGCGTGGCGCTCCGGGCCGTGGTGGATCTCGACGCCGCCCGAGGCCCCGAAGGTCAGGCGGCACGTGTCAGCACGGTAGGTGGCCAGGGAGACAGCGGCCGTGCGTCCCTCGGCGAAGAAGCGGGTGGTGACGACCAGGACGGGCGCGCCGGGCAGCCGGTCCAGCTCCTTGGCGTCGTCGGCGCGGGCGGAACCCAGCTCCACCGAGCGGTCCTGTCCCTCCAGCTCCAGGCGCTGCAGCTCACGCAGGACGGCACGCGCGCGTGCCGCACCGGACGGCGCGTCTATGGCGGAGAGGGCGGGCACGGAGTCCGCCGGGATGTAGAGCAGTTCGGCGGCGACGGGGTGGCCGTGCGACATACGGGAGCGGCGTACGACGTGCACCTGCTCGCCGTGGACGCTCTCCAGGATGTCGGCGACCGCGGCGGGCGGTGCCGAGGTCGTGCAGTCCACGGCCTGCCAGGCGTCGCCGACGGTACCCGGCCACGCGTGCTGTTCGGTGCCGACGGCCACGCCCACGCGTGGGGGCGCGACGGTGGTGCCGACACCGCGACGGCGCTGCAGTCGGCCCTCCAGTTCGAGCTGCTCCAGCGCCTGGCGGAGGGTGGCCCGGGCGACGCCGAAGCGGGCCGCGAGGTCACGTTCGTTGGGCAGGATCTCCCCCACCGAGAACTCGGAGTCCAATGCCTCACTGAGCACGGTCTTCAGATGCCAGTACTTCGGTTCCGGCACCGTTTCCAGCTGCTGGGTCCCCACCCTGTCCTCCGCTGCTTCGCCGTGGCCCGGCGGCGTTTTTAGCGCCCTTGTTTATTAAAGGTTGTTGCACTTTCTTGCGACCATAGGCCTGCCCCCACCCTTGGTCAAGACCAATCATCGAACCCTCGGGCATCCGACAGGTCGGACGCCCGGCAGCGTTCATCAAGGCTTCATGGCCGCCAGGGAGAGCAGCTTCTCCGGGTTGCGCACGATGTAGACGCACTGGACACGGCCGTCGGCGACATCGAGTTGGAAGACGCTGTCGACCTCGCCGCCGGACAGGAGGACCACGGCGAAAGCGCCGTTGATCTCCATGAACCGGAACGACGCCTCCCGCACGCCCTTGCCGGCCGCGCCGTGCACGAAGCGTCCGACCTTGTCGGCGGTTTCGAGGACCCGCACCGGGGCCTTGCCGATGCCGCCGCCGTCGCCCACCAGCCGGACGTCGGGGGCCAGCAGCGCCATGAGTCCGTCGAGGTCGCCGTCTGCCGCGGCGGCGAGGAACCTCTCCGTCAGCTCACGGCGTTCGACGGGATCGACGTCGTAGCGCGGGCGCCGCTCGTCGACGTGTCGGCGGGCCCGCCCGGCGAGCTGGCGCACGGCCGGCTCGGTGCGGTCGATCATCGTCGCGATCTCGGCGTACGGGTAGCCGAAGGCCTCCCGGAGCACGAACACGGCCCGTTCCAGGGGTGAGAGGGACTCCATGACGACCAGGACGGCGAGGGAGACGGTGTCGGCGAGGACGGCCCGCTCGGCGGTGTCCGGGACGGTGGCGCCGTAGTCGGTGACGTACGGCTCGGGCAGCCAGGGGCCGGGGTAGGCCTCGTTGCGCGACTGCACCTGGCGGAGCCGGTCGATGGCGAGCCGGGTGGTGACCCGGACCAGGAAGCCGCGCGGTTCCCGTACGTCGGAGCGGTCGGCGCCGGACCAGCGCAGCCAGGCGTCCTGGACGACGTCCTCGGCGTCGGCGACCCGGCCGAGCATGCGGTAGGCGACTCCCATCAGGACGGGACGGTGCTCTTCGAAGACGTCGATCGCGATGTCGGTGGTCACCGTTCCATCCCAACCCGGAGGGCCCGGCCGTGTCCAGGCGATTCCGAGGCTGCGCGCGGCTTGTTACTCCACGGGACTACCCGCCGGTAGCAGTTGCTGACAAGCTGTCTACGACCGCCCCCGCCGGCGCGTCCATCCGCCCAGACGAGGAGCTGCACCATGTCCGCCGCCACGGTCTCCTTCCAGGTTCCCTCCCCGCTCGGGCCGCGGCCCGTGACGGTCTCCTACACCCGCGAGGGCACCGGTGAGCCGCTGCTCCTGCTGCACGGCATCGGCCACCACCGGCAGGCCTGGGACCCGGTGACGCACATCCTGGCGGCCGAGCGCGAGGTCATCACCGTCGACCTGCCCGGCTTCGGCGCGTCGCCCGCGCTGCCGGACGGACTCACCTACGACCTGCCCACGACGACCGCCGTCTTCGGTGCCTTCTGCGAGGCGCTGGAACTCGACCGCCCCCATGTCGCGGGCAACTCCCTGGGCGGTCTGCTCGCCCTGGAGCTGGGCCGCGAGAAGCTCGTACGGTCCGTCACGGCGCTCTCCCCGGCGGGGTTCTGGAACGAGGCCGAGCGGCGTTACGCGTTCGGCGTCCTGCTCACCATGCGGCACATCTCCCGACGACTGCCGCTCCCGCTGGTCGAGCGGCTGTCCCGGTCGGCGGCCGGCCGCACCGCCCTGACGAGCACCATCTACGCCCGTCCGAGCCGCCGTTCACCCGAGGCGGTCGTCGCCGAGACGCTCGCGCTGGCGGGGGCCACCGGGTTCGACGAGACACTGCGGGCCGGTGGCAGTGTCCTGTTCACCGACGACGTCCCCGGTCTTCCCGTCACCGTGGCCTGGGGCACCCGGGACTGGCTGCTCGTCCGCCGTCAGGGCGTCCGCGCCAAGCGCGTCATCCCCGGCGCCCGGCTGGTACGGCTGCCCGGCTGCGGCCACTGCCCCATGAACGACGACCCCGCGCTGGTCGCCCGGGTCATCCTCGACGGCAGCCGCTGACCGGCCCTCCCCGGTGGCCGCCGACCGGCGGCACGACAACGCCCCCGCGCCCAGGGCGACCCCGGCGCCCACCAGCGCGCTGCCGACGGCCTGCGCGGCACCGTAGGAACCCGTGCCGACGAGGGGAGCCGTGCAGGCGGCGGCCACCGGGATGAGGCCGGAGAAGAGGGTGGCGCGCTCGGCGCCGATGCGCTGCATGCCCATGTACCAGCACACGAATCCGACCACGGTGACGACCGCCGCCTGCCACAGCAGCGCGAGCGACTCCGTGCCGTCCGGGCGGCGCAGCCACGCGCCACCGTCGACGGCCACGCCGATGACGGCCGACTCGACCGCGGCCACCCCGCACACGGCCGCCGACAGCAGGCGCGGCCCGAGCGGTCGCAGCACCGGCACGGCCAGCACGGCGAACCCGATCTCGCCCGCCAGCGCGCACACCGAGAAGGCGATGCCCGCGCCGTCCGTACGTCCCCACCCCTGGACGGTGAACGCGCCGGCAGCCACCAGCAACGCCCCGTGCAGGACCGCGCGTTGAGGGCGCCTGCCCTCCGACAACGGGACGAGGACGGCCACCGCCACCGGGGCGCAGCCCACGAAGACCCCCGGTACCGCCGGTTCCGCCGAGTGTTCGGCCGCGATCACGGCGATGTTGAAGCCGACCATGCCGACCGCCGCGAGCAGTCCCAGCCGGGCCCACTGACGTGCGGTCAGTCGGCGCAGGGGCGCCGCGCCGCCCCGGCCGAGCAGCGGGAGCAGCAGGAGACAGGCAAGGCCGTACCGGAGGAACTGGCCGCCCGCGTACGGGTAGTCGCCCAGGACGCTGTTGGCGGTGAAGGAACCGCCGACGAGTACGCAGGCGAGGGCGGCGAGGAGGGCTCCGGAGACCGGCGATGAGGCCGGGGCCGTGGAGGTGGAGGTGGTGGCGGTCGCGGGAGAGGTGGGCGTGGGCGTGGGCTTCATGGTCGCGACGCTAGGGAGCCGGGCGGTCCGGTTTAAGGTCCACTTCCATGACGTCATCGGGGACCAATTCCGACCACGGCGCACTCTCGGGGGCCGCTCCCTGGGCCGCCGCCTGGGAGCTGCTGCTGCCCGTCGCGAACGCTCCCGCACGCGCGCGCGGACGCACGTTGCAGGCGGCGCTGCGGGAGGCGATCCGGTCGGGGCGCCTCGCGCGGGGGACGCGCCTGCCGGCGAGCCGGGAGCTGGCCGCCGACCTCGGGGTCTCGCGCGGGCTGGTGACGGAGGCGTACGAGCAGCTGGTCGCGGAGGGGTACTTGCGCAGCGGCCGGGGCGCCGGGACCTGGGTGGGCGCCGCCGTGCGTACGCCGGCGCTGCCACGGGCGCGTGACCTCGCTCCGCGTCCGCCGGGTGCCCGCGCCGACTTCGTGCCCGGGACGCCCGACCTGTCGCTGTTCCCCCGTGCGGCGTGGGCGGCGGCCCAGCGTGGGATCCTCGCGGAGCTGCCGCATCACGAGCTGGGCTACCCGGATCCTCGTGGGCTGCCCCGGCTGCGCACCGCGCTCGCCGAACTGCTCGCCCGGCGGCGGGGCGTGGTCGCCGACCCGGAGCGGATCGTCGTCGTCTCCGGGGTGGCCCAGGCCACCACGCTGCTCGGATTCGCGCTCCACGCGCGCGGGAGACGCGTCATCGGCGTCGAGGACCCCGGCAGCCCCGAGCACGGGACGCTGTACGCCGCCACCGGGCTCGGCACCGTGCCGTTGCCGCTGGACGAGGAAGGGCCGGCGCTCGGCCCGCTGCGGGAATCAGGGGTGCGGGCGCTGGTGACGACGCCGGCGCACCAGTTCCCGACCGGGATCGCGTACTCCGCGCGGCGGCGGAGCGAACTGCTCGACTGGGCGCGGGCGGTGGACGGGCTGATCGTCGAGGACGACTACGACGGGGACTTCCGCTACGACCGCGCCCCCGTGGGCGCGTTGCAGGGGCTCGACCCCGAGCGGGTCGCCTACACCGGGTCCGTCAGCAAGTCCCTCGCGCCGGGGCTGCGGCTCGGCTGGCTCCTCGTACCGGCGTGGCTGGCGCAGGAGGTCGTCGAGCTCAAGCGGACCATGGATCTCGGGCATCCCACCATCGACCAGGCGCTCTTCGCGCGGTTCGTGGAACGGGGGGACTACGACCGGCAGTTGCGGCGGTGCCAGCGGGCGTACCGGGAGCGGCGTGACGTGCTGGTGTCGGCGCTCGCCGAGCACTTTCCCGGAGCGGAGGTGTCGGGGATCGCCGCCGGGCTGCACGTCATCGTGGCGCTGCCGGAGCGGTACGGGGCGGTCGGGCGGTTCCTTGAGCGGGCTCGGGCGGGT